>NZ_FOHY01000003.1:0-210228 GCF_900111525.1 Prevotella sp. kh1p2
GCCCGTAAGGACCATAACGACTGACAACGGCACTGAGTTTGCCGCACACCAAATCATCGCAAGGGAACTGGACACGACCGTTTACTTCGCACATCCATACTCGTCATGGGAGAAGGGGGCCATAGAGAACATGAACGGACTCATCAGGCAGTATATACCCAAGAAGACGGATTTCAGGGGAATAACAAAGCAGTATATCAGACACGTGATGGAAAAATTGAACAACAGGCCAAGAAAGAAAAACGGATTTGGGAAGCCTAAAGACCTCATTAAGGAAAGAATTGCCTAACTTTGCACTTGCTTATGGAATCCGCCCTTGAATATTTATTGTATAAAAATTATTAAAGAACCGTTTTTTATTTGCAACTATCAATTATATTCAATATATTTGACATGCTTTAATCTATCACTCATGTAAAAGACAGGGGAGGAATGCTCCCCATGCCTCGTTTATAATTCATCATGAAATCAGAACTTAGAAACTTTTGTACAGATGTATAATAAATTCTTCTTATTTACACTGCTTGCTACACTTAGCACAAATGTGCAGGGGCAAGAAGTTGACTCTGTACGCATGCGTGCCTACTACCTGTACAGTTTCAAGTCGTACACCGACCAAAAGGATTTGAAAACGGAGGAAAAGGTGCTTGAAATTGGCCAACACCGTACGGCATATTACGGAAGATGGCAAAGAAAAAGAGATGAATTAAGAGATAGCGTCGCGAAAGCACATGGAGGTCTTGAGGAGATGTTGAGGGTCACCAGCCAATATCCTACTCCCCGATCATTTGGGTATTTATTTAACAATTACCCTTCACAAGGTCAGAGAACAATTACTGATAGAGTTTTTAAGCCTTTCTATTATGAAGAACCCATCGCTCCAATGACGTGGACTATTCAACCCCGCGATACCACAATTTTAGATATGCCCTGCCAGTTTGCCACATGTACGTATGGCAACCGAAAATGGACAGCCTGCTTTACCACTTCCATTCCCGTTCAGGCTGGCCCGTGGAAGCTGCAAGGACTGCCGGGGCTCATTCTCTATGCTCATGATGACTCCGGCATCTTCGCCTTTGAGTGTTTTAAAATCAGGCAAGGAGAGGGTACGGTGTTCACTCCCTCTATGACCAAATACATCAAATGCACCAAGCAGGAGCTAAAACGCCTGAAAGAAGAAAGTGCTGCCAACCCCGTGGAATACGTCAAACGGTTTGGCATCATTGACCACCCAATAGGAAGAGATGGCAAACCGATTGTTTATAAAAAGAGAATTCCGGTTCTTCTGGAAGAATGACTTTCTTATTGCACTTTGGTGTCTAACATGTGTTGATGTTCATGTTACAAGGAGCCAAAAGCTCTGGCTACCTACACTGCTTTCCCATTCCAATGCTCACATATATGTTGTATAAAAATTATAAAAGAACCGTTTTTTATTTGCAACTATCAATTATATTCAATATATTTGACGTGCTTTAATCTATCACTCATATAAAAGACAGGGGAGGAATGCTCCCCATGCCTCGTTTAAATTCATCATGAAATCAGAACTTAGTAAACCTTTGTACAGATGTATAATAAATTCTTCTTATTTACACTGCTTGCTACACTTAGCACAAATGTGCAGGGGCAAGAAGTTGACTCTGTACGCATGCGTGCCTACTACCTGTACAGTTTCAAGTCGTACACCGACCAAAAGGATCTGGAAACGGAGGAAAAGGTGCTTGAAATCGGCCAACACCGTACGGCATACTACGGAAGATGGCAAAAAAGAAGAGAGGAAATTGCTGACAGCGTCACGAAAGCGCATGGGAGTGTTCAGGAGGCTTTGAGGCTCATAGGGCAATATCCTACTCCACGGTCATTTGAATATGTATTTAACAATTACCCTATACAAGGTCAGAGGACGATCGCTGACAGAGAATATAAAAGTTTCTATTATAAAGAACCCATCGCTCCCATAACGTGGACCATCCAACCCCGCGACACCACAATTTTGAATATGCCGTGCCAGTTTGCCACCTGCACGTACGGAAACCGCAAATGGACGGCGTGCTTCACAAGTTCCATCCCCGTTCAGGCTGGCCCGTGGAAGCTGCAAGGACTGCCGGGGCTCATTCTCTATGCTCATGATGACTCCGGCATCTTCTCTTTCGAATGTTTCGAAATCAGGCAAGGGGAGGGTACGGTGTCCATCCCGTCGCTGGATAAAAGCATCAAATGCACCAAGCAGGAGTTAAAACGCCTGAAAGAAGAAAGCGCTGCCAACCCCGTGGAATACGTCAAACGGTTTGGCATCATTGACCACCCAATAGGAAGAGATGGCAAACCAATTGTTTACAAGAAGAGAATTCCGGTTTTCCTTGAAAACTAACATCCCTATAACACTCCTTTGCCTGATAAGTATCAGTTCCCGTGCACAAGTATTCACCGGCACGGTAAAGGGGAGTGACGGGGCTCCCCTGGTGCAAGCTACCCTTGTAGGCATAGACAGAGCAGAGCGGATACTGGCCTATACCACGACGAACGAGCAGGGGCAGTACAGCCTCTCTGTACCCGACACGCTGAAAGAGAACACGTTGCAGGCGTTTAAGGTAAGCTATTTAGGCTACCAAACCAAGGTAATACCGCCCGGAGAGATGAAGGACAGCATGACCATTGTACTCCGGAAAGACAAGTTCACGCTCAAGGAAGTAACCGTAAGGGCCAAGCGCATACAGGCCAGCGGCGACACGCTCACTTACTCCGTGGCCGGTTTCCGTCAGGGGCAGGACCGCAGCATAGGCGATGTAATAGCCAAGATGCCGGGCATGGAGGTGTCGAGCGACGGCTCTGTTAAATTCCAAGGCAAGGCCATCAACAAGTTCTACATTGAAGGACTCGACCTCATGGGCTCCCAATACGGGGTTGCCAACAAGAACATACCGGCCGACAAGATACAGAACGTACAGGTGCTGCAGAACCATCAGCCCGTAAAATCGCTGCACGGCGTACAGTTCAGCGACCAGGCTGCACTCAACCTGGTACTCACCGACGATGCCAAAGCCGTTTGGAGCGGCACCATGGACTTAGGAGCAGGCTACGGGCAGCGCTTTATTTACGACAACCGGGCATTGGGATTGTACTTCAACAAGCAGTTCCAAACCCTGATGCTGTATAAAAATAACAACACGGGGAAAGACATCAGCACCGAGGTAAGGGATTTAGTCATGCAAAGCCAAAGCATGATTGAAAGTGAAGACGGACTGCTCTCGCTCATGGAGGTCAGCGTTCCAAACATGAAACAAGAGCGCCATGAGTTCAACCGCAGCCACCTTATGGCCGGCAACTGGCTGTGGAAGACGGGAAAGGAGTCGGAACTGCGCCTGCAGGGAAACATCTTTCTCGATAAGAGCGACCTGTGGAAAAAGAGTTCCGAAACCTATCTCACCATCGAAGGCATGCCCACCATACTCGAAGAAGACGACATCACGAATACGCGGAGCCAGTGGAAAGGCGAAGCTAACTATCAATACAACGGCGACAACACATTCGTGAACAACAACCTGAGAGGGTACATGGACTTCAACAAGAGTACGGGCAGCATGCGCCTCAACGGCACAGACACCCGCCAGATGATAAAGCCGCACAAGCAATACATAGCCGACGAGCTACACCTGTCGCACACCACACAGGCCAAGCGCGTGTACAAATGGAACACCAACATCACCTATCACAACCTGCCTGGCCGTCTGTTCACCGCGCAAGGCGAAACAGAAAAGCTCTCACAGCGCTACCTGAACATCAAATCGGAACTGAACTGCGCCGTACCCATCGGCCGTTTCAACATCGAGAACACCGTAGGAGCAACCTACGATCACCAGTACATTGGCGTAGAAACGGGACCTCAGACCTCGCACCAAAGCCCCTATATCTGCCGCACGCTGTACTGCACGCCTTCCATGACACTCAATTTCGGCAGCCACCGGCTGGCCGTCTATGCCAAGACATTACTGGTACACCAGTCGTACAAGCAGTCGCACGACCGGCATCTATGGTTAGACCCAAGGCTTTCGTACCACTGGCAAATCTCCGCCATGTCAACTCTCTCGGCCTCAGTAACCGCCACCCACGCCCCGCTGACGGCAGAATTCATTTTCGATACGCCGCTCTTTACCGACTATCGCACGCGGATGATGAACAAGGGCAAGACGTCATCCACCCGAGCCACGACCTTCGCCGTCTCCTATGAATATGCCAACCCGCTCTCCGGCATGTTCTTCTACATTCAGCCAACCTACAGCCGCACCGCCGGCAGCACCCTGTACGAATACCGTCTCAACCAGTCGGTCTACACGATAATGGCCACCGACAGCAGCTACACATCCGCCACCGCGGGCATTACGGCCCGCATCAGCAAGTCGTTCTCATGGGCAAAGGCCTACATTGCCACAAGTGTCAGGGCCCAACGCAGCGACTATCAGCTCCTGATAGCCCACAAACTGAACGATGCCCGCATGTACACCACCACCATCGGCACCAACTACTCGCTCCGCCCGTGGCCGCTGCTGTCGCTCGAAGGCAGCTCTTCGGTAACCATTACACGGCAGAAGAACCTCACCAGCAAAGCTCTCTCGGCCGGAAAGACCCTGAACTGGAAGCATGAATTAGGCTTCTACTTCTTCTTCACACCCAAAATCATGATGACCTGGAACAACGAACTGCTCTACACCAACGACAAAACGCTTGGCAGGAACTACTTCTGCGACGTCGCGCTGAGTTACAAGAACAGCCATTCCGAGCTCTCGGTAGAGGTTAACAACATCGTCGGAAAAGACCGGATAGAGCGTATCCAGCTTACCAACACCCTGCAAACCTGCACCGCTAACCGTCTGCGACCGCGCGAATTCATCGTTAAATGGAGTTTCGACATTAACTGAATCAAGCAGGATCATAAGGAAAACATGCGATATTTCCGTCTGGAATAGAAGACGGAAAGGCTGTTTCTACCTGCGGAAGTTGCCGAGATGAGCCTACACTCCATGTAACGATTTAAAACAATATAACGCTTTTTAGTAAAAAGAAAACTGATTTAGTCGCCAAATAAAATCAATTTGCGTAAATTTGTCACCGTAACATGAACAAGCAAAGAAGCTCCATACCCATGTTGCAGGGCACAAGCTCCGGGCACATAGAGGGATGACAGCATCCTTAAAACTACACCCACTTATGCAAATGAGAATCTTATCAAGAGGCGAAACCATACTGCTGTTCCTTTTACTCCACGCCATGTGCTGCCATGCACAGGCCAACGGGAAGGCATATACCAAGTTTATAGTATACGACAGTCTCACACACGAGACAATTCCCTTTGTCAACATAGCCTTATTAAGTCCAACCGACACCCTGTTCAGCTGCACCAACGACAGCGGAAGCATCGTGTTCCGCACGGCTCCGGGCAGGTATGTGATGAGGGCAAGTTGCGTGGGTTACAGAGATTACAGCAAGGAAGTAGTAGCTGGCAGCTACGCTGTAATCCCTGTGTACATGGCTTCCGAGAGCAAAACTCTTACAGAAGTAACGGTTGTAGGCAGGCGGGAACACATCAAGATGACGCACGAAGGCATCGTATATGATATGTCGGCCGACAAATCTGTACAGAGTTCTACCCTTTTGTCGGCACTGCAACAGGTGCCGTTAATCAATGTCGACCCCAACAACAACATCACCGTAAAGGGAAGTTCGCGCTACTCCATCTA
Organism: Prevotella sp. kh1p2; assembly: GCF_900111525.1. NCBI lineage: Bacteria > Pseudomonadati > Bacteroidota > Bacteroidia > Bacteroidales > Prevotellaceae > Prevotella > Prevotella sp. kh1p2. The sequence goes on from NZ_FOHY01000003.1 coordinate 5,739, forward strand.
CATGAACGGCCGCCCGTACCGCATAGCCATGACCAATCCTAAGGAAATACTGCAGGGAATACCCGCCTCGACCATATCAAAAGTAGAGGTTATCACGAACATCGACGGCCGGTACGATGCCGATGCAGGAGACGCCATCATCAACATCGTAACCGAGAAACACCATCTGACGGGTTATACACTCACGGCCTACACCGGCGCCGCCACCCAACCCAAGGGCCATGCCGGTGCAACTTTCACGGGAACCAAGGGCAATGTTGACTTTTCGGTAGGCTACGATTTCCACAATGAAGGGCAGCGCAACCAGCCCATAGAGACTGAGAACAGCTTTACGGACAGCAACCGCAAGGTCTTCATGGAAGGAAAAGGAGACGGTGACTGGAACACTCACACGGTCAGGGGGTTGCTTACATGGACCATAGACAGCCTGAACTCGCTGTATCTCGACGGGCACGGGCTCTTCAAACAGACCAATCTGAGCACGCAGTGGGAACAGTCACTGACCATGCCCGGCCAAAACACCATTCATACCCGGTTCGTTAACGACAACAGCAACTGGACCGGAACAGCCGAAACAAACGCGGTTTACCGGCACTTCCTGCCCACCAACAAGAACAAGGAGAACTTCTCTGCAGGCTACCGCTATACCTACAATCCCGACAAGCGCAACTATCAGCAGGATTACACGGGGGCTGCGGGAAGCGGAAACGAGCGTTACAAGCGCGCCACCAACGGCGGACTGAACGAACACACACTGATGGCCGACCTGCTGCTGCCCGCAGGAAAGGGGCACGAACTGCACCTGGGCGGCAAACAGATATTCCGCTCAGGGCACACAAAGGCATCGCTCTACGAGTGGCTGAACAACGAGTGGACGGCTCCCATACATGTCGACGCCCCGAAAGAGGACATGGACTACACGCAGAACATATCCTCCCTCTACGCCTCCTACACAGGCCTCTTCGGCAAACTGAGCCTGAACGCCAGCCTAAGATGGGAATACGCCAGCCTGAACATGAAGCTGAACCATGCCCAAGGTGTGACCTCTCACGACAACATCCTCATCCCGCACCTTGGCCTGAGCTACCGAATAAGCAAGAGCACGCAGCTCTCACTCAACTACTCCGGCGGCATCCAGCGCCCCGACATCACGATGCTCAATCCCTTTACGGCCGTTTACTCCTCCTATGCAGCCGGCAAAGGCAACCCCAACCTGCTATATCCGCACACACAAACGCTGGGTGCCGGCCTCATGAGCTTTGGCCCCAAGCTGTTCATGTCGTACGACCTGAGCTTCCAGCAGCTCAACGATGCTGTCGTACCTTATTCCTATCAGGAGCAGGGTTCTACGCTCCTGACAGATACATACAGGAACATTGACTACATCAGAGCCACGGGCGGCAACATATACATCAACTACCGGCCCGTCAGCATGCTGTCACTTACGGCCACGGGCAACCTGACTTACGGCCGGATGAAGAGCTCCGACTGGGACCTGAACCAGCATTGGTGGGAATACAACCTTACCTTTATGGGCAATTTGAGCATCAAACAGTGGGCCGTAGGCCTGCAGTACGGCAACTACAAGAACCGTCCGGACGCCTGGAGCAAGTCGGATGCCTTCTCGCTGTACTCATGCTACGTCAGCAGGTCGTTCCTGAAAAACGCTCTGAACGTGAAGATAACGGTCAATTCGCCGTTCAACAAATACGAAACCCTGCGCATCCGGAAGCAATACCAGGGCTTCGCAAGCCGGCAAACCAACTACATGACCGCCCGCTCCTTTGGCATAGACGTATCTTATACACTGCGAAGCGGCAAGCCGAGAAACATCAAACGCGACAATACCCTCCGCAGTACGGACCAGGAAACGGGCGTACGATGAGGCCTGCAACAGGTTCCTGAAGAGCCACGGGACATGCTTTCCGTGCGTTTCCGGCCGGTTCACGCCCCCGCAGTTGCCTCCTTTTACCGGTCTGCAGGCCTGCCATTGCAAGCCTGATTGTAAAGAAAACATGCTAAAAAACAGTGCAACAATTCCGCTCGAAATAGCGAACGGAAGAGCTGCTTTTGGCCTTTTCACCCCCCGGAAACCACCTCCTGAAACGACGGAGATGGCCTTTTACACCCTTGGAGCTATGCTTTTACACCCTTGGAGCTATGCTTTTAAGCGTAAGGAGCTATGCTCTTTAACGTAAGGAGGCCATCTCCTTATCGTAGTGAGGCCATCTCACTACAGCAGTGAAGCCATCTCACTATGATAGTGAGGCCATCTCCGTATGGTCAGGAGCTATGCTTATAGGGTAAAATCCTGATGCTCAACGAGTTACAAAAACGGCGATTTTAGCGCGTATTTGCGACCTAACGGACGGTTGGTGGCAAATACGCGAAACTGGAGAGGGTATTTGTAAAGTTTCATCACATCATTTCCGTTTCCGCTTCCTTGCATCGGGAGGCCGGGGAAATCCGTGCTTCTCCGGCTCTCCCGCACCCTAACGCCATGCAGAGTGGCCACTGGCAGCGCCCAAAAGTGAATAAAACTTAAAAGAAACAGGCACCGAGCAAGTATTCCGCCCGTATTTTATCTATACATAAATGGGCATTTGGAATATGAACACCGAACTCCTGGTAGAAAGATGCAAGCAAGGGGACAACGAAGCAATGGGCATGTTGTACAACACCTACGGGCCCAAACTTACTGCCACATGCAGGCGTATCGTACACGAAAGGCAGGCCGCAGAAGATATCGTTCACGATGCTTTCATCATCATCTTCACCTCACTCCACTCGCTGAAAGACAACCGCCGCATTGCCGGATGGATGAACAGAATCGTTACAAACCTGGCTTACGAATACGAAAAGACGAGAAAAAGCCGCGCTCTCTCGCTGGATGACATACGGGACTGCATGCCTGCGGAGCCGGAGGAGGAGGCACTCGGCACGCTGTCACTTGACCAGCTTAACGACATGGTCAACCGTCTGCCCAACGGATACCGCAGGGTTTTCAGGCTTTATGTACTCGAAGGGCTGTCGCACAAGGAGATTTCGCGATTGCTGGACATAGAGCCTCACACATCTTCGTCCATGCTCTTCTTTGCCCGAAAGCGGCTGCGCAAGATGCTGTCCGACAGCAAAAAAGTGATTATACTGCTGCTCGTAACGGCCATTCCCTTTGGTTTGCTGTTGAGAAAGAAAGAGAGCAGGCAGCCCGCAGTTGTCCGCCGAAGCGTCGGGAAAAAGCAGAACGGCCTGCCCGCAATGTCGGAAACGAGGGAGAAAGCGCTGGCTACGAGGCTTCCGATACGGCAGAAGCCGGCGCCGGCAGCGATTGCAAGCCCCGCTCCCGGCAGCACTGTTGCAGCTGAAACGGCTGTAACGGCAACCGTGGACACGGCAAAGACCGAAGCCGATTCCGTGAAATCGCACCGCCCGATGCCGGCTCCGTCCACCTTTGAATATACTAACAAGGATTACAGTCTTCCCGTTCTGCCCCGCCACGGGCTGCAGAATGGCTGGCAGCTGGGCATTGCCGTAAACCTGAACGGAAACCCGGGAGCCGGTTCGACGGGACTTCCGTCCTATTACGAGTTGGCCAAAGGCGACATGTCCTCGGAACTGCAGCCGCCGCTGGAGAGCTTTAAGGACTGGGAGCATTACGCACTTTATCTGTCGCAGTCGTACATCGACAACGACAATCAGCCTGGGCAAAGCCTGCTGGCCATTGCTTCCCACAACAGCGGAAGCATCAGGCAGCACAGAGAGTTCGACCTTCCGCTGTCGGTAGAGGTCATGGCGAGCCACGCTCTGGGCAGCCGCTGGAGCTTCGGTACGGGCGTAGGCTACCTGAAACTGGGCAGCACAACAACGACGGGAGAAGGCGCTTACCACACCCGGGAAAGGCAAACGGTGAGGAACATCGTTATTCCGGCAAAGGTAGACTACGCCCTGCACCGCGGCAACAGACTTACGGTATTCCTCTCGGGCGGCATCAGGATGGAAGTTCCCGTCTATGTCCGCACCGACGTGACGTACGTTGTTAACGGCAAGGTGGCCTATAAGGAATCGCCAAAACGGGCAGTCCCGGTCAGGTGGTCGGTACAAACGGGCCTCGGACTGCAATACAATCTGTCGCCATCCGTGGGCCTTTTCATCGAGCCGAGCTTGTATTACCGCTTCCCGAAGGATAGCAAGGTGCAGACCGTCTTCGACAACCACCGCCTCAACTTCACGTTACCCGTGGGCATCATCATCAGCTATTGATTTTGTATATTTTAACTCTGTGCCCGAAAGCCTTTTGCCTTTAGCGGGCTCTACCTGTAAAGGCAGCAGGCTTTCAGGCCCCGCCACACAGACTAAAATATACTTCTATGCAAAGAAGACATACCGACAGGAAGCAGTACTTCCGTGAAACAGCAGAGACATCAGAGAACTATTACCTTCCTTATATCAACCTCCTCAAGCCCGTTACGGGCCGGGAGCGCGTGCTCGAAATAGGATGCGGCGAGGGAGGAAACCTGCTCCCTTTTGCCCGAAGAGGCTGTAAGGTAACGGGCGTTGACATAGACAGGCAGCGGACAGAGCAGGCCCAGAGCTTCTTCTCGGGACATGCGAATGCGGTGTTCTCGCATTGCGACTTCCTTGAATATCCGCTGCCGGGCAGTGAGAGGGATAAATTCGACATCATCATCCTGCATGATGTCATCGAGCATGTTGCCTGTAAAGAGGCTTTCCTGGCACACGTCAGGGAGTTCATGGCCCAAGGGGGCGTGCTCTTTGTTGCCTTTCCCGCATGGCAAATGCCTTTCGGAGGCCATCAGCAGATATGCAGGAGCCGCTTTTGTTCCCACATTCCCTACTTCCATCTGCTGCCAAACACGGCCTATGTGTGGTTGCTCAAACACGTGGGACACGAGCGGGCAGACGCTGTCCGGGAGCTGATGAGCATCAAGGAGTGCCGCACCTCCATAGAAAGATTTGAGCTTACGACCCGCCGCTGCAGTCTCCGCATCGGGCAAAGGCAGCTGTGGCTCGTCAATCCTCACTACAAACAGAAGTTCAACCTCACCCCGAGAAAGCTGCCGGCAGCATTGTCCGCCATCAGATACGTACGCAATTTCTTCTCCACTTCATGCTTTTATTTGCTGCAGCTTCAACCGTCCGCCGACGTTGAAAATCAGGTTTCCGACAGCCGTCGGGATGCCTTTGGCACCCCGCAGGCTTGCTTTCGCCGGCCGCATGGGGTGTTCATTACATGTTAAAACTAAGCTTCAGGAACTTTCGACACTTGTCGCACGATTGTGTGACAGGTGTCGAATTCATGTGTGACACCTGTCGAAAGTTCCTGAAGCATATCATCAACACTGCGAAAACGGACGGACGGGGAGCGCGGATGAAACCTTTTTAAGCGCGCTCCGGGCGAGTGGCGGAGACGAAAGCAACGGAAAAGGCTCAACGCAGCACCGTGGCACGGACGATGCGCACATCCAGCAAGGGGCGGTCGCGGCCGTCGGTCTCCACCCACTGTATCTGTTTCACCACGTCCATGCCCTCAACCACCTCGCCGAAGACGGTGTACTGCCCGTCGAGATGGGGCGTACCGCCCTGCTCGCTGTAAACTCGGCGCAACTGTGGCGTAAGCACCACGCGGCCGGCCGTGGCAGAGTCGAGGCGCTGCTGCACCCGGTCGAGCATCTGCTCGGTGAACCGCTGGCCGTACACAATGTAGAACTGGCTGGCCGAGGAGCGGCGTTCGGGGTTCACGTCGTCGCCCTCGCGTGCCGCTGCCAACGCTCCGCGCTTGTGAAAGAGCTGCGGAAAACAAATTTCGGCAGGCAGTTCGTAAGCCGGTGACCAGGCCCCCACCTCGGCTCCGGAGGCCGCATGACGGGTGGTGGAGTCGCCGGTTTGTATCATGAAATTCTGTATGACACGATGGAAGAGGTTGCCGTCGTAGTAGCCGCTGCGCACCAGCCGGAGGAAGTTATCGCGGTGGCGGGGCGTCTCGTTGTACAGCTGCACACGGATGTTGCCCATCGACGTTTCTATCAAAACCTCATGGCGCAGGCTGTCTTGCTGTGCCATGAGGTTGAGGTTGAGCGTGGTCAAAAAGATGACCACGGCTGTTGTTTTCATCAAAACTCTCATATCTGTCGTACAATTCAGTAGGCATCGCCGTGCGCTATCTCGTCACGGTCAATCTTCTTTTTGTCCATGGCATGCCATGCGTAGGCGATATAGGCCAGCACGAACGGAATGAGGAGCGACACCACGGCCATAGTCTTGAGCGTGAAGAGGCTGCTGGAGCTGTTTACGATGGTGAGTGAGCTCTGCAAATCGACGTTAGAAGGATAGTAGGCCGTGTGGTTCCAGCCGGCGCAAAGGAACAACACCAGCACCACGAGCACCACTCCAATGCCGGCAGGCCAGATGCCCGAGGTGTAGCGTACATTCACCGCAGTGCGCACAATGCCGTAAAGCAGCAGCGCAACGCCTGCGAGCAGAACCGCGGAGAGATACCACATATCGGTCAGGTTGTGCAGGTACTTCATCGGTTCGGTCATGATGACGCCCGAAACGGGGTCGTAGGCAAAGCCGTCCTTGAGCAGTGTGCGCACCAGGAAAGCGAGGAACAGCGCCAGGAAGCAGGTCGTGTTGACCCCAAGCTGGCGGCGCACGCGGCCGCGGATGATGTCGTCGTTCACGTTGTTGTGGATGTAGAGCGTGCCTAAAATTCTGGCTAAGAAGAACACGGCGAGACCGAAGACAACGTTCCACGGGTCGAGCAGTGCGTCGAGACCATTGCTTGAGTTGGCCCAGTGGCTGATGACGGGCTGCAGACTGTCGGTTAGGTTCATCTTATTGACCACGAAGTTGGAACCGTTGAAGAAGGTGGCTACGGCGCCGCCCAGCAACAGCGGCCCCAGCACTCCGTTGAGAACGAGGCACACCTGGAACGTCCGGGCGCCGAGGAAGTTGCCCAGCTTGTTCTGGAACTCATAGCTCACGGCCTGCAGAACGAACGAGAAGAGGATAATCATCCACAGCCAGTAGGCTCCGCCGAAGCTCGTGCTGTAGAACAGGGGGAACGAGGCGAAGAACGCTCCGCCAAAGGTTACGAGCGTGGTAAAGGTGAATTCCCACTTCCGTCCGGTGGAGTTCATCAGCATGCGCCGCTCTTCAGGGTTCTTGCCGAGGCTGAAGATGAGCGAGTTTGCGCCCTGTACGAACATGAGGAACACCAGTAGCGCACCCAATAAGGATATCAGGAACCACCAGTAATGCTGCAAAAAACTGTATGTCATGTCAGTATCGTTTGTTAGAGTTGTTGATTTGTATTGTCATTCTCCGTAGTGGTATGCTCCGGTCCTTTCTTGATTTGCTTGCACAGGATGTTGATTTCAACGGCCAGCATCGTGGTAAAGAGGAAGAGGAAGAGGAAGAACGTGAGCGCTACGGAGCCTGCGCGGATGTCGGAAACGGCCGCCCACGTGGGCAACATGTCCTGTATGGTCCACGGCTGCCGACCCATCTCGGCCACCATCCAGCCTGCTTCGCTGGCTATGTAGGCCAGCGGCAGCAAGGCTACTCCGGCCACGAGGAGCCAGCGCTGCTGCGTGAGGTCGCGCTTGTAGACCACGAACAAGACTACGGCAAAGAAGAGGATGAACAGGCAACCCAGGCCCACCATGATGCGGAAGGCCCAGAACGTAACGGGAATGTAGGGCACCGTCTGGTCTGCATGGGATATGTAGCCGTAGCCGAAGTACTTGATATTGTCCTTGACGACGGTGCGCTGCTTCTGCATCGCGGCCTGTTGGGCCTGTGTTGGCTTGCCTGCAGCCTGTTGCTCCAGCCTGCGGAACTGCTGCAAGGCGGCTATCGCCATCTTTCCCCGTACAATCTTCTGCTGCAGGGACGGCTCACAGGTGCCGTCGGGCTTCACGTATCCGTTGATGATATCTTTCACTCCGGGCACATGTCCGTGCAAATCGCGGGTGGCGAGAAAGGAGAGTCCGTAGGGAACTGCTATGCGCAACGGGGCTTCCTTCTCGTTCATATAGTCGGGTTGGCGGAGCGGATTCACCCATGCCACGCCCGTAAGGCTCTGGTCGGTGCCGCCTTCGTAGAGGGCTTCCATGGCCGCCAGCTTCATGGGCTGCACCTTGGCAACGTTGTAAGCGCTGTTATCACCGGTAAAGGCAGCCAACAGTGAGGCTATGAGTCCTACCCACGCACCTATCTTGATGCTCTCTACAGCCAGCTTGTGTTCACGCTTCTTCAGCAGGTACCAGCTGCTCACGGCTACCGTGAACACGGCTCCGACAATCCACGAAGAGGTTACCGTGTGGAAAAACTTGTCGACTGCAAACGGCGACAGCGCCACATCAAGAAAGGAATTCATCTCGAAACGCATGGTAGACGGGTTGAATTCGCAGCCAACGGGATACTGCATCCACGCGTTGGCAACCAAAATCCACCAGGCCGAAATTGTGGCTCCGATGCCCGTTAACCATGTAGAAGCAAGGTGGAAGCCGGGCGACACCTTCTTCCAACCAAAGAACATGACGGCTACGAAGGTAGACTCCATGAAGAAAGCCACGATGCCCTCAATGGCCAAAGGCGCGCCGAAGATGTCGCCAACGAACCAGGAATAGTTGCTCCAGTTGGTTCCGAACTCAAACTCCAGTATGAGTCCGGTGGCCACACCCATGGCAAAATTGACGCCGAAGAGCTTCTGCCAGAAGCGTGCCGTGTCCTTCCAGAAGCGCTTCTTGGTACGGTAGTAGCACGTTTCGGCTATGCCCATGACGATGGCCAGTCCCAAGGTGAGCGGTACGAACAGCCAATGGTAGGCGGCCGTGAGCCCAAACTGCGCACGCGACCAGTCGATGGTGCCCGACGTGATGTCTAATAAAAGATGATGAAACATAATGATTAAGATTTGTGTTTGATTGATGCACTGGTTAAGGTTGCGCCCTCCCAATCAGTTCTTCAGACACGAATTCGGCCTCCTTGTCGGCAGGTGCCTGCTCTTTCAGAAAGTTCGGAAAGAAGAAAAACTTCAGGATGGCAAACATGATAAACAGCTTTATCAAGATGACCGTCCACAAGGTTTTTCCCAAGGTCATGTGTCTGAAACCGTCATAGTAAAGGTCGAACACTCGGTATAGGAAACTGTTCCTCTGCATAAGCATTGCTTTTGTAATGTTTGCAAATATAAATAAATTCTATGAATATTGTCCTTTTTTTCCTCAAAAATGCTAAATTTTAATATATTAAAGACATAGCAAACCGAAAAACTTGGCCAATTAAGATAAAAATTCTAATTTTGCAACACATTGCCAGTTGGCATAGTAAAGTACAAGTATGAAGAAGAAAGTCATCATTCCCTTGGTTGCCATCATGCTGCTGTTGGTTGGCGGCATCGCGTATCTGCTCTTCAATCTGAACCGGCAGAAGCAAGAAAACCAGGCCATGCAGGAACTCGCCGCCCTCGACAAGAAAGAAATGGAAAACGAGTACCAGCAGTTTGCCAACCAATACAGCGAGATGAAGACCCAGATTAACAACGACTCCATCGTCGCCCAGCTAACAGCAGAACAGGAAAAGACGCAGCGCCTGCTCCAAGAACTTAAGGAAACGAAGAGCACCGACGCCCGTGAAATAGCCCGACTAAAGAAAGAACTGGCTACCGTACGAGCCGTACTGCGCAGCTATGTCATCGAGATTGACTCACTGAACCGCCTCAACGAGAACCTGCGTGCAGAGAACACACAAGTCAGGGGGCAGTATGAAGAGGCCACGCGGCAGATACAAGGCCTCAATACCGAGAAGGCTTCGCTGTCAGAGAAAGTGGCTATAGCCGCCCAGCTGGATGCCATCAGCATCAGCATGACGGCCAAGAACAAGCGCGGAAAGTCGACCGAACTCATCAGTAAGTGCAAGAATCTGCAGGTAAACTTCTCTCTCGCCAAGAACGTAACGGCCCAGAATGGCATGCGCGACATCTATGTACGCATCACAACCCCCACAGGCGAGGTGCTCGGCAACGCCGGTTCGTTCCCTTATGAGAACCGAACAATCCAGGCATCCATGAAGAAGACCGTTGAATACGGCGGCCAGGAGACCCCCGTCACCATGTACTGGAATGTTACGCAGGCTCTTGTCGGCGGCACTTACAGCGTAAGCATCTTTGCCGACGGCAACATGATAGGTTCTAAGAGTTTTACTTTTAAATAAATGAAGAAAGTCTTTTTAGCTTTTGGTTTGTGGCTTGCAGCTTCCGGACTCTATGCCCAGCAGGTGCTGACGCTTGACAGCTGCCGTGCCTTAGCCTTGAGAAACAACAAGCAACTGCGTGTTTCAAGACTCAATCAGGAGGTAGCTGCCAACATCAAGAAAGCCGCCCGGACTAAATACTTGCCTAAAGTTGATGCTTTGGGAGGCTACGAATTCTTCAGCAAAGAAGTCTCTTTGCTCAACAACAGCCAGAAATCAGCCCTCACCAATCTGGGAACCAACGCCGTTACTGGCGTGGGGTCGGCTCTTAGCAACAACCTGAACTCGGTCATAACGGGCCTTGTGCAGCAGGGATTGCTGTCGCCCCAAGCCGCCCAACAGCTGGGTGCACTGCTTCAACAGCAGTCAGGACCCATCACGCAGATAGGCTCTCAGGTTGCCCAGGCAGGCAATCAAGTGGGTCAGAGTGTAGTTGATGCCTTCAGAACCGACACCAAGAACATCTGGGCAGGAGCCGTCATGCTGCGTCAACCCATCTTCATGGGCGGCGCCATCACAGCCATGAACCGCATGGCCGACATCGGAATGCAGCTGGCTTCCAACGACCTTGACTTCAAGACCCAGTCTACCTTATATAATATAGACCAGGCTTACTGGATGGTGGTGTCGCTCCGGGAGAAGCAGAACCTGGCCGTAAGCTATCGTGACCTGGTGAAGAAGCTCAACGACGACGTGCATAAAATGATACGCGAAGGCGTTGCCACCCGTGCCGACGGCCTCAAGGTAGACGTCAAGGTGAATGAAGCCGACATGCAGATAACGCAGGTTGAAGACGGCCTTGCACTGGCCAAGATGCTCTTATGCCAGCTTTGCGGACTGCCGATGGACTCCAATATCACCTTGGCCGACGAGAACAACCGGCAGCTGATTGCAGATGCGGCGGTGCCGGAATACGCTTCCGACAGCATCTCAACAGCCCGGCCGGAAGTGCGGATGCTGCAAAATGCCGTCGACATGAGCCAAGAAGCCACCAAGCTCGTACGCGCCCAGTACCTTCCCCACGTGGCTCTCACGGGCGGTTACATGATTTCCAACCCCAATGTTTTCGACGGTTTCAGCCGCCATTTTGCCGGTGTTTGGAACGTGGGCGTACTCGTTCAGGTACCCGTATGGAACTGGTTCGAGGGCAGGTACAAGGTTCGCGCCTCGAAGGCAGCCACCAACATCGCTCTCTCCGAACTGCAGGACGCGCAGGAGAAGATAGAGCTGCAGGTCTCGCAGAGCCGCTTCAAGGTCAAGGAAGCACAGAAGAAGTACGCCATGGCATCCCAGAACCTGCTCAGTGCAGAAGAAAATCTGCGCTGCGCGAACGTAGGTTTCAAGGAGGGAGTTATGGAGATAACCGACGTGATGGCTGCACAAACAGCCTGGCAGATGGCTCTCAGCCAGCGCATAGACGCCGAAATAGATGTCAAACTAACGCAAGTCAACTTGCAGAAAGCACTTGGTATATTACAATAATTATATATTATGTCAGCAAAAACACAGCATAACAACATCCTGCTGGCCGTCTTAGGTTTTGCGGCAGTAGTGGTAATTGTGGCAGTGATAGGCTTTTTCACCCTCGGCCGTGAGCCGGAAGTCATTCAGGGAGAAGTGGAAGTAAGCGAGTACCGGGTGTCGAGCAAACTCCCGGGGCGCGTGCTCGAGCTGCGTGTCAAGGAGGGAGACTACGTTCATGTGGGCGATACGCTCGCCATACTGGAAGTTCCCGAGGTTGACGCACAGAAGAAGGCAGCCCAGGCCACGGGCGATGCAGCCGCCGCGTTGAGCGACATGGCCGACAACGGAGCCCGCAAGGAACAAATCCAGGGAGCCTTCCAGCTCATGCAGCAGGCCATGGCCGCCCAGGAGATAGCACAAAAGACATACACCCGCATGCAGCATTTGTTCGACGAAGGTGTCATCAGCGGACAGAAGCGCGATGAAGCCTTTGCCGCCTACAAGGCCACGGAAGCGCAGGTGAAAGCTGCCAAGAGCCAATACGACTTGGCCCGAAGCGGCGCACGGGAGGAAGAGAAACGCGCTGCCGCCAAGCAGGCCCAGGCAGCTCGCAGTGCCGTAGACGTGGTGAGTTCGCTGCTCAGGGAGACCGTCCAGATATCGCAGGTTGAAGGCGAGGTGAGCGACGTCTACCCCAAGGTTGGCGAGCTCGTAGGACTGGGCTCGCCCATCATGAGCATCTCCGTAATGAGCGACATGTGGGGAACTTTCAACATCCGAGAAGACCAGCTCAACGGTCTCAAGGTGGGCAGTGAGTTCACCGCCTTTACGCCAGCATTCAACAAAGATGTCAGACTCAAGGTTTTCTACATCAAGGATCAAGGCTCCTACGCCGTCTGGAAAGCCACCAAGGCCAACGGACAGTACGATCTCAAGACCTTTGAGGTGAAAGCCCGCCCCATACAAAAGTTCGAGGGGCTGCGTCCGGGCATGTCGCTCATCGTGAAAGACTAACGCCCCCGCAACCCCATAACCGGCATTCCGCCATCCGGAACCATCAAACAGTACCAGCGGCCCGGCTGCGGCTGAGCCTCGGTTAGCATGTTGAAGAGAATATATCATATAGCCCTACGCGAATGTGCCATTATGTGCAAGAACCCCATTTACGGGTTCTGCATGGTCATATTCCCCGTTTTAGTCATAGCGTTCTTCACCACTCTGATGAACGAAGGGCAGCCCGTGGAGATGCCCGTGGGCGTGGTAGACCAGGACAACACGCCCACCACGCGCGCCCTGATACGCAAGCTGGACGGCTTCCAGTCGTCGCACGTAGTGGCGCACTATCCCAACATGAACGACGCCCGGCAGGCCGTACAGCGCAGCGAGATATATGCTTTCCTGTTGATACCTAAAGGCACCACCGACGAATTGCTCTCCAAGCAGCAGCCCAAGATATCTTTTTACTACAGCAGCGTGGCCTTGCTGGCCGGCAACATGCTGTTCAAGGACCTTAAAACCATCTCCACGTTAGGCTCGGCAGCCTTTGGCTCGGCACAGCTCTCGGCCGTTGGCAAGACGGAGAGCGAAATCCGCACCTTCCTGCAGCCCATTGTCGTTGACCTGCACATGGTGGGCAACCCCTGGGCCAACTACAACATCTACCTCTCCACGGCCATGGTGCCGGGCATACTGATGCTGTTCATCTTCCTCATCACGCCCTACTCCATCGGTACGGAGCTCAAGTTCAAGCGCTCCAGGGAGTGGATGCGTATGGCCGACAACAACATCCACGTGGCCATAGCCGGCAAGATGCTGCCCCAAACGCTCATCTTCCTCATTATCTTCTACGGCTACGAAATCTACATCTACCACTTTCTGGACTTCCCCCATCCCGGCGGCGTGGTGCCCATTCTGCTCCTGGGGCTGCTCAGTGTGCTGTCGTGTCAGGGCTTCGGCATCTTTGTCTTCGGGCTCATGCCGTCGCTGCGCATGGCCATGAGCGTGTGTTCGCTCTGGTCGGTGGTCAGCTTCTCGGCCTGCGGAGCCACCTATCCCGTGTTTGCCATGAACCCCATGATAGAGGCTCTGGCCCAGCTTTTCCCCTTGCGTCACTATTACATGATATACCAGATGAACATCTTTAACGGCTTCCCGCTCACGGAATCGTGGCTGCACGTGGGCGCCCTGCTGCTGTTCTTCGCCCTGCCCATCCTCACGATATGGAACATCAAGAAGGCGATGCTGGTCTATGTCTACATTCCCTAAACGGAAAACGGAGTTACGAAATGAACAACGAGAGTCTGCTGTACAGAATAAAAGAAGGCATCAAGGACATGTGCTACATCTGGTCCAAGGAGATGCGCTCTGCCATTACCGATGAGGGCGTGCTCATCTTCTGCGTCCTCGTGCCCCTGTTCTACCCCTTGCTGTACTCCTGGATTTACAACAACGAGGTGGTGCGCGATGTGCCCGTGGCCGTGGTCGACCTGTCGCACAGCCACAAGAGCCGCCAGTTCATCCGCTCCTTCGATGCCGGTTCCGATACCAAGGTGGCCTACCACTGCAACAACCTGCCCGAGGCGCAGGAGCTCATCCAGCGGCAGGAGGTGCACGGAATACTCTACTTTCCGCCCGACTTTGAAACTCGGCTCTACCGTAAAGAGCAGAGCAGCGTGGGCGTTTACTGCGACATGAGCCTCATGCTCACTTACAAGGCCATCTTCCAGACCGCCCAGGCCGTGGCATCGGAGCTGAACACGGGCATCCAGTTGGAACAACAGGGAGGCTTTACCAACCGCGACGAGGAGATAAGCAGCAAGCCGCTGGACTACGACGAGGTGCAGATTTTCAACTCAACGGGCGGCTACGGCAACGCCATCATTCCCGGTGTGCTCATGCTCATCCTGCAACAAACGCTGTTGCTCGGCATCGGCCTCTCGGCCGGAACGGCCCGCGAGAACAACCGCTACAAGGACCTGGTGCCCATCAGCCGCCACTACAACGGCATTTTCCGCATCGTGCTGGGCAAGTCGTCGTGCTATTTCATGATTTACGCCGTCATGGGCGCCTACATCTCTCTGTGCGTTCCGCGCTTCTTCGGCTACACCTCAATGGTTACGGCCGGCACCCTGCTGGGGCTCATGCTTCCCTATCTGCTGGCCTGCACCTTCTTCGGCATGGCCATGTCGTGCCTGGTTCGCTATCGCGAGAACGTGATGCTGCTGGTAGTCTTCACCTCGGTGCCCCTGCTGTTCATGACGGGCATCAGCTGGCCGGAGTCCAACATTCCCGGCATCTGGCAGGGTATAGCCATGCTCTTTCCCTCCACCTACGGCGTAAGAGGCTTCCTGGGCATCAGCTCGATGGGGGCAACCCTGGCCGACATCCGGACCGAGTACGTGGCGCTGTGGGTGCAGACGCTGCTCTACTTCTTCCTCACCTGCCTCGTTTACCGTTACCAGATTATCCACACGCGCAGCCATGCCATCGGCCGCCTGGAGGTACTCCGCAGCAAGGCCCAGCAGGTACGGGAGCGCCGTGCCGCCAAGGCAGGCCTGCCTGCAGCCAGCGAGGAGGCATAAGGTGAGAATGTTTTTCTTTCCGTTTTTTGCTGACAGCGGCGGCCACAACCGCCTGAAACCCTGCATGCTTGCAGCTTCTGCCGCGCTACGGGCCACCCCGCCGCCTGTCCTTTTCGGCCTCTGCCGGAACGGCCTGTGGCAGGGCACTGCGAAAGAGATGCCGGTCAAGGCGCTTGAAGGATGTGTTCAAGGCGCCCGAACGATACCTTCAAGGGGCTTGAAGCATAGCTCCTGCAAACCCGACCCGTAAAAACAAGAAAGCGTAGCTGCACCAGGATGGTTCCTGTTCATGCAGCTACGCTTCTTCGTTACGTGCTTTTGCCGGGTTTGTCGGGCTCCTACTGGTTGTTTACCTTGATGATTTTGGTAGGTCCCATTTCCTTGTTGCGGCGGTTGGTAACCGTTACCACGGCCTGCGCAAGGCTGAGGAAGGCCTGTCCGCTCATGCTGTCTGCGTTGGTGGCCACGGGCTTTCCGTCGTCACTTCCTTCGCGTATGCTCTGCACAATGGGTATCTGAGCCAGCAGCGGACAGTCCATCTCCTGCGCCAGTTGCTTCACTCCGTCGCGCCCGAAGATGTAGTACCTGTTCTCGGGCAGCTCAGCCGGGGTGAACCAAGCCATGTTCTCCACCAGTCCGAGGATAGGTACGTTGACCTTGTCGTTACGGTACATGTCTATGCCTTTGCGTGCATCGGCCAGCGCCACCTGCTGTGGCGTGCTCACGATGATGGCTCCCGTAACGCTCAGCGTTTGGAGGATGGTGAGGTGAATGTCGCTCGTGCCCGGCGGAGTGTCGAGGATGAAGAAGTCAAGTTCGCCCCAGTCAACGTCGGCTATGAGCTGTTTGAGGGCCGAGGTGGCCATGCCGCCGCGCCACACGAGGGCTGTATCGGCGTCTACGAAGAAGCCGATGGACATCATCTTCACGCCGTATTTTTCGATGGGTTCAATGAGTTGGCGGCCGTCTTTTTCCACTCCGTAGGGCCGTTCGTTCTCTACGCCGAACATCTTGGGCATCGACGGGCCGAAGATGTCGGTGTCCAGCAGTCCTACCTTGTAGCCCAGGCGGGCCAGGGCGATGGCCAGGTTAATGGCTACTGTGCTCTTGCCAACGCCTCCCTTGCCCGAGCTGATGGCGATGACGTTCTTCACCTGGGGCAGCAACTTGCCCGGTTCAGGGCGCGGAGCCGATTTGTACTCGGTTTCTATCGTCACCTCAACATCCTTGGAGACGTGGTAATGGATGGCTGCCTCGGCGGCCTTGACGGTCGACTTGAGGAAAGGGTCGGTCTCGCGGGGGAAGATGAGCGTCAGCTGAACCTTCATTCCGTCTATGCGGATGCTGTCGGCCAGCATCTCGCTCTCTATCAGGTTCTTCTTTGTTCCGGGGTAAATAACCGTTGCCAGTGCATCGGTAATCAGTTTGGGATATAGTGTCATAATGCTTGATGTTTGCTGCAAAATTACCCATATTTGGCCGGAAACGCAAATAAAAACTAATTTATTTCCCCATGCAGCAAATATTTGGTAACTTTGCAGATATCATAAATTTAGTCAGAAAATGAACGTAAGGACCCTTCTCATAGCCCTCTCTCTTATCGTATCCATTAACCTGCAGGCCAAGGATGCCGTCTGGTACAACGGCACGGGCCCCGTAAGCTACACCACGCAGGAAGCCCTGTCGCCCGTGGTGGAGGCTGCACTGCACATGTTTGCAGACGACATGCAGGCCCTAACGGGGCAAAAGGCCGTGCAGAAAAGCAACGGCAGCATACAGATTTACCAGCTCGACAAGCTCAACGACAAGGAGTTTGACAGGCTGAGCAAGGGCAGCTACCCCATCAATCAGATTATTACAAAGAGCGATGCCTACTATATGGGCAACCGCGGCGGGCGCGTTGTCATCATCGGCAGCAACGCCCGCGGCACTGCCTACGGCATACTCGAACTCTCGCACATGGCCGGCGTGTCGGCCTGGACATGGTGGGGAGACGTAAAACCCGAACGAAAAAGGTTCCTGGCACTGAAAGACGGCTTCCGGACCATACAGGTTCCACAGGTTGAGTACCGCGGTATTGCGCTCAGCGATGCCGACATCCGCCACCGTCCCTATGGCTACGAGGACATCTTCAGGCTCATGTTGCGCCTCAAGGCCAATACCATCTGGCCCGAAAACCAGCATGACCTGAGTGCCGCACTGGTTGAGAAATACGACATGCACGTGGGCTCCTCGCCCTCCCGTCCGCTGCTCCAGACTGCCAAGAAGACCAAGGGACACAAGGAGAAAAAGGACGGCGGCTTTGCCATCAACCTGCAGGACGACGGCTTCGGCTATCTGCTGCCGCCGCAGGAGCTGCATAAAGGACAGGAGGGTGGGCTCTACTACCACCTCAGTCAGGGCGACAACACCTGGTATTCCACCATTCAGCCGGGACTGATACATACACAACTGGAGGCTGCCGTAAAGTTCCGCTGCACCAGGATGTGGGTAGCCGAGCTGCACAGTCCCAAGACTGCGGCCTATGCACTGCAGCTTTTCATGGACATGGCGTGGAATCCGGCGGCCGTAACCGATGTGCAGAGCCACCTCGCCCTCTGGCTGCAGGAGCAGCTGGGCAGCACGGCGGCACGCAACATCATGCCCCTTGTGAAGCAGTTCTACCACCTCGCAGGCATCCGCAAGCCCGAATACATGGACACGGAACTGTTTGCCGCCGATGAGTTCGGCAACGAGCTGGAACGCTACATCAAGGATTACGGAAACCTGAAACGGGCCGTAGAGCAGGCAGAAAAATCCATCGCACCGAACCGCAAGGATGCTTTCTTCGCCCTCATCAAGTATCCCGTCTGCACCGCTGCGGCCGTTGCAACCAAGGAACTGCAGGCTCAGGAGGCGCGGCACATAGCCCGTCCGCAGTCGTTTCACCACGACGAGGAGGCGCTCTCCTCGGCCGTGCGCAGCTGGAATGCCTGGCAGGAGGTTCTTGCACTGGCCCGGCAGTACGACGACATGGCCGACGGCAAGTGGAAAGGGGTGCTCAACACGGAGACCAACTCAACCATTTTCGGCCAGCCAAACTTGCCCGACAAGCTCTCGGCAAAGGAAATCAAGGAGTATTCCAACAGCAACGAGGTTATCTACTCACGTCTGGACGCCGACAAGAGCGTGGTTCAGAACGCCACTGACTACCGGAGCATATCGCAAGGAGCGGAGCAGATACCTTTCCTGGGGCACAGCACCAAGGCCGTAAAGCTGCCGCCTTACGGGCTTGCCACCTACAACTTCTACGGCGAGAGGGGCACCGGCGCCGTGCTTCGGGTGGCGCTCATACCCACTCATCCGCTCGAAGACAATGAGCTGAAGGTGTCGGTCTCCATCGACGGAGACAGTCCGACGGAGCTCAGCATCAACCTCAAGAAAGGCTCGAAAGAATGGAAAGAAGCTGTAAAAAGAGGTCAGGCAGTGGTTTCCCTGCGCTATTATCGCATACCGAGAGGAAGCCACAAGCTCACCGTTCGCGCCCTTGGCGAAGGTGTCATCATCGACCAGTGGATGATAGATTACGATGTCGACAGGCTCTTCTACATGTTCCCGGTCAACAGTGCCAAATAAACAACGCCCCTGCTTACTTGCTCGTAGCCAGTCCGCTGCGCTTGGGGCGGTGGTAACTGCGGTACTCGTCGAGCGGTATCTCTACCTCCGGCTCCACCAGTTCACCCGCTGCAGGCAGGCTGAACTTGAGGTAGCGGATGTTCAGACCGCGCTCTATCCACATCTGCTCATAGTAAGTGCGGATGCCGAGTATCTTCTTCGTCTCGGCATCGAGGCTTTCGGAATGATACAGGTCATCGGTGTTGAAAAGCAGCGGGAGGCCGTTCGCCTGCACCATGTGCCACGTATAGGTGTAAAGGAAGTTGGAGTCGGTCTTGAGATGGATGGTTCCCCCGTCGGCCAGAAAGCGGCGATAACGCGCCATGAAGTAAGTGGACGTGAGGCGTTTGCGGGCATTCTTCATCTGCGGATCGCTGAAGGTGAGCCATATCTCCTGCACTTCGCCGGCCGAGAAGAAGCGGTCAATAATCTCGATGTTCGTCCGCAGGAATGCCACATTGGGCAATCCTTCCTCCAAGGCACGCTTGGCACCGGTCCACATGCGGGCTCCCTTGATGTCAACTCCTATGAAGTTCATCTCCGGACAGAGTCTGGCAAGCTCCACGGTGTACTCACCCTTGCCGCATCCAAGCTCCAGGACAATGGGATGATTGTTGCCGAAATACTGCTCGCCCCAGTGCCCCTGCATGGCAAAAGGCACGTTGTCGATAACCGAGAAGGGATACTGGAAGACATTGCTGAATGTCTCCATCTCTGCAAATTTAGCTAATTTACCTTTACCCATAACGCCTGCAAAGTTACTGAATAAATCCGGATAAAACAAAAAAGGGACGCTGCAGCGCCCCTTTTTTATAAGTTATTCCACGACGACTGTCGTCCATCCGTGCTTATCTTCTATCAATCCGTACTGTATTCCGGTAAGAGTGTCGTAGAGTTTCTTGGACCACGGGCCCGGTTTTTCACCGTAATTGTAGCGCTTCCCGTTATCAAGGTCGTCGATATAGGATATCGGCGAGATGACGGCAGCGGTGCCGCAGGCTCCTGCCTCTTCAAAAGTAGCCAGCTCTTCTTCGGGTATCTGGCGGCGTTCCACGGTCATTCCGAGGTCTTCGGCCAGCTGCATCAGGCTCTTGTTGGTAATGGACGGCAGGATGGAACTTGACTTCGGAGTCACGTAAGTGTTGTTCTTGATGCCGAAGAAGTTGGCTGCTCCGCACTCGTCCATGTACTTCTTTTCCTTCGAGTCGAGGTAAAATTCGCTGGCGTAACCCTTCTCGTGCGCAATATGATTGGCCTTGAGCGAGGCTGCATAGTTGCCTCCCACCTTGTAGATGCCCGTTCCCAGCGGAGCCGCACGGTCGTAATCGCGGATGATTACGTAAGGATTTGACGAGAAACCGCCCTTGAAATAGGGGCCTACTGGCGTCACGAAGATGAGAAAAACGTAGTCACGTGAGGGATGAACGCCCACCTGCGCGCTTACCCCAAGCAGCAAGGGACGGATGTACAGCGTTGCTCCGCTCTCGTAGGTAGGCACGTACTCCTGGTTCAGACGAACCACTTTAGCCACCATCTCCTCAAATAATGCGGTCGAAACCTCGGGCATCATGATGCCCCGACTTGTGCTCTGAAGACGTGCGGCGTTCTCATCCATACGGAAAACGCGTATCTTTCCGTCCGGGCAACGATAGGCTTTCAGTCCTTCGAAAGCCTCCTGACCGTAGTGCAGACAGGTTGCCGCAATCGACATTGATATCTGGTCGGTAGAACAAACTTCTACTTCACCCCACTTGCCGTTGCGGTAATAGCAGCGTACATTGTAGTCGGTAGGCACGTAACCGAATGTCAGGTTGGCCCAATCTATATTCTTCATAATCTTAAAAAATTATATTTTCAACACCAATATATCCAAACGCAAAAGTACAAATAAAATGTATTATCCGCAACAAAGTGAGCTGCTATTCTACGAAATCATTGTTTTTCGTCACCATTCAGCAACTTTTTGATTTCTTCGTCGGTCTTGGTGAGCTTGTCCTTGCACAGTTTGATGAGTTTCTGGGCTTCCTTCAGGCGCTCTGCCATGGAGTCTATGTCCAGCTCGTCGTTCTCCAGCTTGTCCACAATAGCTTCCAACTCACGCACCGCCTCTTCGTATTTCATCGTCTTTGCCATATTCTTTTATTTTATGATTGATTTCACACTGCCTTTCTGCAACTTGGTTTCTATCTCCTCGCCCGGCTGTACCGAATGTGCATCATGCAGCACCCTACCCTTGTACAGAGTGATGCTGTAGCCGCGGCCGAGCAGCTTTTCGGGGTCGGCTGCTGCTACCCGCTGGGCCAGCAGCGCCCCGCGGTGACGCTCCGCAGCCAGCTTACCGCGCATGCCGGCTATGAGTTGCAGCCTCAGCTGTTCAAGACGGGCCTCCTGACGGGTTCTAACAACGGAGAATGCCACGGGTATCTTGTCCTCCAACCGGCCTAATCGCAGCTTTTCCACTTCCATTTTGTGCCGCACACTGTCTACTACAGCCTCCTGTGCTTTTACGATACGCGTGTAGACCACGGCCAAATGGTCGATGAGAAAGGCCGCAGCAGCCGTGGGCGTCTTTACCCGCGTGTTGGCTATCAGGTCGAGAACGCTCTCGTCGCGGTCGTGACCGATGCCGGTGATGACGGGCAGCGGGAAGTTTGCCACGTTCTCCGCCAGCGCCAGGGTGTCGAATCCGCTCATGTCGGAAGTGGCGCCTCCGCCCCTGATAATGACCACCACGTCGAACTGGTCTTCGACTTCAAAGATGCGGTCGAGGGCTGCAATGACGCTTGCCTCTACCCTTTCGCCCTGCATGACGGCCGGAAAGAGGCGCGTGGTGAATGCGAAGCCGTACTCGTTGTTGGCAAGCTGGTTGCAGAAGTCGCCGTAGCCGGCGGCCGTCTCGCTCGAGATAACGGCTATACGCTGTGCAAACAGCGGTATCTGCAGTTCCTTTTGTAGCTCGAATACGCCCTCCTCCTTCAGTTGGTTGATAATCTCCTGCCGCCGCCGGGCCATGTCGCCGAGGGTGAAAGTGGGGTCTATGTCGGTCACGTTGTACGCAAATCCGTACGCTTCATGAAAGGTGGCGCGCACCTGCAGCAGCACTTTCATGCCGGCGTGCAGCTCCTGTCCCGTTACGCGTTCAAAGTACGAGCGCACCAGCAGCCACCGGTTGGCCCAGCAGGTGGCACGGGCCTTGGCCACGGGCGTGCGGCTGCGCTCGTCCTTTTGGATAAGTTCCATGTAGCAATGGCCGCGCTCGTGGATGTCCGACAGTTCGGCCTCCACCCAGTACTCGCCGTCCATGCCGGTCTCGATGGCCTCGCGCACGCGTCCGTTCAGCTCGTATAAAGACAGTGTCTGGTGCATAGTCAGGTTGTTTTATCAGTGCTGCAGGCCCATTTCGTAGGCCTTCCAATAGTCAGGTATGCCGTAACCGAAGATGTTGTCGGGGGCATCGAAGCGGCTCGACGAGCGGCGGACGAGCTCCATAATCTCACGGGCTGTCTTGCCGGGCAGGGCCGACCAGAGGCTGGCCACCATGCCCGCAGTGACGGGCGAGGAGAAAGACGTGCCGTTGGCACGCGTGATGTGCCCCCGCCCATTGATGACTGCAGCGGGGTTGCCGTAGGCCATCACGTCCGGTTTCACGCGCCCGTCGGCCGACGGTCCTACCGAGCTGAACACCGCGTTGGTGCTGTCGTTGGCCAGCGCGCCCACGGTCAGTATCTCCTTAGCATCGGCCGGGAAGTTTATTTTCTTCCATGCGTTACCCCCGTCGTTGCCCGCGCTGTTGCACAGAATGATGCCCTTGCCGGCCAGCATGGAGGCAGTACGGGAGATGAGTGCCGTCTCGCCGTCCTGCTCACGGTAGAGATGGTTGGTCGATTTGTCGTCGAAGACGTTGTAGCCCAGCGATGAATTGATGACGTCAACGCCCAGCGAGTCGGCATATTCGGCCGCTGCGGCCCAGAAATCTTCCTCGGCCAGCGACTCTGCCTGGGTGTATTCGCTGCGCAGCAGCACGTACCGGGCCTCGGGAGCCGTGCCCACCAGCCGGCCCGGAACATTGGCCGCCATGCACGAGAGCACCATTGTACCGTGGTCGGAGGTGTCGTCGTAGAGGTTGTTGTTTACCGGATAGACGAAGCTCCGGGTATCAACGATGTTGACATTAGACAGGTATGCGATGGAATCTGCATTCATGAAACCGGCATCCTGAATAGCTATGAGCTTGCCCTGACCGCGAAATCCGGCCTCATGCAGCCGTATTCCGTTCAGGTTTCGTATCTGGGCTTCGCCCTTGCCGTAACCGGTTGTGGCGGTAAAGGAGTCCTTGGGCTCCACGATTTTAAGGAAGCTGCGGCCCGTGGGCTTAGCAGCAGCGCCATCGTAGGTGTAGAGCCGTTTGGCATCGCGCACGAAGTTGAGCAGGCGGATGGCACTCTCGGCCGTGGCCGAGGGGAACCGCACCACCACGGTATTGTTCCATTTGCTCCGGCTCACGATAGTAAAGCCGGCCTCGCGCAGTGCCGAGAGGTAGACGGGCGACACGGGCAGGTCGGTCTCATCGACCTCCAAGCCCTGATGGCTGCGGCGTTGCAGCGCCCGCTCCGACAAGAACTGCTCCGGATGGCGCAGGCTGCAGGGCGTGCCTTTCTTGTCCTTCAGATAGATGCGGTAGAGCGTATAGCCGGCCGAGAGAGGGGCTTTGGCACCGGCCGGAAGGCAGAAAAACGCCCCCGGGAGGAGCAAGGCCAAAAGCAAAAGGAGGCTGAATATGGATTTCTTCATGTACAATTGCAGCTAAATATTTCTCTTGCAAAAGTAGTAGAAAATAACTGAATAAGCAAATTATGCCTCCATTTTATCCGTTATCCGGCAGTTCGGGCCGCAGTAAAACAACCGCCGGGATTTGTAAACGGCGTGAAATCATATCCTTACTCCCGTCATCCGCAGGTCGCGGGGCGTTCTTTTCAGGGTGATGAACAATGTGGTCAGGAACTTTCGACAAGTGTCGCACGATTGTGCGACAAGTGTCGAATTCATGTGCGACACTTGTCGAAAGTTCCTGGAGCATAGCTTCAAGACGCCGAAGGCACGGCCACGGGAACTTGCGAAGCGGCAACCGCATCCGTTCAGCGCAGCCGCTCGCCGGCTCAATATCTATTTAATAAGGTAAAAAATTCTGTTTTTCTTGCTATTCCAATCAGTTTGCTGTATCTTTGCATGCAGTTTAAGGCGCTCGTCGGTGTGACAACCGCCTTGTACGGTGCTGCCCAACCGCATCAAAGCACTACAAAGTCAGTTGACGTGAATGGATAATAAGAAAGCTACACTCGAACTCGGAACGAAGCCCGTGGGCAAGCTGCTCGTGCAGTATGCCACACCGGCCATCATCGCCATGACGGCTTCGTCGCTCTACAATATCATCGACCGCATCTTCATCGGGCAGGTGGTAGGCCCGCTGGCCATATCGGGCCTGGCCATCACCTTCCCTTTCATGAACCTTACAGGTGCCTTCGGAGCCGCCATAGGCGTGGGTTCGTCGACCGCCATATCGGTAAAGCTGGGGCAGAAAGACTACCAGACGGCCGAAAACATGCTGGGTAACACGGTTACGCTGAACCTCATCATCGGCCTGAGCGTAGGCCTGCTGTGCCTCATCTTCCTTGACCCTATCCTCAAGTTCTTCGGTGCAAGCGACCAGACGCTGCCCTACGCCCGCGACTTCATGCAGATAATACTGGCCGGCAACGTGTTCTCGCACATGTACTTTGGCATGAACGCCGTGCTGCGTGCGGCCAGCAAGCCCAAGCAGGCCATGTTTGCCACCATCTTCACGGTGGCCATGAACATCCTGCTCGACGTCATCTTCATCTGGTGGTGGCACTGGGGCATCCGCGGAGCGGCCTTTGCCACCATGATTTCCCAGGCGCTGGCACTCGTCTGGCAGATGCACCTCTTTGCCGACAAAGGGCAGTTGCTGCACCTCAAGCGGGGCATCTACCGGCTCAAGGGCAACCTGGTAAAGATGATAGTGGGCATCGGCGTGTCGCCGTTCCTGATGAATGTGTGCGCCTGCATCATCGTAATATTCATGAACAACCAGCTTGTAAGCTACGGCGGCGACCTGAGTGTAGGCTCCTACGGCATTGCAAACGGCATAGCGACGGTGTTCATTATGGTGGTGATGGGCATTAACCAGGGCATGCAGCCCATAGCGGGCTACAACTACGGAAGCCAGCAGACAGACCGCATGATGCGCGTAGTAAGGCTGGCCATCTACGGTGCCACGGCCGTCATGACAGTGGGATGGCTCATCGCCATGCTGATACCGGAATACTGCGCACGGCTGTTCACCACCGATGATACGCTGGTGGCGCTGTCCGTGAAGGCCATCCGGATAAACCAGGTGATGTTTCCCGTCATCGGGTTCCAGATGGTTGTAACCAACTTCTTCCAGTGTATCGGGAAGGTGAAGATAAGCATCTTCCTCTCACTCTCGCGCCAGCTGCTGTTCCTGCTGCCGTGTCTCGTGGTGCTGCCGCGGTTCTTCGGCATCGACGGCGTTTGGTACTCACTGCCCGTATCGGACCTTACAGCGGCCACGGTGGCTGCCTGCGTCATGGCGGTATATATGAAGAAACTCAACCATCAGTATAAAGAAGCATCGCATGGAACACAAGAAGATAATCATTAACATAGGCCGGCAGGTTGGCAGTGGCGGCCGCGTCATCGCCCAGAAGCTGGCAGCAGACTTCGGTGCAACGTTCTACGACCGCGAGTTATTGAACCTGGCAGCCAAGGAGAGCGGCTTCAGTGAGAAGTTCTTCGAGCAGAACGACGAGCGGAAAGGCTTCCTCCGGTCGCGCTTCCACTTTCATGTCCCGCTGCTGGGAGAAAGTGATTTCTACACCAACGACTTCTCTCAGGAGAGTCTATACAAGTTCCAGTGCGACGCCATACGCAAGGCGGCCGACGCCGGAAGCTGCGTTTTCGTGGGCCGCACGGCCGACTACGTGCTGCGCGATTACGCGAACACCATCAACATCTTTATCACCGCCAACCTTGAGGAGCGCGTGTCGAGGGTGTGCAAGCGCCATGACATGGACGCCGAGGCAGCCCGCAAGTACATCAGCCAGAAAGAGGATGCCCGCTCGTCGTACTACAATTACTATACCGGCAAGCGCTGGGGCTACAGCGAGAGCTACGACCTGTGCATCAATTCGAGCCTCGTGGGCATCGACGAAACGGAGCGTCTGCTCGCTGCCTTCATCAAACTGAGGTTCCATATAGAATAAGGTAAGGGATGAAGAAGATTGGTATCATCAGCGATACGCATGGCTGCTGGGACGAGAAATACGAGCTTTACTTCGGCCAGTGCGACGAAATATGGCATGCGGGCGATATAGGCAGCACCGATGTTGCTGACAACTTCGAGACCATGAAGCCCGTTTTCAGGGCCGTGTACGGAAACTGCGACGGCGGCGACCTGCGCAGACGCTACCCTGAAGTGCTGCGATTCAGGTGCGAGGACGTAGATGTACTGATGAAACACATAGGGGGCTATCCCGGCAAATACGACCGGTCGATACAGAGCCGCATCTATGCGTCGCCGCCAAATCTCTTCATCAGCGGCCACTCTCACATCCTGAAGGTGAAGTATGACAAAACTCTGGGGCTGCTGCACATCAACCCCGGCGCTGCC
Organism: Prevotella sp. kh1p2; assembly: GCF_900111525.1. Lineage (NCBI taxonomy): Bacteria > Pseudomonadati > Bacteroidota > Bacteroidia > Bacteroidales > Prevotellaceae > Prevotella > Prevotella sp. kh1p2. Next base: position 32,424 of record NZ_FOHY01000003.1, read on the forward strand.
GGCTACATGGGGTGGCATCCGGAAAGAACTTTGGTAAGATTGACCATCGAAGGCAATAAATTCACTGATTGCGAAGTTATAACATTAGGAAAGACAAATAAACAGCCTTTATGACACGACAAAAAGCCATCATTAGCTGGAGTATCGTCGAGTTTCTGCTGCTCGCCGCCCTCGCCGTCCTGTACATTTCAGGCTTCTTCAGCCTAACAATGTTCCTCATGCTGCTGATAAATCTCGGCGTCATCTCATGCGTAATCATCTTTTACATCATCAGGAAACTTCCGCCGAAGGACGGCATCAACAACGAAAATACATATTAAATACATACGCTTATGAAGACTTATCTGGTCACGGGAGCCGCCGGCTTCATCGGTGCCAACTACGTAAAGTACCTTCTCTACAGGAAATACAAGGACACGGACATCAAGGTTATCATCCTCGATGCCCTCACCTACGCCGGCAACTTGGGAACTATCAAGGACGACATCGACAACAAACGCTGCTTCTTTGTTAAGGGTGACATCCGCGACAGGGCACTGGCAGACAGGCTGTTTGCCGAGAACGACATCGATTACGTTGTGAACTTTGCGGCCGAGAGCCATGTAGACCGCTCGATAGAGGACCCGCAGCTGTTCCTCTCCGTTAACATCCTGGGCACGCAGAACTTGCTCGACGCAGCCCGCCGGGCGTGGGTTACGGGCAAGGATGAGCAGGGTTATCCAACCTGGAAGCCCGGAAAACGCTATCATCAGGTATCAACCGACGAGGTTTACGGCAGCCTCGGAGCCGACGGCTTCTTCACAGAAAGCACGCCGCTCTGCCCACACAGCCCGTACAGTGCAAGCAAGACGAGCGCCGACATGTTCGTAATGGCCTATCGTGACACCTACCACATGCCCGTTTCTATTACCCGCTGCTCCAACAACTACGGCCCTTACCACTTCCCGGAGAAGCTCATTCCGCTCATCATCAACAACATTCTCGAAGGCAAGAAGCTGCCCGTTTACGGCGAAGGGCTCAACGTTCGCGACTGGCTTTACGTGGAAGACCACTGCAAAGCCATTGACATGGTGGTGCGAGAAGGCCGTGAGGGAGAAGTGTACAACGTGGGTGGCCACAACGAAATGACGAATATCGACATCGTGAAGCTAACCATCAAGACCATTCATGACATGATGGCAGAGAACAAGGAACTGCGTAGCGTGCTCAAGAAACAGGAGACCGACGCCCACGGAGATATCCGCATAGACTGGATAAACAACGACCTCATCACGCACGTTGCCGACCGTCTGGGCCACGACAAGCGCTATGCAATCGACCCCACGAAGATAAAGAACGAGCTGGGATGGTTCCCCGAGACCAAGTTTGCTGACGGAATAGTGAAGACAATCAAGTGGAATCTGGAGCATCAGGCATGGATTCAGGAGGTTACTTCGGGCGAATACCAGAAGTACTACGATGCTATGTACGGTCAGGAACGCCATGGACGCACTCTCTAAAGAGCTAAACGACTACCTTGTTCACATGGGTAAGGCCGCTCACATCACCGACCGCAAGATGGCAGACTACATGAGCCGCATCCTCCAACTGCTGCCCCCAGCCGATGAGGAACTACTTAAAGAGCACTACGGACTGTTCGGTACCACGGCTGTTCCGCTCGAGGAAATGGCCCGCAGGCGTGGAACAACACCCGAAGCTGTATCTACCCAGATTGCCGCATGCCTGCGCAGGGTGGCCGTAACGCCCGAGTGGCAAATGATAAAACCGTCAACACATAAGTAAAATGAAGAAGATAATGCTCCTCGGAGCAGGAGAATTGGGCAAGGAATTTACCATCGCAGCCAAGCGGGCGGGGCTTTACGTCATCGCATGCGACCGCTACGACAACGCCCCGGCCATGCAGGTAGCCGATGAAAGAGAAGTTTTCAGCATGCTCGATGGTGATGCCTTGGAGGCTGTTGTCAGGAAGCACAGGCCCGATATCATTGTTCCGGAGATTGAAGCCATACGCACCGAGAAGCTCATTGAGTTCGAGCAACAGGGCATACAGGTTGTTCCGTCGGCACGCGCCGTGAACTACACCATGAACCGCAGGGCCATACGCGACCTTGCCTCCAGGGAACTGGGGCTGCGGACGGCCAGATATCACTATGCCAAAACATTCGAGGAGTTCAGGCAGGCGGCCGATGACATCGGCTTCCCCTGCGTGGTCAAGCCTCTTATGAGTTCCAGCGGCCACGGCCAGAGCTACGTTCACAACGACGCGGAGCTGCACGAAGCCTTCCGTGAAGCAATGGAGGAAGGCCGCGGCGACGTCAAGGAAGTAATCATCGAAGAGTTCATCGACTTTGCCTCCGAGTTCACCCTGCTCACCGTCACGCAGCAAAACGGCCCCACGCTCTTCTGTCCTCCCATCGGTCATGTACAGCGGGGAGGCGACTATAGGGAAAGTTGGCAACCCTGCCAACTGCCTGACGAGGCCCTGAAAAGCGCCGAGCAGATGGCCGACAAGGTTACCCAGGCACTCACGGGCTACGGCATCTGGGGCGTTGAGTTCTTCCTTACCAAGGGCGGAGAGGTTGTTTTCTCGGAGCTGAGTCCGCGTCCGCACGACACGGGAATGGTCACCCTGGCCCACACCACCAACCTGAGTGAGTTCGAACTCCACCTGCGCGCCGTCATGGGTTGGCCCATCCCGGCCATCCACCTGGAGCATTGCGGCTGCTCGGCCGTCATCCTCTCGCCCGTTGAAAGCCGCGAACCGCTCAACTACAACCTTCTCGACGCCCTGCGACAAGACCGCACCCGCATCCGCATCTTCGGCAAGCCCGAGGCTCACATCGGCCGGCGAATGGGCGTAGTTTTGTGCTACAGCGAAGTGGGCGACAACATGGATGCCCTGCGGAGCAAGGCCAAAGCCGTTGCCAGAAGCGTGCTCGGCACCGACCCTTACATGAAGAAATGAAACCGGGACACATCATCAATCTGCCCAAGATAGCCGACCCACGGGGCAATCTGACCGTGGCCGAAGAGCTGAAGCACGTACCTTTCGACGTCAAGAGAGTGTACTGGGTATATGATGTGCCTGCAGGAGAGAGCCGCGGAGGCCATGCACACCGCCGCTGCAGGGAATTCATCGTGGCCGTTGGCGGCTCCTTTACCGTTACCCTCACCGATGGAACCAGCACGCACACCTACCTCCTGAACCATCCTTACCAGGGATTGCTTGTCGATACGGGCACTTGGCGCACGCTCGACGATTTTTCCAGCGGCGCCGTATGCCTGGTGCTGGCCTCCGAATTGTTTGATGAAGAGGACTATATCTACGACTACGACGAGTTTCTGAAATACAAGCAGCGCTGATGTTCGAGATAAGGAGATACTCGGCCGAACGCAAACAGGAATGGGACGCCTATGTCTCTGCGGCGCGAAATGCCACGTTCCTGTTCTACAGAGACTACATGGACTACCATGCCTGCCGCTACTCAGACTGCTCGCTCATGTTCTACCGCGCCGGGAAGCTCCACTCCCTGCTCCCCGCCCACAGCGTGCAGCAGACTTTCTGCTCACACTCAGGGCTCACGTACGGTGGCCTCATCATGGATGCCCACGTCACTGCAGCCGACACCTGCACCCTCTTTGCCGAGCTGAACGACTACTTGCGCGGCCACGGCTATCTCCATGTGCTCTACCGACCCATCCCCTGGATTTACCACCGGCTGCCTTCGGAAGAAGACCTGTACGCCATTTTCCAACAGTGCCACGCCCGACTGGCGGAGCGCAGCATCAGCACCACCCTGCCCATACAGCAGCAAGTGCGCTGGCGCAACGGCCATCGCTACATGCTCAAGAAGGCCGAAAACCAAGGCGTTACCGTGAAGCGCGGCGCCGATTTGGCCGAGTTCTGGCCGCTGCTCGAGGCCAATCTGGCCGAGCGCTACCACGCCCGCCCCGTTCACAGCCTGCAGGAAATACAGTTGTTGCAGGCTCGTTTTCCCCAAAACATCATCCAATACAGCGCCTACCACGATGGTACAATCATCGGGGGCATCACCCTCTACCTCTCGCCGCAGGTGGTTCACACCCAGTACCTATCAACCAACAGCGAGGGGAAGCGGCTCGGCGCCGCCGAAGCCATCTGCAGTCAGATAGCCTGCTGTGACTATCCAACACGCCTGTACATGGACTTCGGCACCTCGACAGAGGACCACGGGCGCATGCTGAACCCCGGACTCATCGGCAACAAGGAAGGATATGGAGGCCGGGCCGTGGTTTACGACACCTACGAATGGGATTTATAACACCGTATGATACCTTATTTACCACTCCTGCAGATAAACGCCAGGTACATGGACGAGATTGAGGAAGCCGTCGGCACCACCCTGGCAAGCGGCAGCTACCTGCGCGGCCGGCAGACCGCACGGTTCGAGGAAGCCTACGCCCGCTACACAGGAACCACCCAATGTGTGGCCTGCGGCAACGGACTCGATGCCCTGACGCTCATCTTCAAGGCTTACATGGAGCTGGGACTCTTGTCAAGCGGCGACGAAGTCATTGTGCCTGCAAACACCTACATAGCCAGTATTCTCGCCTTGTCGGCCAACAATCTGAAGCCCGTATTGGTGGAACCCGACGCCCGAACGCTGCAAATTGACGGCTCGCTCATAGAGAGCGCCGTCACGCCCCGCACCCGCGCCATCCTCATCGTTCACCTCTACGGGCGCTGCGCCTACACGGCAGCCATCGGAGCGATATGCAAACGGCACCATCTGCTGCTCGTAGAGGACAATGCGCAGGCTCATGGGTGCACGTTCCAGGGCAGAAGAACCGGCAGCATAGGCCATGCCGCAGCCCACAGCTTCTACCCTACGAAGAACCTCGGGGCCCTTGGCGATGCCGGCGCCGTTACCACCAACAACGGCGAATTGGCCGAAGTGGTGCGCGCACTGGGCAACTACGGTTCGTCCGAAAAATACGTCTTCCCTTACAAAGGCATCAACAGCAGGATGGACGAGGTGCAGGCCGCCGTGCTGAACGTGAAGCTGCAGTACCTTGACAGCGACAACCTGCGGCGGCGGGAGATTGCCGATTATTACTATCGCAACATCCGTAACGAGGCCGTAAGCCTGCCTGCAGATGCCTCGGCCGACTGCGTTTACCACATTTTCCCCATCCTTTGCCCTTATCGCGATGCACTGCAACGCCATCTCGCAGACCTTGGCATCGGCACTGCCATTCACTACCCCATCCCTCCCCACAAGCAAGGAGCCTACAAGGAGTGGCACAACAGGAATCTGCCCGTTACGGAGCTGATACACCAACAGGAGCTGAGCATCCCCTGCCATCCCGCCCTCACCGATGATGAAGCAGCCCACATTGTGCAGGCCATCAATTCGTTTAGGCCTTAATAAAAAGTGAATGGCACTTTGCGAAGTATAACCTAAGCCTGCCACACATCATCCCCTCCTAACCTCCCCTTTCCAAGGGGAGGAACTGCTGGCTGCGTTTTCATCCACCGGTAATTACAAATAGGATAATAATAGCAGAAAGACTAATCGGTATCCTCCCCTTGGAAAGGGGAGGTTAGGAGGGGATGATAACGGTCCAATCTATCCTTTCAAAAAACAAACTGCAAACTATTACAAATCAGCAAGTTACAAGCAGAGAAGTAAAAGGTGCCTTTCAAGCCTCTTGAAAGCATCCTTCAAGCGCCTTGAAGGTATGCTTCAAGCAGCTTGACGCATAGCTTTTGTAACACAATGTATTATACCTTGCTTTCTGAAGCTATACTTCAAGGTAGCAGAACATCAACTGCCGGGAGTTCAAACCAATGCAGTCCGGCGCTTTCTACACCTATTAAACGAAAGTGCGGCACCTGTTAAAGCATCCTCTAACAAGTGTCGCACATTCGCGGAGCATGCCTCTGGCACCCCCGCGATTATATTCTGCACCCGCAAATGCAGGTCTTTAATCCAGCAACAGCACCGTAACGCCTCTGGCGGCCTGCGCCCCCATCACGAGCGCCTGCTCTATGTCGGCCGTCTTCGAGGGGCCGCTGATGAAGGTGCCGAAGTTGTATTCCGAGTTCATCTCAATGCGGCTGTAGGCCTCGTGCATGTTGTTCACGATGTTCTGCCTGTCGAGCAGGATGACCAAATACTCCGAAATGAAGCACACGGCCTTCTCTTTCATCGTTTGCGGAACCCACACGCAGGCGTTTTCTGCTACGCCCAGCTCGCCTTGGATGATGCCCACGTCGGTTCCGTTCAGCTCCTTGGCATCGGCTACTGTATCCGGATTCTTCTGCGCAATGTCAATAAACGGCAGGTTGGAGGCAAAGGTCTGCGCCTCCGGATAGATGTTGCGGATGATGAGGTTCAGGTCGTCGGTTTTCTTGGCTTCCACGACCTTGCCGCCCACAGTTTCCGTCATTTCCTTGAATTGGCGGCAAGTATCGGGATAGGTGATGCCGTTGATGTGCATGTCGGGCATGTCGTACTGCTCCCGGGTGTTGGCTTTCAGCTTGCTGAATAGTTCTTCCTTGTTCATTTTAGTTCTCCTTTCTTCCACATTTCATGGAACGATTTCTTGGCAAAAACGGGCTTTGCATGGCCTATTCCCCACGGGTTGAGCGTGCTGAAATGTGTCAGTTTCTCGGGTATATAGTTGGCCAGAGGCGCAAACTTGAGTGCAGTGGTGTAGAGCGATGGGCTGCTGTAGAGCATCTTCATGCCCGTTGACATCATCTTCTTCAGCTTGTCGGCCTTGCCAATGGCCTCAAGACTCTGCCTCCAATAGTAAATCTGCGAGCCCGGAGCTACCTCGGCAGGGCACACGGTGTCGCAACTTAGGCAGAGCGTGCAGGCCGATACGTTCTCCGAATGCTGCTGCGGGTCCTTCAGCATGCCGAGATTTACGCCGATGGGGCCGGGTATGAAGTAGGTGTAACTGGCTCCCGTAGAGCGGCGGTACACAGGACATGTGTTCATGCAGGCGCCGCAACGGATGCACTTCAGCGTCTCCCAGTGCTGCGGGTCGGCAACAATGTCGCTCCGGCCGTTATCGAGCAACACCACGTGCATTTCCCCTCCAGGGCGTGCCTGACGAAAGTGAGAGGTGTAGGTTGTGGTAGGCTGGCCCGTTCCACATCTGCAGAGCAGGCGTTGGAACACAGCAAGACTCTCGTAATCGGGCACGAGTTTCTCCAGTCCCATGGTCACTATGTGCAGCTTAGGCATTGAAGTGCTCATGTCGGCATTACCTTCATTGGTGCAAACTACGATGTCTCCGGTCTTTGCTACGCCGAAGTTGCAGCCCGTGAGGCCTGCCTGCGCTTCCATGAACTCCTCGCGCAGGTGGTGGCGGGCACACCGGGTAAGGTACGTGGGGTCGTAGTTGCCGGTCTCCTTTGATATTCCTTTCTCCTCAAACATGCGCCCCACTTCCTCGCGGGTGATGTGAATGGCCGGCATGACGATGTGCGCCGGGTGCTCGTTCATGAGCTGGAGGATACGTTCACCCAGGTCGGTTTCAACCACGTCGATGCCCCTTTGTATCAGGAAGTCATTGAGTCCGCACTCTTCTGTGAGCATAGATTTGGACTTAACCATCTTTGTCACCTTGTGCGTTTCAAGTATTCCGTACACCATCTCATTGAGTTCGTCGGCGTCCTTGGCCCAATGAACGATGACGCCACGGCTCTCCAGGTTCGTTGCAAACTGCTCCAGATAGTCGGCCAGGTGCGTAATGGTGTGTTTCTTGATGTCGCTGGCGTGGTTTCTCAGTTCCTCCCACTCGGGAAGATGCGACGCCATGAGGTCGCGCTTCATGCGAACGCTCCAGAAAGTCTGGTCATGCCGCGTCACGCGTTCTTTGTCTTTGAGTATCTCGTGGGCTGCCAATGAATGTTTCGTGCTCATAATCCTGCTGCTAAAATCTGTACTACGTGTATGAACTGAATAGGCTTATGCTGCCTTTTAGCTATGCCCGCCATGTGCATCAGGCAGCTACTGTCGGGCCCGGTAACGTACTCGGCGCCCGTTGCCATGTGCCTGGCAATCTTGTCTTCGCCCATACGGATGGAGACATCGGGCTCCTCTACGGCAAACATTCCGCCGAAGCCACAACACTCGTCCTTGCGTTCAGGCTCCTTGACAGTTATGCCCTCGACGAGCTTCAGCAGGTCTATAATCTTGTTATACTGCGGTACGTGGCACTCTGAAGGAGCCGACAGCCCCAGCTCACGCACGCCGTGGCAGGAGTTGTGAACGCTCACCACGTGGGGAAACTTGCCGGGCAGCGAGCTAACTTTCATCACATCGTGCAGAAACTCCACGATATCCATGATTTTATTTGAGGTTACACACTCGTGTTCTCCCTGCAGCAAACGGGGGTAGAACTCCTTAACAAAGGCCGCACACGATGCCGACGGCGCCACAACATAGTCGTAGCCACGGAACAACTCATCGAACTTACGGGCCAGGGGCACCGACATCCGCCCGAAACCGGCATTCGCCATGGGCTGTCCGCAGCAGGTTTGCTTCTCCGGATATTCGACATCAAGCCCCAGATACTTCAGGAGTTTGTAGGCAGCAACGCCCGCTTCGGGATACAGGGCATCCACGTAGCAAGGGATAAACAATCCGATTTTCATGTTATAATCTGTTCGCTAAAATTCTGTTTCTGCAAATGTAAGTAAAAAACTCCAAACAGTCATGCCCGCAACTGTAAAAGTTTCACGATTGTACTTCTTTAACATTACCGGCTTCCCGGCAGTCTGCCGCCGCCCGCAATACACGTGCGGCCGCAAGGTTTGCCATCGTTCGGGCAGCTGCATCAAACCATCCGGCAGCACGTAAAGCGTAAAACGGGCGTGTAAAATGCTGTCTGCGAGGGTGTTGAAAGATTGGCTTCGCGGTGCCGAAAGATAGTGTCAGGAACTTTTGACAAGTGTCGCACGATTATTCGACACCTGTCACACGATTGTGCGACACTTGTCGAAAGTTCGCGAAGCATAGCTCCGGGCATGCCGAAAAGGTGACAAAGTGGCCAGAGAGAGACCGAAGATGGTGCCGTTTTCAAAAATAATGCTTATCTTTGCCTTCACGCCGGGTAGCCAGATGCTGCCGACACAAGATGTAACTTCAAACCAAACCGATAAATACAAAAGCAAGATGGATGCAAAAGAACTGAGAAACGAGCGGCTTGCCGCCAAGCTCATCAAGAGCCTGAACCAGCGTCACTACGACGCCTATTACTGCAGAAGCAACGATGACCTATTAAATAAGGTGAAGGAACTGATACCTGCGGGCAGCACCATCTCGTGGGGCGGCTCGGCCAGCATACGCGATACGGGCATTACGCAGATGCTTAAAGCGGGCGACTACCGGGTGTACGACCGCGACGACGTGAACACGCAGGAGGACAAAATGCGCATTTACCGCAAGGCGATGGAGTGCGACTACTACCTTGCAAGCGTGAACGCGATGAGCGAAGACGGCGTTATCGTGAACGTAGACGGCAACGGCAACCGTGTGGCTGCCATCACCTGGGGGCCGCAGCACGTTATTCTGGTGGTGGGACTGAACAAGGTTTGCCGCGACGTTGACGCCGCCGTAAAGCGCGCCCGCTCCGTGGCAGCGCCCACGAACATGGCCCGGTTCGACTTCCGCACGCCCTGCCAGGCGGACGGGGTGTGCCACGACTGCAAGTCGCCCGACTCCATCTGCAACTACATCTCTATCCAGCGCATGAGCCATCCGGCCAAACGGCACATCGTGCTCCTCACGTCCGAGCCCGTTGGTTATTGAATTAATGCCCGCCGAAAAGCGGGTTTCCCAATTAAAATGCGTAACTTTGCAGTTCTAAGTTTTTGAAGAGATGATAGTTTGCATTGCCGAGAAACCAAGCGTGGCCAAAGATATAGCCCGCATCATAGGCGCCAACCGATCGCACGAAGGCTACATGGAGGGTAACGGTTACCAAGTAACATGGACCTTCGGCCACCTGTGCTGCCTCAAGGAACCTAACGACTACAGCGAGAACTGGAAGCACTGGAGCCTGGCGGCGCTGCCCATGATACCGCAGCGTTTTGGCATCAAGCTCATCGACGACGGCGGCATACGCAAGCAGTTCGGCATCATCCGCCGCCTCATGCAGGCCGCCGACGGCATCATTAACTGCGGAGATGCCGGCCAGGAGGGCGAACTCATACAGCGCTGGGTTATGCAGCTAGCGCAGGCAACGTGCCCTGTAAAGCGGCTGTGGATTTCGTCCATGACCGATGAGGCCATCAAGCAGGGCTTCCGGGAACTCAAGGAACAGGACAACTATCAGCCCCTCTACCTGGCCGGACTTAGCCGTGCTATCGGCGACTGGATACTGGGCATGAACGCCACCCGCCTCTACACGCTCAAATACGGGCAGAACCAGCAGGTGCTGAGCATAGGTAGGGTGCAGACGCCTACGCTGGCCCTCATCGTGAACAGGCAGAAGGAGATTGACAACTTCAGGCCCGAGCCCTACTGGATGCTGGCCACCGTGTACCGCGACACTACGTTTACGGCCACCAAAGGCAAGTTTACAAGCAAGGAGGAAGGCCAGAAAGCCTTCGCTACCATTGCCGACAAGCCGTTCACGGTGACCGACGTTCAGAAGAAGAAAGGTACCGAGGCACCGCCTCATCTCTATGACCTCACCTCGCTGCAGGTAGACTGCAACCGCAAGTTCAGCTACTCCGCAGAGACTACTCTCAACCTGATACAGAGCCTGTACGAGAAGAAGGTGACCACTTATCCGCGTGTAGACACCCAGTATCTGAGTGATGACATCTACCCGAAGTGCCCCGGCATACTCAACGGTGTGTACCAGACGAAGCGCCAGGGGCAGCAACCGTTCGCCGAACTCGTGAAACCGCTGGGCGGCAAAAAGCTGCCCAAGAGCAAGAAAGTGTTTGATACGAGCAAGGTGACCGACCACCACGCCATCATTCCTACAGGCGTTCCACCTGTCGGACTCACTGATATGGAGTGGAAAGTCTTTGAACTCATAGCCAAAAGGTTTATCAGTGTGTTCTATCCGGACTGCAAGTTTTCAACCACAACGGTACTCGGGCAGGTGGAAGAAGTGGAGTTCAAGGTGAGCGGAAAGGAGATTCTGAGCCCCGGATGGCGCGTAGTTTACCAGTCGGCAGCCGCAAAGACGGATGCTGACGGCGCCGGCACGGACGACGAAGAGGACGTTAAGAGAGACGAAGAGGAACGTACACTGCCCGCGTTCAGCAAAGGCGAGAGCGGTTCTCACACCCCCACACTGACCGAAAAGACAACAACGCCGCCCAAATACTACACAGAAGCAACGCTGCTGCGGGCCATGGAGACCGCCGGAAAGTTCGTTGAAGACGAAGAACTGCGTGCAGCACTCAAGGAAAACGGAATTGGAAGGCCCTCATCACGTGCAGGCATCATCGAAACTCTGTTCAAGCGCCACTACATCCGGCGTGAACGCAAGAACCTGCTGGCCACCCCCACAGGCATCCAACTGATTGACACCATCCACGAAAAGCTGCTTACAAGCTGCGAACTGACGGGCATCTGGGAGAAGAAACTGCGCGACATCGAGCACCGCAAGTATGACCCGGCGCAGTTCATAGACGAACTCAAGGAGCAGATAACGCAGATAGTGAACGACGTGATGACCGATGGCAGCAACCTCCACATCGCCATCACCACCGAAGAAGACCTGAAGAAGAAGGCTCCGAAGAAGAAGGCAGCACCGAAGAAAACGAACGACAAGGCCGACAAGGGTACGGAGAACGACCCGCAACCCACGTTCGACATATCGACCATGAAGCCCGACGACAGCCTCATCGGCAAGCCCTGCCCCATCTGCGGCAGAGGTTTCATCATCAAGGGGCGCACGGCCTACGGCTGCAGTAACTGGCAGAACGGCTGCGACTTCAAGCTACCGTTCGACGAAAAGCAGCAGGATTAGACTTACACTCCAAGCATATTATCAAACTGACAAACCATACAAACAATGCAAACCAACACAAAAACCACCGGCCAACGTAACGTAGCACTCGACTTGTTGCGCGTTATCGCCATCTTCCTGGTGCTCTGGCAGCACTCCAGCGAGTACTACTACATCGGCAACAACCTGTCTCTGATTACGGAGAATGCCTACACGCTGGGCTTCTTTAACAGCTTGTCGCGCATCTGCGTGCCTCTTTTCGTCATGATATCGGGCTATTTTCTGCTCCCGATGAAGACCGGCACGGGCACCTTCTTCCGCAAGCGCTTCGCCCGGATACTGTGGCCGTGGATATTCTTCTGCATCGTTTACGCCGTTTACTACGTGTTCTACCGGGGCGACTCGCTTGCTGCGTGCCTGCTCAACATTGCCCACATACCCGTTAACTGGGGCGTGGAGGTGGGCCACCTGTGGTACATCTACATGCTCATCGGCATGTATCTGCTCGTTCCTGTACTCTCCCCGTGGGTTCGCAACAGCTCGAAAAGGGAGATGCAGGTGTACCTCGGCATCTGGGCTGCTACCACTTTCCTGCCTTACATCCACCTCGTGTGGCCGCTGGTGTGGGGCGAATGCACGTGGAATGTATCGCCCGCACTCTATTACTTCACCGGGTTCGGAGGCTATCTCGTACTGGGCAGCTACGTGCGTAAGTACGGTCACTTGTCTGCGTTTGCCTCTCTGGCGCTGCTGGTAGCGGGCTATCTCGCCACGGCTCTTGTCTTCAATGCCCGCATACCCTACGCTTCGGGAGCCGTGGAGGCCGAGATTCCGTGGGATTTCTGTGCCGTCAACGTGGCCATGATGACGTATGCCATGTTCTCGCTGGTGAGCCATGTAAAGATGGATGCAGGCAATCGGTGGGCCCGACTCATTACAAGCATCTCCGTGTGCAGCTATGCCATCTACCTGGCACACATCATGCTGCTCAACTTCTACCACGACCTGTTCGACAGCTCCTTTGCTTCCATCCTGGTAAAGATACCACTCATCAGCGTTTGCACGTTCGTTACAACCTACGTTATCGTACTGTTACTGGCCCGGTTGCCCAAATCAAGGTACTGGCTTGGCGTAGACTGACGGGCTGCTACAATATTCGAGCCGCCCAGACGTTTGTTAAATAAAAAAGCATGCAACGCAGTTTTCATCTTCTGTTCATCCTTATTGTCATGGCCGCCATGACGAGTTGCGGCGTTGACCGCAATCTGAAGAGAGGCGACAAGTACCTCTCACTGGGCGAATATTATGATGCTGCCGCCGAGTACAAGCGTGCCTATACCCGTTTACCGGCAAAAGACAAGGAGCGACGGGGCCAGGTCGCCCTCAAGATGGCAGCCTGTTACGAGAAGATAAACCAAGCACCAAAGGCCATTGCTGCCTATCGCAACGCCATCAGATACGGCCAGGCAGACATCAACCGGCAGCTTTCGTTCGGCCGGCAGCTGCTCAAGAACGGCAATTACAAGGAGGCCGGACAGGTCTTCCGACTTGTTCTCGACTCGCTGCCCGATAACGAACTGGCACAGGCAGGGCTGCAGTCGGCTCTCCGGGCACCCGAAATCAAGGAGCTGGGAAGCCGTTACACCGTGAAGCGAATGGACGTTTTCAACTCGCGCAGGGATGATTACTCGCCCATGCTGGCAGGCGACAACTACAATCAACTCTACTTCACGTCGACCCGTAACGAGGCTGCGGGCGATGAAATGAGCGGCATCACGGGCACCAAAGCAGGCGACATCTTCGTTTCGGAGAAAGATGAACAAGGCCGATGGACCAGACCCCAGCCCGTTACGGGCGGACTCAACACGGCCTACGACGAGGGAGCATGCTCCTTCTCTGCCGACCAACGCGAGATGTATCTTACCCAATGCCTCACCGACCCCGCATCTCCGCGCTACGCGCAGCTTGTTGTTTCCAACCGCGCTGACGCCGCCTGGAGCAAGGCATCGCCCCTGAAACTCACCCGAGACACGCTCTCCACTTTCGCCCATCCGGCCATCTCGCCCGACGGCGAGTGGCTTTACTTCACCTCCGATATGCCCGGAGGCAAGGGCGGTCTCGACATCTGGCGCGCCCGCATCACGCCGTCGGGCTTCGGGGGCGTGGAGAATTTGGGCGAACCCGTGAACACTCAAGGCAACGAGGAGTTCCCTACCTTCCGCCCGAACGGCGACTTCTACTTCTCCAGCGACGGCCATCCGGGCCTGGGAGGGCTCGATATCTTCATTGCCCGGGTAGATGCAACGGGGCATTATGGCATAGAACACCCCGGCTACCCGCTCAATTCGCAGGGCGATGACTTCGGAATGACGTTCGAGGGAGCCTACAACCGCGGCTTCTTTTCATCCAACCGGAACGACGGGAGAGGCTTCGACCACATCTTCGGGTTCGAGAATCCGGAGGTTGTTCAGACCGTTAAAGGCTGGGTCTACGAGATAGATGGCTACGAACTGCCCGCTGCACAGGTGTTCATGGTGGGCAACGACGGCACCAACTTACGCCTTAACGTAAAGGCCGACGGCTCCTTCACGCAGGTTGTAAAGCCCGGCGTAGACTACGTGATACTGGCAACGTGCAAGGGATTCCTCAACCACAAGGAGGAAATAAGCATCCGCCGGGCCGACGAATCGGAAGAAACAGTGCTGCAGTTCCCCCTTGCATCCATCACGGCACCCGTGTTGATAGACAACATCTTCTACGATTTTGACAAGGCAACCCTGCGTCCGGAGTCGCAGCAGGCACTCGACGAGCTGGTCAAGCTGCTGGCGCAGAACCCCAATGTAACAATAGAACTGAGCGCACACTGCGACTACAAGGGCAGCGCCGAATACAACAAGCGGCTCTCGCAGCGACGGGCAGAGGCCGTGGTAAGCTACCTCGTGCAGCACGGCGTGGCCCGCGACCGCCTTACCCCCGTAGGTTACGGCAAGGAAAAGCCCAAGACCATTCGCAAGAAAGTAACGGAGAAATATCCTTGGCTCAAGGAAAACGACGTGCTGACAGAGGACTTTATCAAACAGCAGAACGACGAACACCAGGAAATATGCAACCAACTGAACCGCCGGACGGAGTTCACCGTGCTGCGGACTACCTACGGCATGTTCGACGAGAAGGGCAATCTGAAAAAGGACTTCAAGACCCGCAAGCCCGAAACAGAGAAGAAGGAAGACGACGAGATTAACGTTTTTTTTAACTGATGAACCAGCATCAGGCACCTTGCTATTGGCAAGCCGGTTTCCTGCTTTTTTGCAGTCGGTTTCTTGGATGTGTCCTTCAAGGCGCTTGAAGCTATCCTTCAACAGCCTTAAAGGTATCGTTCAAGGACGCTGAAGGATACCTTCAAGAAACGTGGATGACAGAAACAAAAGAAGTCGTTGATACTCAACGACTTCCATATAGCATGTTTTTTGAGCGTTTACCGGGCATTGGCCAGGTTGAAAACCGTAACGGCACCGAGCGTGAAGAGGGCTATGAGGAACATCAGAGGCGAAAGGCTGGCCCCTTCGGCAGAAAAGAGAGCGCCCACGAAGTCGCCGAACACGTTGCCCAAAGCCACGCGCAGGTCGGCAAATCCATTGAATAGCAGGAAGAAAGCCAGCCCGGCAAGCGAGCACAGGGCCGTCCACAGCCTGCTCAGGTTGCGCTTGCTGGCGGGCAGCCTGCGCATTACCCGGCGGCTGAAACCGTTGTCTGCTATCTCTGGTCGGTTCTCCTCAAAGAACCGAGCTATCAGTTTTTCATCGTTGTTATCTGTCATAACCGTTCTGTCTTAAATAGGTTGCCAGCTTCTGTTTGCCCCTCGAGAGGTGCGACTTAACCGTACCGGAGGCCATGCCTGTTATTTCCGTTATCTTGTCTATGGGCTGTCCCTCCATCAGTTGCAGCGTGATGCAGGTACGCTCGTTGTCGGTCAGTATCTTCAGTGCATCGTAGATGTCCATCTTCAGGTTGCTGTCGCCGCCGCCGGCGTTCTGCCTCGCCACGGCCGGAGCGTCGATATCCTCCGTCGGCTTGCGGCTTCTCACGTGGTCGTACAGCACGTTGTAGGCAATGCGATACAGCCAGGTGGAGAAGCTGGAGAGGCCTCTGAACTTCCCGATGCTGAGGTACGCCTTGACAAAAGTGTCCTGTGCAAGGTCGTCGCTGAGCTGAGTATCTCCCAAGGTTTGGCTCAGAAAGAAGCGCCGGATAGGTGACTGGTACTTCCGGACAAGCTGATCGAAAGCGTGCCTGTTATGAAACACAGCCACCTGAGTAACGAGAGAGATATCGTTTTGAGCGTTCACTATCCGTTGGTTTTGGTCAGTTTCTTCTTTGCCCGGGGCGGGAGGTCACCTTAGTAGCCTCCCGCCATGCGCTCTAAAATTCGGGTTTGTCGTTCTGATTCTTCTTACGGCTGGTGCGTCCGAGGAACATCTGGCCGGCCCCATAGCACAGTATGAGCAGTCCTACACCAGCCAGTGCGTCGGCATCCCATATAGAGAACATCAGTGCCAGGCCCGCACCAACGGCCACATTCTTCACTCCACGGCGCCAGAGGTACTCGTCGGTCTGCTTGTCTACCGGCTGCAACGGTTCCGGAATGGGCTGCCCGGTCTCCATTGCCTTCTGTGCAAGCATCACGCGGTCGTTATGCCGCCTGATGAGATAGCGCAGGATGAGCGCCAGAACGATGAACGGAGCCAGCAGGAAGATGAGCACCGCCAGCACTATACAGATGGCCAGGAGCACTCCGCCGAAACCTAAGCCGCCGCCGATGATTTGCTCCACGAGGTCTTCCTCCCAGTCTCTGTCGTCGTAACTGTAGTAACCTGGCTGCGAGTACTGGTTAGCAGAGTCCAAAACCACCGTGTCCGCCGCCGTACTCGTTGTGTCCGAGTAAGCCTCCACGCCTTCATCGGCCTTCGTGGTGTCGGGCTTCGCCACCGCTGTTGTTGGTGTGTGGTGGCGGTGCTTGGGTGCTGCGCTGGTGGTGGTTGCACTGAGAGTGAGCATCAGTGCGAATGCTATAAGATACTGTTTCATAATCATGTGCCTTTATCTTTTTTCTGTCTGTAAGACGGAACAGGGCCTGTTTTAGTTGCAAAGGAACGATTTTTTTTTTAAATTTGCAAGCAATTTGGAGCGCGGAGGCCGTCGGCTGCCGCCTCACCAAGACCAAACGGCATGACATTACCTAAGGAATTTACATCCTACACCTGCCGGCTGATGGGCCAGGAGCTATACAGCCGGCTGGAAAAGGGGCTCGGCGAAGAGCCTCCGGTAAGCATCCGGCTCAATCCGTTCAAGTGTACGGAGCGGGCGGAGATAGCCGGCAAGGCGGGCGGAGTGCCCTGGTGCCGGCTGGGAGCTTACCTGCAGAGCCGTCCTAACTTTACTTTCGACCCGCTGCTGCATGCGGGCATGTACTATGTTCAGGAGGCCTCGTCCATGTTTCTCTGCCATGCCGTGCAGCAACTCGTCACCACTCCCGTTACCATGCTCGACCTCTGTGCAGCTCCGGGGGGCAAGTCAACTGCGGCGCTGTCGGTGTTACCGGCCGGCAGTCTGCTGTTCTCGAACGAACCGATGCGTGCCCGCGCCAACATACTTGCCGAGAACATGAGCAAGTTTGGCCATGAGGACGTGGTTGTAACCAATAACTTTCCACGCGACTTCGGCCGCAGCAAGCTGCAGTTCGACGTCGTTCTGGCCGACGTGCCCTGCTCTGGCGAGGGCATGTTCCGCAAGGATGAGAATGCCGTAAGCGAGTGGAACCCGCAGCATGTGGACGAGTGTAGCAGGCTGCAACGCACCATCATAGCCGATGTATGGAGCTCCCTGAAGCCCGGTGGGTTGCTTTTCTACTCCACCTGCACGTTTAACGCCAGGGAAAACGAGGACAACGTGGCGTGGATAATTGAGGAGTTTGGGGCCAAACTGGTTGAAGTAGAGGTGGAAGAGGCATGGAACATTACCGGTGCTCTTGCCCATCAAGGCCCCGTGTACCGCTTCATCCCGGGCCTGACGCAGGGCGAAGGGCTCTTCATGGCCGTGCTCCGCAAGCCCGGAAAGCCTGCTGACGCCGCGCCCCAGCATCCGGCCAAGCAGAAGGAAGCTGGCCGGAAGCTCGCCTCAGACTGGATTCTGAACCCCGAAGACTACACACTCTACGAGAAGCAAGACACGCTGACGGCCATTCCGCGGCGATGGGCAGCAACCTACAACGAGGCCTGCCGGAACCTGCGGGTTATCCAGGCAGGCATCACTTTGGGCTCACGCAAGGGCAAGACTCTCATTCCCGACCAGCGCCTGGCACTCTCCACGAGGTTCAACCGCAATGCTTTCACCACCGCAGACGTAGGCTACAGCGAGGCCATCAGCTACCTGCGCAAGGAGGCGGTCACGCTGCCGGCCGGCGTGCCCACGGGCTTCACGCTGCTCACCTACAAGCACCAGCCCCTCGGCTTCGTAAAAAACATAGGCAACAGGGCCAACAATCTCTACCCTGCCGAGTGGAAGATAAAGAGCAGCCACATACCTGCAGAGCCCTGCATCCTGCGACTCGGCACCCCAACTGAATAAGAACAGAAAACCAAAAAGACAATGAAACAATATCTCGATTTACTGAACCGCATCCTCACCGAAGGCGTTGAAAAAGGCGACCGCACCGGAACAGGCACCAAGAGCGTGTTCGGCCACCAGATGAGGTTTAACCTCGAAGACGGCTTCCCGCTGCTTACAACAAAGAAACTGCACCTCAAATCCATCATCTACGAGCTGCTCTGGTTCCTCAAAGGCGATACGAACGTGCGCTTCCTGCAGGAACACGGCGTGAGAATATGGAACGAGTGGGCCGACGAGAACGGCGAACTTGGCCCCGTGTACGGCCATCAATGGCGGTCGTGGCCCGACTACAAGGGCGGCACCATTGACCAGATACAGAACGTAATAGAAACTCTGCGCCGCAATCCCGACTCCCGTCGCATGATTGTTTCGGCCTGGAACCCGGCCGAAGTCGATGAGATGGCGCTGCCGCCCTGCCACTGTCTGTTCCAGTTCTACGTGGCTCAAGGGCGCCTGAGCCTGCAACTTTACCAGCGATCGGCCGACACTTTCCTCGGCGTTCCGTTCAACATCGCCTCTTATGCCTTGCTGCTCATGATGATGGCGCAGGTAACCGGGCTCAAGGCAGGTGACTTCATTCACACCACGGGCGACACTCACCTCTACCTGAACCACATCAGTCAGGCCCAACTGCAGCTCTCCCGCACGCCCCGACCGCTGCCTCACATGCACCTGAACCCCGAAGTAAAGAGCCTATTCGACTTCAAGTACGAGGATTTTGAGCTCACTGACTACGACCCGTGGCCGCACATTTCGGCCCAGGTATCGGTCTGACGGCCGTCAAAAACAAACTTAAAAGAAGCAAGAACAATGACCATCACCATCATTGCAGCCGTGGCCGGCAACCGTGCCATTGGCTACCGGAACCGCCTGTTGTACTGGTTGCCCAACGACCTCAAACGTTTCAAGGCGCTCACCACGGGCCACACCATCATCATGGGGCGCAAAACGTTCGAGTCGTTGCCCAAAGGAGCGCTGCCAAACAGGCGCAACATCGTGCTTAGCAGGAGCAAGAAACACTTTGAGGGGTGCGACTGTTACGCCTCGCTCGATGAAGCCTTGGCCCACTGCAACGCCGAAGAGGACATATATATAATAGGTGGAGCCAGCGTGTACGAGCAGGCCATGGGCCTTGCCAGCCGTCTCTGCCTAACCCAAGTGGACGATACGCCGGCTCAGGCCGATGCCTTCTTCCCGCCCTATGATGACTGGAAAGAGGCCGGCAGAGAGCAACATGAGCCCGACGAGAAGCATGCCTACCGCTACGCATTTGTGGACTACGTGAGGTAAAGCCGCCATTCACTTGCTGCGAAGCTGCACTTTGAGAGCGGAAAAGACGGCCGCGCAAGTGCTCAAACACTTTTTATCAGGAGCTAAAAGCTATCCTTCAGGAACTTTCGACACTTGTCGCACGATTGTGTGACACCTGTCGAACGATTATGCGACAAGTGTCGAAAGTTCTTTCCCGCATTTGATGGTGCAGCACAAGTAACCTTCAGCGGACGGAAAACAAGGCGAAGGTGACCACAGAAAACCACCGAAGCCGTTTATCAAAAACGGTAGAGGGGCGCCAACGGCTTCATCTTCAAGCGCCGGTCAGGTATATCTCTCTCATTGGAAGTTTAATTTATTCTCTCTGCAAGATTATAACAAATAATCCGAATAATGACGTTTTTTCTTAAAGAAGCGGCATTTTTCTTCGCAAATGCTTTCAACTTTCAAATCTTTTTCATACATTTGCAAGCATAAATAAAGCAAGTTAGTACAATAGATTATAAATTTTGAGTTAATTACTGTTTTTTAGCAGAGGGCTTCTTCGGGAGAAGAGGTTCTCTTTTTTAGTGCCTATATATAAATAGGTGTGTACTGACAGCACTGCGTTTTAATGAAATCTTAAGGAAAGGTTAAGGCTATCTTAAGGTTACTTTGCCGCTTTCGGCGTACCTTTGCATCATCAATAGAAAACAATTTAAATAACAGAAAGGAAATAAAACATGAATGCAACAAAGTCAATTGAAGTATTACAGTTCTTTACAACAGGCCTAAACGCCCAGTCATTTGCCCACCGCGTGCAGGGTAAAGTATTCGGTTCGTTAGGCTTCAGCAAGCTGGCAACCAAGTACGCCGACCACGCCAGCGAGGAGTTAGGCTATGTAGACCAGTTCATGCAGCGCATTCTGGACCTCGGAGGTCAGGTAAAGATTGAGGCAACTCAGCCTGAACAGGTGGTAGAAAACCCAATAGAATACATCAAGAACGACTGCCAGGTAAGCGTTGACGGCATTGAGTTGCTGCGCCAAAAGATGGAAGAAGTGAAGGAAGACGTAACGACATACGACATTCTGAAGGTTTATCTAAAGGACGAGGAGGAAGACCTGTACTGGAGCCAGGAGCAGATTGGCCTCATCAACTGCATCGGCGAGCAGAACTGGCTCATCCGGCAGCTGTAATGAAAAGAACCAACAAGAAAGGAACTAAGAACATGGAAGCTGTACAAAGAGTATATGAATTCTTGGATAATGCCAAGACCTACTATCTTGCAACAGTAGAAGACGGCCAGCCGCGCGTGCGTGTTTACGGCACGAGTCTGCTCTTCGAGGGCAACCTCTACATCATGGCATTCCGCAGAACCAATGCCGTGGAGCAGCTGAAAAGCAATCCCAAAGCCAAAATCGCAACGTTCAACAAAGGCCAGCAGCTTCGTCTTACCTGCCAACTGACAGAGGACGACCGCCAGGAAGTGCGCAACGCCATGGCCGAGAAGATGCCTTCGCTGAAGGATGTGGCCGGAGAAAGATACCAGAACTTCGTGATGATGAAAGTCACCAATGCCACTGCAGTTATCAGCCAGGGCCTGTCAGAGGGCGGAGAGACCTACAGTTTTTAAACAAAGTCAGACGTTTGATTCATGGAGGTGCGGGTGATAAGATACTTCACTTGCACCTCTTTTCATTCTTAATCATTACCTTTGCAGCATGAAGATACTCATAGTGGAAGACGAACCGGGTATTTACACCTTCCTGCAGGAAGGATTGGAGGACGAAGGATACCAGACCCGCGTGGCTACCGACGGGCAGGCAACGCTCGACGCTTATGCCGAATGGCGGCCCGACCTCATCCTGCTGGACTGGATGTTGCCCGTACTGGACGGCCTGGAGGTATGCAACCGCATCCGACTCGGCGATACCACCACGCCCATACTCTTCCTTACGGCCCGCGATACAGTAGAAGAAACCATCAGCGGACTGCGTGCCGGCGCCAACGACTACATCAAAAAGCCGTTCTCGTTCGATGAGTTGGCCGAACGCATCAAGATACATTTCCGCAATCGGCAGGACGACCGCGTGCTGCGGTTGGGCGACATTGAGCAGAACCTAACCACCTATCAGGTGACCAGAAACGGCAAACACGTGAAACTCACGGGGCGTGAATTCGACCTGCTGGCCTACTTCATCAGCCACAAAGGACACGTCTGCACGCGCGAGGACATCATCAAGAACGTGTGGGGTATCGACTTCCAGTACGATACCGGCGTGATAGACGTGTTCATGAACGCCCTGCGAAAGAAGCTGGACATGAAGGCCGACGGCTACATCAAGACCGTACGCGGCGTTGGCTTCATAGCAGAAGACTAACCGAAAACATGATGGAAGAACAAAAGAAATACCAGGAACGCATTGCCCGAAAGGTATTGCTGCGCACAGGAGGCATCACGATACTGTTCTGCCTCTTCGTTCTTGTCGTTGTGGGCGTGGAAGTGAAGCACGTTGCTGTACGCCAAACAGTAACCGACAACGACATTTTCCAGATGCTGCTCATACTCTGCGCCGCCATCTGTGCCGGTGCTGTGGCCTCGCTCGTTGCCCTTTACTACATCTCGCGCAATGCAGCAAGGGAGAGCATCCAGCCGCTTACCCAGGCTCTGGAGCGCGAGAAGGCGTTTACCAGCTACGCCTCACACGAGCTGCGCACGCCGCTGGCCGTTATCAAAGGGTCGCTCGAAGTGCTCATCCGCAAGCCACGGACGGAGGAGGAGTACCGCCGCAAGATTACGGAGAGCATACAGGTAGTGGACCGAATGAACGAGATGGTGGACAATCTGCTCACCCTCACGCGCGTAGAAAGCGGCAAACTGCAGCTGATATATGCCGACTACTCGGTCTCTGACCTCATGACCGAGGCCTGCAGCAACTACGCCGACCAGCTCATGCAGCGCCGTATCAAGATAAGCGTCGACGTATCGCCCGCCGCACTCACCATGCAGACCGACCGCTCGGCCATGCTGGCCATACTCTCTAACCTGATATCGAACGCCGCCAAATACTGCAACGAGAGCGGAAACGTGAACCTGCGTGCCACCCGGGAGAAGAACTCCGTGCTGCTGGAAGTTGAAAACTCGGGGCCGGGCATACCCAAGGCAGAGGCCGAACAGGTGTTCGACCCCTTCTACCGTTCTATCGCCACGGGCAGCCAGAAGGTAAAAGGCTACGGACTGGGGCTGGCCATCGTGCGCCGCATGACTGACCTGCTGGGCGGCAAAGTGTCGCTCACGAGCAGCAGCGAAGGCCCCACCATCGTGCAAGTAAGGCTTCCCGCCAGGCGAAATGTCAAGAAGCAATGACGGGAGAACGGTTCACCTTTCTCGTATTTTGCAAAAAGGCGAACCGTTTGAAACGTGTTTTTGTTTCCTTGGAGCATGGCTTCAGAAAACAGCCGAAATATCTATTGTGTTGCAAAAGCTATGCTTCAAGCCTCTTGAAACATACCTTCAAGGCGCTTGAAGGATGCTTTCAATCGGCTTGAAGCATACCTTTTACGTCATTGCCTTTAACTGGTTGATTTCCAATAGCTTGTTGATTAACTACAGAAAGGATAAATTTTGGACCTATCATCCCCTCCTACCCTCCCCTTTCCAAGGGGAGGATACCGGTTTGCTTTTCTGCTGTTTATCCCTTGATTGTTCGTACTCATAATTTAAAATGCACCCTGCGGTTCCTCCCCTTGGAAAGGGGAGGTTAGGAGGGGATGATGTTCAGCAGGCGCAGGCCATACTTTGCAGCGTGACGGCCCATTCTTCGGGGCCTCTTTCCAAAGGGAGGAAGCGCTGTCGAAAAACAAAAAAGACAAAGTAACAGAATAATTTTTCGCTGTTTGAAGTTATTCTGTTACTCTGTCTTTAGAACTCTGTTACTCTGTCTTTAAGCCGCAGGAGCCCGGCTACTGGCACCCTACCCGGCGCCTGATGTAGTCCCGGCACTCCTCCATGAGCCACTTGGGCGTGCTCGTGGCGCCGCAGATGCCAATGGTCGATACGCCCTGCAGCCAGGCCATGTCAATCTCCTCGGCCCGTTCTATCTGGTAACTGTTGGGGTTCACGCTCCTGCATTCGTTGAACAAAACCTTGCCGTTGCTGCTCTTGCGGCCGCTGACAAAGAGAATGATGTCGTGCTTCGAGGCAAAGCGAGCTATGTTGGGCATGCGGTTAGCCACCTGTCTGCAGATGGTATCGAAGCTCCGGAAGGTGGCTCCTGGCGCGATATGGTCTTGTATATACTCAATGATGCGGTGGAATTCGTCCAGATTCTTCGTGGTCTGCGAGTACAGGTAGATGTCGCGGGAGAAGTCGAGACGGCGCACGTCGTCGAACTTCTCGATGACGATAGCTTTACTCTGCGTTTGTCCAACGAGGCCAAGCACCTCGGCGTGGCCGTTCTTTCCGAAGATGACGAGCTGCGCCTGCGGGTTGCTGTCGAACTGTTTCTTGATGCGCCGCTGCAACTGCAGCACCACCGGACACGTGGCATCAATGATTTCTATGTTGTTTCTCTTGGCCAGTTCGTAGGTCTCCGGCGGTTCTCCATGAGCCCGCAGCAGTACCTTGACGTCGTGTAGCTCCTTCATTTGTTCGTGGTTGATGGTCACAAGTCCGCGTGTATGGAGGCGTTCTACCTCCATTCCGTTGTGCACGATGTCGCCCAGGCAGTAGAGTGTCTTGCCCGCGGCAAGTTCTTCCTCGGCCTTCTTGATGGCCGTGGTCACGCCGAAGCAGAAGCCGCTGCCATTGTCTATTTCTATCTGAATCATTTTATCTGGATTACGATAACGACCTTGGGGCGTGCCGGGTCGTTGGTTATCATGAGCACGCGGGGCCTTGCACGCCGGCGGCGCAGCTCCTTCGCCACGGCCGTTACCTTGAGTCTGGTTTCCTCTCCGGGAGCTATCTTTCGCGAACCGAGCGACACCTCGAGGCCTGGTGTAAACATCTGGAGGTTGGAGATGTCAAGTGTTGTGCGGCCGGTGTTGCGCACCAGGATTTCTCCTTTCTTCTTGCTCTTGCTGCCAAAGGCACCTAAGTCGAGCGTGTCGGCAGAGAGTTGCAGGTGCGGAGCAAGCTCCATGTTCTGCTCGTTGAAGCTCCTGAAGTTGGGCAAGCGCACCACCGAGACCGGTATCTCTTTGTTTGGCGACACTACATCGCCGGGAAACATGCCGAGATAGACGGATGTCTGCGTGAGCCCATTATTGTGCAAGAGGCGTGAATCGAGCAAGAGCGTGATTTCGCCCGCATGCCCCGGCGCTATCTTAGACGGCGACACCTGCGCCTGCAGGTAGCCGGGCAGGTGCATCACGACGGGCTGCACGGTCTCCGAAGAGTTGTTCATCACGTGTATCTTCTGGAAGAGGCGGTCGCCGCTGTTCACGTCGTCGAACTCCACAGCATCTTTATCGGCCAGTATGCTGCCGATGGCAAAGGGGTAGTTGCCCGAAAAATCAACCGCTTCAGCTACCACCACGCCGCGCAGAGAGAGCATTACGGGCTGGTTCGACGCACCGGCGTAGAGGCCTATCTGCTTGAGGAAATGGCCCATCTGCTTGGCATCGTAAACGGCCCTGACCTTGAAGTGTTCGCCTGCAGGGATGGGGCTGTGGGGATAATCTACCGCAGTGCAGCCGCAGCTGGTGCGTACCTCGCGGATGGCGAGCGGCTTGGTGTCGGTGTTCTGCAGGTCGTACTCCACGGCAAAAGGCTTGCGGAACATGATTTGTCCGCAGTCTATCACGTCCTGCTGCACGGTTATCTGCTGGGCGGAGAGGTTCAGGCAGCCCGCCAGCAGCAACGATGCTATCATCAGTTTCATGTTCATGCAGTTCTGGTTCTTATTCTACTTCGATGACCTGAGCGGCTGCCCGGCCCGAGAACTCGGGACTGTAGGCACACTGCACGGTGCAGATGCCGGTCTGGTAGGTACCGGTGCGGTCGATAAAGTATTCGGTTTCTATCACGTGCTTGCCCTTTGGCAAACGGTCGAAATAATAATTCGTGGCGTTATCGCGCGGCGTACAATAGTAGCCGTTGCGGTAACCGCTCAGCTGTCCGACGGGCTCCAGGCAGGCTGCACGCTTGTCCTGAACCTGAACGAAGTCGTAGTCGCGGTCGGCGGTGATGGTGAGGCGCACCTTTACCTTGTCGCCCACCTTGAGCGGTTGGGCTGCATGTATCAGCTCGCGCTTTACGGAGAGGCCGGCAGAAGCTGCGCTTACATCGGCCGCCTGCTGATAGAACTGGGCGTAAACGGCACCCCATGAGGTTCCTTCCGACTGCTTTTCGGCCTCAAAGAGCTTGGCATCGGGGGCGTTGAGCGTTGTCTTCACATAGCCCAAACCGGCCGTTGCTTTTGGCAGGTCGAGCCGTTTGCCGTCTACCTTGAGTGCAGCAAGCTGGCCGGAAAGCGCAGAGAGCTTGCCTGTTTCGCCGTTGAGGAAGGCGTAAACGGCGTTTACGCTGTTCAGAGGAGTGTCCCAACTCTGGGTTCGCTTGGCCTGGAGTAGCCACCGTTGCATCTCTTCAACGGTCTGCTTGTCGGCAGGTTTCAACGCCTTGAGCGCCTCGATGGCGGCCACCTGGGTAGGAATGCGGTAATCGAACCAGCTGTAAGGGGCTTTCGGTGTGTCGTAATAACGCCCCGTCTCCTCTTTATATACGCTGTATTCGTTCATGCTCTGCAGGTACTCTGCTGCCTTTTCGCGGTGTCCGTACTGCGAGAGAATGACGGCGGAGTTGGCCTTTCCGTAGATGGTAAGCTGCGAGGGCTGCTGCGACAGCAGGCCTACGAGGTAGGTGATGTTGGGCGTCGACCGTCGCTTAGCCAGCGCGTTGGTGTACAAATAGTCGCAGGCAGTCTCGCTCGGAATGAGGTTCTTCTGCCCTTTTGCCTGCAGTTTCTTCAGCTCGCGCACCTCTTCGGCTATCCTGCCGTCCATGTATCGGAAGGCGTTGTCAATGGTCTGGGCGGTTTCGGGCTGCTTGCCTGTCATCGTGTTGAGGCGGACAAGCATCTTGGTAACGGCAGTCGTCATGTACATACTGCCCCTCATGCCGGGCCACCAGCTAATGGAGCCGTCGGGATTTTGCAGTTTCTGCAACTGCGAGAAGGATGACATGAGGCCATGAGAGAGTGCAGACTCATCGAAGAAGTTGATGAGCAGCTGCTTCTGGTCAGCCTCGCGGTCGGCATCGGCCACCCAAGGCGTCTCGTTGAGTACCAGCTCCCGGAGGTCCGTATTCTTCTGCAGACTGCTCATCAGCGATGTCTCAGCGCCTTTCTCCTGCTTCCACAGCTCAATGGTTTGCTTGATGGCAGGACTCTGGTGCAGGATGTCGGCCGCAATGCTGTTGGCATAGTAAGCCGCTGCCAACGAGATGGCGTTGGCGTCGTTGTAACGGGCAACGGTGGGCAAGGCCTGTATGAGAAGCCATGCCGGATTGTTGGTATATTCAAAAGTGTATTTTACGGATTTGTCATGCTTGGCGGGCAACATGGCCGAAAGGTCGATGCGTTTCACTCCCGGCATGTTTTGAGTAAAGGGAACGGTATTGGTTACCAGCTCCTTATCAGGCAAAACGGGCAGATAATGCTGCTCGCCGTCGCTGTAACCTTTGCCCTCGGCCACGATGCGACATATCAACAGCGAGCCTTCCTGCTGCGGTTTGTAGTCGAAGGAGACTGTTGCCGTGCCGCCTGCCTGTACCTGATACTTGCAGTTCTGCTTGTAAACAAGCTGCTGCGTTTCGGCATCCAAGAGTTCCATTCGGGCCGTTCCGCTAACCTGTTTGTCCGAAGTATTGAACACACGAGCCGTAATGAGAGCCTTGTCTCCCATGCGGACAAAGCGCGGCAGGTTAGGTTGCAGCATCACGGTCTTCTTGGCCACGGCCTCTGCCTCGGTCATTCCGTTGTTCATCTCGCGGTCATGAGCAAAGCCCATGAAGCGCCACGTGGTGATACTCTCTGGCAAAGTGAACTTTATTTTCACGTTGCCGGCGGCGTCGGTCTCCAGGTTCGGATAGAAGAAAGCAGTCTCATTGAGGTTTTCACGCAGCTGTGAAGAAGCGCTGCCTGCCGCCTTTTGTTCTGCTGCTGCATCTCCGGCAGCAGTATCGGCAGCAGCTTCGACAACCGCCATCTGCGCGGTTGCGAGCTTTGCATTGGCCACTCTGGTCTGCTTACCGCCTCTAATCATCACCCGGGGAGCACTGTCAAGCACTAAAAGTTCATCCTTTGTAACCACCGGAGCGTAGCCGAACAAGTCTTCATCGAAATGAGAGAAGTCGAGCGGGCGCTCGGGCAACGACCCGAAATCCATGAACCCGTAAAGCCCAACGGCATCGAAGTTGCCTCCGGACCATCGGGTCGAAGGCAGATTAAGGTACAAGCCATCGTTGAAATGCCAACGATGAGCGGTTATCTCGTCCAGCGATTTGTCGTACAGAGTTGCCAACAGCTGCGCCCGGGCAGCCTTGCCATCGGGGCGGGAGATATGCAGCGTCCATTCTTCTTTTTGCCCGGGAGTGAGCCGGTCGCGGAAAGTAGTCCACTTCATGTTGAGCTGTTTGTCGGGCAGAGGCCTGCGGATTTCGGCCTGATGGCTGTAAAGCACGCCATCTCTCACCCATGCGAAAGTGAGCAGCAGGCCGTTTCCGTACGACTCCTGGTAAGTAAAACGGCGGGTGGTAATGGCGTTACTCTGGTCGATAACACCGCTTTCGAGAACCTTGTTGCCTGAAAGAATGGTGTAAACGATGTGCTGTCCCTCGTCCGAAGAACCCGCCTGAACGTACACCGGACCACCATCGCGGGGGAATTCCGATGCCGTTTGGTAGAACCAGTCGTGCGTTTCTATGGCCGGCTGCTTGTCTTCCATCGTGAAGAGCACGAACTCCTGCTTCAGCGTATCGGTGCCGCAAACGGCCGTGAGCATGTGTTTGCCAGAACCGAGTGACAGCTTGCGGGGGCTGAACGCAATCTTTTCGTTGGCCTTTGCTTCGTAGTTCTTGCCGTCGATGGCGTATTTTACCACGCCGGGAATGTCCTTTCCGGCATTGTTCTTATAGCTGAAAGAGAACGACTGCAGGCTATCGAGCTCCGACTTCTGCGGAATGTCGCAGCTGAAAGCCGTTGGATGCGTGCTCAACGGCAGGCTCATCTCCCCTTCCCGGCTCTCTCCGGCTGCGTCGGTAACATGTGCGCTGACGGAGAAACGATAGAAACGGGGATGCCGGTTGTCCAGTGTAACGGGCAATTCCATGGGCATACGGACGCGGAACTCGCCCTTGTCGTCGGTCTTCAGGGTATCACTCAGCAGGATAACCGTACGGTCATTGGCCGCCCGATACCACCACCAGGAAGACGGACGGCGCTCCACGGTGTACTTGACCACCGCACCCTGCACGGGCACTCCTGCAAAACTGCGGGCATGACCCACCACCGTCAAGGTGTCGCCATTCTCATATTTCTGCTTTACCTCATCAAATTCAACTTGGAAAGTGGGGCGTTTGTATTCCTCGACCGAGAAGTAGGTTGAGCCGTTAGGCGTCTCGACAGTGAACACACCCGTAAGACCGGACTGCGGGAGCGTGAAGTCCACCGATGCCGTTCCATAGTCATCGGTCGTTACCTGCTTCTCGGCAACGGGCTTGTAGTTGGCATCGCGGAGCGTAAACTTGAGCTGCCGGCCGGCGTCAGCCTGTGTTTCCTGCTGCCGAAGCACCGTGTAAGCCACCGCGGCCACGTGCACCGTCTGGCCCGGCCGGTAGATACGGCGGTCGGTAAAGAGGTCGGCAACCTTGCGGTCGTTCTTCACATCGTAATAAGAAAAGGAGTTTCCGAAGCCTATCTCGGGCGCAAACACGTCGTCGTCCGTATAGACATAGACCCTGTTGGGTTCGCGTTGAGAGTATGTGAGCGTAGCTTCGCCGTTGGCACCGCATGTAAGCGTCTGCACTTCATCTGCCTTTCCGTAGTAGTTCTGGGTAGTCAGGCGCACCTTGGCACCGACAACCGGGCGGCCGTTGGTGGCATCGACCACGGCTATGCGGATGTTCTTGCCCGGCAGCTCCTCACTTATCACAAAAAGGTTGCTCACGTGCAGCAGGCTGCGCTGGGGCTGAATGGCCTTGTTGTCGGTCGATATCTCGACCATGTACACACCAGGCTGCAGCGGCGCTATGGTCATGGTGTCGGTTATCTCCTTATAAGCAGGCATGCCGAAATACTTCAGGCTCTGCGTTGCTTCGGGCACCGGGACGGCTCCCTCCATCAGCTTGCGGTAGTGTTCGGTACCTTGCGGGTCCAGCTTTGTATCGCCTTTAGCCTTCAGCCTGTAAACGTTCATGGTCAGCGTGTTGATGTTCCGCACTGAATTTACAAGCACCTTGCGCGGCTTGCCGGGCAGAGAGAGCTCGTCGCCGATGCTGACATTGAATTCCGGTCGGGTCAGGTCGCTCTGTGCGTTGCGCAGTATGTTCATGCGCGGCCAGGCACCCCAGCGACTCAAGGCATAGTTGATGTAGCGCATCTTGTCCTGAGCAGTGGCGTCGGTAGCCTGACTGATGAAGTTGTAATGCTCTATGGCGAGCTCTCCGGCTTCGGGTAAGTCCTTGTAAACCTCAATGAGCGAGTCTATCTTCTGCAGGTATTTGGACTTATGTATCTCGTTTACGTCCTCATGGCGCTCCTTTTGCGAGAGCTCGTAGGCGCAGATGCAGGCCGCCGCACGGTTGCCCCGGGCCAGGTAGTAGTCGTGAAGCGTCTTGTAATCCCGGGCCTCGAAACCTATCACGTGCAGCAGGTCGTCGGCGAAGATGCGGCTGTCTACCCCGTCGACAAGCAGCGGCAGATAGTCCGTTACGGTGTATTTGGCCAGCAGTTCGGGATTTTCCATCGCCTTTTTGAAGTATTCCCGGCTCCTCGTTCCGTTGGTTTCGGCTTCGGTGCCGGCCGTTTCGTACAGCTTGCCGAGGGCACACTGATAGACTGCTGCCAGCACCCGGTCGGTAACTTTGCCCTCTTCGGCCTCCAGCCTGTCGCGCATCGGCAGCAGCGAATCGGGCGAAACGGCCAGCTGCAGCTGTATTTCCAGCAGCTGTGCCTTGAGCAGATGGCCGTACTTCTGCTCCTTTGAAGCCTTGCCTACAATGTTGCCAAGAATCTGCAACTGCGTCTTTGGCAGGTCTTTACGTCCCGCCGCTTCGTACTGCTTCCATAAAGTTGTATAGCCGTCTGCATTCATAGCCATTGGTAAACACATTAAAACAACTATCAGGGATATGAGGATTTTCTTCATAATCGACGCTTTTTAATTATTGCAAAGTTACGACAAAAGTCTTGTAACAGCAAATAAATAAACAAAAAATGTACGAGCTCCGAAGCCCGTACATTCTCCGTTTGATGATGGCCGGAGCCCTTCGTGGAAGTGCCGGCTGCTATCCGCAGTGGAAGAAGCGTTCCACCAGCGCGGCAATCTTTTCCTGATTGCCCTCTATGTCGTGCCGCAGCGTGCGGTCGTTGAAGGCCCGCAGCTGGCTCAGGATGCCGTTTATCATGGCCGGCGAGAACACACCGTGGGCCTCGAAGATGCTGCGCTTGGCCTCCAGAGAGTCGGCACTGGCGGCACAACTGTCGGGTAATTCCTGCAGGGTGGCCAGCTTCGCGGCGTTCTCTGCATTGTGTATGTTCACGTCAACATACGTCTTGGCGGCCACGTTGAGCGCATCTGCCATCTCGAAACCGTGCCTGCAGCCCACGCAGAGGCCTGCAATGAGCTGGTAGAGGTCGGCAGAACCATCGGGCGAACGCATCTCGAAGGTCTGCTTGTCGGTCGTATCAAGCTCTTCCTCATGCTCCAGCGGGTTCACCGCACGGCTCATGTCAACGCCCGAAGTCCACCCCAGCGGCACCCGGACCAGCACACTGCGGTTGCGGTCGCCCCAGCACACGTTGGTGGGTGCTTCCTGATGGGGCACCAGACGGAAGTAAGAGGTGGGGTTCTTGTTGCCGAAGGCGGTGATGGCCTGTGCCACATCCATCAGTCCGGCTATGGCCGTGCGGGCTTCGTTGCTCAGAGTGCCGTCGGCATTGGTCATCACGCTGCGGCCGTCTTTCATCAGTCGCATGTGTATATGCAGGCCCGAGCCGGCCTTGCCCGTGGTTATCTTGGGTGCAAAAGTTACGTCCAGACCCTCGCGGTAGGCCAGGTTGCGTATCACCCACTTGGCTATCAGCAGCTCGTCGGCGGCCTGCGTGCAGAGAATGGGCAAGAACTCAATCTCGTTCTGCTCGTAGGTGAGGCCGTTGTGGGTGAAGTTGCCCACCTCCGAGTGGCCGTATTTTATCTGCCCGCCGCACTGTGCGATGTAGTCCATGCAGCGTGCACGGAAGTCGTTAGTTTTGGCATAAGGCATGCTCTCGTGGTAGCCGTGCTGGTCGATGGCGGGATAGACGTTCTCCGAAGGCTTGATGACGTAGTATTCCAGCTCGCCCATGGCATGGAAATCCATGCCCGTTGTGGCCCTCATGGCATCCAAGGCTTTGGCCAAAGTGTGCTCCGGAGCGCTCTCCAGAGGTCTGCCGTCTTTGTCAAAGAACGAGCATAGCATGCTCAAGGTGGGTATCTCCGCAAAGGGGTCTACAAACGCCGTAGCGAACCGGGGGAGCACGTACAGGTCGGAACTGGAGGCCTGGATGAAGTCGAAGAGGCTGGAGCCGTCAACCCGCTCGCCGCAGGTGAGGATGGTGCGCAGGTAGGCTTCGTTGGTTATCACGAAGTTCAGGGTCTTCAGCTTGCCGTCGCCGCCGGGATACATGAAGTTCACCATGCGGATGTCATGATGTGCAATGAAGCTGATGATGTCTTCTTTCGTAAACTCTGTGGCGGGCTTCTGCAGGTAGGCCACCACCTTGTTGGCGTTCAAAGCTAATGTGTCGTTGTTCATCATATTATTTGTTGAAGTGATAGCTGGTTAGCGAGTGTACAAATATAGGCATTAAAAATCAGCTCGCAAAACATTTTCCTACTTATTTATCTCCTCGCATCGGTATTTGCCGTTGCACGCTCTGGCGGAAGCGCTGCCGGCAGGCGGTTTTCGCGGACATGCCGTTCAAGGCGCTTGAAGCTATGGGTCAAGGCGCTTGAAGGGCAGCTTCAAGGGGCTTGAACGATAGCTGCAGTTTTGGGGGAGCAATACGACAAAATGGCAGACCCGTTTCTGTCTTTGGCGTAAAAGCCGGCTTCGGCATATCCTTTGCGTGCAGATGGATGGATAAAACGAAACTGAAAGAAACGAAAGGAGAACAAGATATGACATTCGACAAATTCACCATCAAGGCACAAGAGGCCGTTCAGGAGGCCGTGAACACGGCTCAGCGGGCCGGCAACCAGGCCATTGAGCCGGTGCACCTGCTGCAAGGCATCATGCAGAAAGGCCGCGACGTGACCAACTTCATATTCCAGAAGTCGGGCGTCAACACCATGCAGACAGAGTCGCTCGTGCAGAGCGAGATCGACCATCTGCCCAAGGTGCAGGGCGGACAGCCCTATTTCTCGAACGAGACCAACCAGGTTTTCGAGAAGACAATGGACCTTTCGCAGCAAATGGGCGATGATTTCGTCTCCATAGAGCCCATGCTCATGGCGCTGTTACAGGTCAACTCAACGGCTTCGCGCATCCTGAAAGATGCCGGACTCACCGCTGCCAACACCACCAAAGCCATCCAGGAGTTGCGGCAAGGGCAAAAGGTGCAGAGCGCATCGGCCGACGAGAACTATCAGGCTTTGAGCAAGTATGCCAAGAATCTGGTAGAAGAAGCGCGCAAGGGCAAGCTCGACCCCGTCATTGGTCGTGACGAGGAGATACGCCGCGTGCTGCAGATACTCTCGCGCCGGACCAAGAACAACCCCATCCTCATCGGCGAGCCGGGAACCGGAAAGACAGCTATCGTAGAGGGACTGGCCGAGCGCATCGTGCGCGGTGACGTGCCCGAGAACCTCCGCAACAAGCAACTCTACTCGCTCGACATGGGTGCACTGGTGGCCGGAGCTAAGTACAAGGGCGAGTTTGAGGAGCGACTGAAGAGCGTTATCAAGGAAGTAGTGAACGCGCAGGGCAACATCATCCTCTTCATCGACGAAATCCACACCCTCGTGGGGGCAGGAGGAGGCGAGGGAGCGATGGATGCCGCCAACATTCTCAAACCCGCCCTGGCCCGCGGAGAGCTGCGTGCAATAGGCGCAACGACGCTGAACGAGTACCAGAAATACTTCGAGAAGGACAAGGCGTTGGAACGTCGGTTCCAGACGGTGATGGTCGATGAGCCCGATGAAGTTGACGCCATAAGCATCCTCCGCGGCCTGAAAGAGCGCTACGAGAACCATCACAAGGTGCGTATTCAGGACGACGCGTGCATTGCTGCTGTGCAGTTGTCGGAGCGATACATCAGTGACCGCTTCCTGCCCGACAAGGCCATCGACCTCATGGATGAGGCCGCAGCCAAGCTACGCATGGAAAGAGACTCGGTGCCGGAGGAACTCGACGAGATTACCCGCCACCTCAAGCAGCTCGAAATTGAGCGAGAAGCCATTAAAAGGGAGAACGACCAGCCCAAGATTGAGCAGCTGGACAAGGACATAGCGGGGCTTAAAGAGAGGGAGCATGCCTTCCGCGCCAAGTGGGAAGCAGAGAAGAACCTCGTGAACAAGATACAACAGGACAAGCAGGAGATGGAGAACCTGAAGTTTGAAGCCGAGCGCGCAGAACGCGAGGGCAACTATGAGCGCGTGGCAGAGATACGTTACGGCAAGCTGAAAAGCCTGCAGGACGACATCGACAACATACAACTGCAACTCAAAGCCACGCAGGGCGGCGAGGGCATGGTACGCGAGGAGGTGACTGCCGACGACATAGCAGAGGTGGTGAGCCGCTGGACCGGCATTCCCGTTACGCGCATGATGCAGAGCGAACGCGACAAGTTGCTGCATCTGGAGGAGGAACTCCACCGCCGCGTCATTGGCCAGGACGAGGCCATAACGGCCGTAGCCGACGCCGTGCGCCGCTCGCGCGCCGGCCTGCAAGACCCCAAGCGGCCCATCGCCTCCTTCATCTTCATGGGCACAACGGGCGTGGGCAAGACCGAGCTGGCAAAGGCTCTGGCCGACTATCTGTTCAATGACGAGAACATGATGACGCGCATCGACATGAGCGAATATCAGGAGAAGTTCAGCGTGTCGCGACTCATCGGAGCGCCCCCGGGCTACGTTGGCTACGACGAAGGCGGCCAGCTGACCGAAGCCGTGCGGCGTAAACCGTACAGCGTAGTGCTGTTCGACGAGATTGAAAAGGCCCACCCCGACGTGTTCAACATCCTGTTGCAGGTGCTGGACGATGGCCGGCTGACCGACAACAAGGGCCGTGTGGTGAACTTCAAGAACACGATTATCATCATGACCTCCAACCTCGGCAGCCAGTACATACAGGAGCGGTTCGCCGACCTCAACGACTATAACCGCGAGGAGGTTATCAGCGACACCCGCAACCGCGTGATGGAGATGCTCAAGAAGACTATCCGGCCGGAGTTCCTGAACCGCATCGACGATACCATCATGTTCCTGCCGCTTACCAAAGAGGAGATTTCGAAGGTGGTCATCTTGCAGATGAAGCGCGTAAAGAGCATGCTGGAGCCGCAGGGCTTCGACTTGGAATGGACGCCGGATGCCGTCGACTTCCTGGCCGATGTGGGCTACGACCCCGAGTTCGGAGCCCGACCGGTGAAGCGGGCCATACAGGATTACGTGCTCAATGAGCTCGGTAAGAAGCTCTTGGCAGAGCAAGTTCTGCGCGAGAAGCCCATCATCGTAGATGCCGCTAACGGTCAGCTCACTTTCCGCAACTAATCTTCCGCTTTCCCGCTCCTGGCGGGAAGGCTCACTATAACAGCAAGCCCTGCCGGACGTAAGCATCCGGCAGGGCTTTTTACATTCCTCACTGTCTTTTCGTTTTTATGTTTCTTTGCCCCTTGGTAGTATCTCCGCCCCAGTTTTAAAACTGCCGTTTGCGGAATAACAGTTGCCAAACAAACCGGTAACCTCCCCTTGGAAAGGGGAGGCGGAGGAGGGGATGACACACTGCAAAGTGCAAGCCACAGCTGCTGAATATCATCCCCTCCTACCCTCCCCTTTCTAAGGGGAGGAACTGATTACTACATTTCGGCTTTTAAATAAGAACAAACACAGAAATAACAGTTGCCAAACAAGCCGGTAACCTTCCCTTTTTAAGGGGAGGCGGAGGAGGGGATGACACACTGTGAAGCAGTTAATCAAGCACCAGTTTGTAAACTGTTAGAAATCAATACATTACAAACAAAGAAGCAAAAGGTGCCATTCAAGCCTCTTGAACGTATCCATCAAGGCTCTTGAAAGCATCATTCAGGGAGCTTGAAAGGCACCTCCAAGCAGCAGGCTGTTATTCTGCGGCTTCCTTTTTGCAATTTAAAGACAAAGTAAGGTAAGGTTAAAGACAAAGTAACAAAGTAAGAATTAACGGTTAAAAATTACTTTGTTACGATGTCTGAAAACAGGACCTGCAAACCCGGAGCAGGTTACTCGGTGGCTACTTCGCGGTATCTGTCGAGCAGCCACTGGTTCTGCTGCTCTATCGTCAGGTGGCTGTTGTCCAGTTCGATGGCGTCATCGGCCTTGCGGAGAGGCGACGTTTCGCGGTGCGAGTCTATGTAGTCGCGCTCCTGCACGTTCTTCAGAATGTCGTCGAAGTCGGCCTCCATGCCCTTTGCCTTGAGCTCGTCGAAACGGCGCTGCGCCCTAACCTCGGCGCTGGCGGTTACGAACACCTTGAGTTCTGCATAGGGGAAGACCACCGTACCGATGTCGCGCCCGTCCATCACGATGCCTTTGTCCTCGCCCATCTTCTGCTGCTGGGCCACCAAAGCTTTCCTCACAAAGGGCAAAGTGGCAATGGGACTGACGCGGGAGCTCACCTCGAGCGAGCGTATCTCTTGCTCCACGAGCTCGCCGTTGAGGTAAGTGTCGGGCCTGCCGGTCTGCGAATTGAACTTAAAGGAGATGCTGATGGCAGGCATTTCGGCCTCCAGCTCGGCCGTGCGGATGGTGCCGTCGGCATTGAAAAGCCCCTTGCGCAGGGCGTGGAGGGTTACGGCGCGGTACATGGCGCCTGTGTCTACGTACACGTAACCTATCTCTTTGGCCAGGTCTTTGGCCATGGTACTCTTGCCGCAGGAGGAGAGTCCGTCGATTGCTATGGTTATTTTTTTCATATCCTTGTTGTATATCTTGTCGTTGAATGATGTCGCCGGGTTACAGGGAGTAGGCCAGATTGACCACTATCGAACTGCTTGAGACGTGGTACTTGCCGTAAGCGAGGTTGAGTTTGAAGCGCTCCAGGTTCACTCCTGCGCCGAGTGAGAACCCTGCCCCGTGGCTGCTCTCGTTGTCGGTGTCGCGGTTCGTCTTCATTTCAT
This sequence comes from Prevotella sp. kh1p2, assembly GCF_900111525.1. Taxonomy (NCBI): domain Bacteria; kingdom Pseudomonadati; phylum Bacteroidota; class Bacteroidia; order Bacteroidales; family Prevotellaceae; genus Prevotella; species Prevotella sp. kh1p2. The sequence goes on from NZ_FOHY01000003.1 coordinate 69,887, forward strand.
CGGCCCTCCTGAAGTTGTAGCCGGCGCCTATCCAGATGCTCTCCGAGAGCAGCACGTCCACGCCTGCTGCCAAGTGGTTGATGAACTTGTAGTTCCAGTGGTTGAGATCAACGAGCGTTGCCGAGACGCGGAACGGCGTGTGCGTGAGCCGCTTGCTCACACCGGCCTGCACGTCGATGGGCATCTTCTCGTATTCATCATCGTAGGCCTTGAGCTGTCCGCCCAGGTTACGGGCCACGAGCGAGAGCGACCACTCGCGTTCATCGTCGTAGTAGTTGAGCCCGAGGTCAACACCCACGGCTATGGAGTTGTAGTCGCCGATGTATGAAGTAATGAACTTGGCCGCTATTCCGCCTGCAAGGCGGTCGGTGAGCATGTAGGAGAAGTAGCCCGCCAGGGCGATGTCCTTGGCCGAGAAGTCGCCCGTCTGCACGTTGTTCTCGTCAACCTGCTTCATCGTTCCGTAGCTGATGTACTGCGCGGAGACAGCTGCACTGGCCCTATCGCCGTAGTTCCGGTTGAACGCAGCACTGGCCACGTGGGCTCCGGACATGTAGTTCATGTAGTTGAGGTTGATGGTCTTGTCGCTCACCGACGACAAGAGGGCGGGATTGTTGAATATCAGCGCCTCGTCGTCCTCTATCAGCGTCACGTTGTCTCCACCCAAGGCAGCGGCATGGGCACTCACAGGCAGACGGAGGAAGTTATACAGCGTCTGGCTCTCCTGCGCGTTGGCAGCATGTGCGAAAAGCGTAACGAGAAGCGCGAAAACAACTTTTTTCATTTAAATTTCCTAATTATTTGGCAAAGATACGCCTTTTTTCAAATATCTGAGTTAAATTTGTAGGTGAATTCGATGTAATAACGAGAAAGTCGCTTTTTTAGTGTATAGACTCTAAAGTGGAAAAACAAAAAGCACATAAAGCCAGTTCCGACGCCAGCCGTACGCAGGGGTTCCTGTTAGGACTCATCCTTGTGCTCGCCCTGCTCTTCGTGGGTTTGGAATACAACTCAAACAACCGGGCGGAAGAAAACGATGATACGGCGATGGAAGACCTGGCCGAGGAGATGGAACTATTGTCCGATAAAGACCAGGAGGACATGATAACAGTGCCCGCGCCGAAGCCTGCCTCGCCCGCCGTAACGGAGGAATTGAAGATTGTGGACAAGCCTGTGGAGACATCGGACAAGATAACGCCCAACGCCGACCCTGACGCACAGGACACCGGAGAGGCTGCTGCCGTAAAGGGAAAGACTGACAGCAAGCAGGAAGAAGCTGCGCAGGCACAGGTTCAGGTGCCGGATGACAACCCGCTGCATGTGCGCATCGTGCAGCAGATACCTGAGTTTCCGGGCGGCATGGTGGAACTGATGAAGTGGCTGAACCGCAACTTGAAGTATCCCGTCATGGCCCAACGGCAGAAGATAGAGGGCAAGGTGGTGGTGTCGTTCATCATCAACAAGGACGGCTCCATTACCGACGCAAAGGTCGAAAAGTCCGTAGATCCGTCGCTCGACCGCGAAGCCATGCGCGTGGTTCGCATGATGCCGAAGTGGAAACCGGGCATAGAAAACAACCAGCCCTGCCGCACCATGTTCGCCATTCCCATCGTGTTCAAGCTCTGACGGCGGCCTCACGCTGCCACGCTCGCGGCCGGCAACGGTGCTGAAACAATAAACTGTAAACCGAAAACCATATCAATGATGTTAACAGCCGACGCAATCCAGAAGATGATTAACGCGTATCTCGACAGCCTCCCCTATGACCGGAGGCCCTCAACGCTATACGCTCCCATCCGCTATGTACTCTCTTTAGGCGGCAAACGCATACGGCCGGTCCTGATGCTGCTTGCCTACAACCTGTACAAAGACGACCCCGAACGCATCCTGAGCTCCGCCTGCGGGCTCGAAACCTACCATAACTACACCCTGCTGCATGATGATTTGATGGACAACGCCGACCTTCGGCGCGGCCACCAGACCGTTCACAAGAAGTGGGATGCCAACACCGCCATCCTTTCCGGCGACTCCATGCTCGTGCTGGCCTATCGACTCATGGCGCAATGTGATGCCGGCAAGCTCAAGCCTGTTATCGACCTGTTCACCGAAACGGCCTTGGAGATAGGCGAAGGACAGCAATATGACATGGATTTCGAGAGCCGCAACGACGTTACTGAGGACGAGTACATCGAAATGATACGCCTCAAGACCAGCGTGCTGCTGGCCTGCGCCATGAAGACGGGCGGCATTCTGGCCGATGCACCGGCAGCTGACGCCGACAATCTCTACAGGTTCGGCGAGCTGATAGGGCTGGCTTTCCAGCTGCAGGACGACTTCTTAGACGTCTACGGAGACACCAGGGTGTTTGGCAAAGCTATCGGGGGCGACATCATCTCCAACAAGAAAACCTACATGCTCATCAACGCCTTCAACCACGCCGACGCGCACCAGCGCAGCGAGCTGCAGCGTTGGACGGACGCCAAAGCCTTTGACGCCCAGGAGAAAATTGCCGCCGTAACGCAGCTCTACAATGAGATTGGCGTAGACAAGCTGGCCCAGCAGAAGATTGCCCAATACTTTGAGCAAAGCCGGAAGTACCTGGACGCCGTGCAGGTGGCCGACGACCGCAAGGCCGAACTGCGCACCTACGCCGAGCGAATGATGAAACGCAAGTTCTGAACGCTGCCTTTTTGATAAACAAGAACCATAAACTACCGTCACTAACAAATACCAACAATTTGCCCTATCGCCGACTACCAAAGACCGATGCAGCAAGGCTGAAGGTGCTGAAGACCCTGCTCGACAATAACGATATATATACCGTTAGGAACCGGTTCATTGACTGGAAATCGCTGAACCGTGCCCAACCCGTTTACGACCATCTGCTCACGGCCTGCGAGCAGTACCGGGTGTGCCGCCAGGCACAGACCCGCCACAAGGGCCGCATTGAGAAGTTGCAGCGCAATGCCACCATGTACGTGAGCCATTTCCTACAGGTTTTGCTCATGACTGTTGAGCGTGGAGAAATCAAACGCTCAACTCTCAAACTCTACGGTCTGCCCGACGACACCACCGCACTGCCCAACCTAAAGACCATGGACGGCCTGACAGAATGGGGAAAGCATACCATCGAGGGCGAACGCGAGCGCCTGAAGCGCGGCGGCAGACCCATCTACAACCCCACGATAGGGATGGTGAGCACGCACTACGACATCTTTGTAGACATCTACCAGCAGCAGAAACAGCTGCAGGAACGTACGCAACGCGCGCTTGACGACATCCAGCGGCTGCGGCCGGAGGCCGACGAGGTTATCCTGGATATATGGAACCAGATTGAGAAGCACTTCGAGAACGAGCCGCCCGAAGTGCGTTTTGCCGAGTGCCGGAAGTTTGGCATCATTTATTATTACCGCCGACATGAACCCCACATTTATTGATACGCACGCTCACCTGGATGGTGAGGAATTCAAAGACGACCTGCCCGAGGTCATCAGGCGGGCCAAGGAAGCCGGCGTAAGCAAGGTTTTCCTGCCTGCCATCGACCTCTCGTCGGTTCCGGCCGTGCTCAACGTGTGCCGCAGCTACCCCGGTTACGCCTACCCCATGATAGGACTGCAGCCCGAGGAAGTGCGCGCCGACTGGCAGGAAGTGCTGCAACAGATGAAGCAACTGCTGGATGAAAGCCGGCGGGAGCCAACCAACGGCTGCCCGTTCATTGCCATTGGCGAGGTGGGACTCGACTTTTACTGGTCGCGCGAGTTCGAGAGCGAGCAGCTCCTGGCCTTTGAGCAACAGGTGCGATGGGCCGTGGAATACCGGCTGCCGCTCATGATTCATTGCCGCAAAGCCCAAAACGAGCTGCTCCATATACTAAGGAAATACGAGCAGGAGCTGCCCGGCGGCGTGTTCCACTGCTTCACCGGCAACCGCCAAGAGGCCGCCGAGCTGCTGCGTTTAGAGAAGTTCGCACTCGGCATAGGCGGCGTGCTGACGTTCAAGAGCAGCCATCTGCGCGAAGACTTGCCGGCCAGCGTGCCCCTCGGCCGCATCGTACTGGAGACCGACAGCCCCTACATGGCTCCCGTGCCCCATCGCGGCCAGCGCAACGAGAGTGCCTTCGTGGCGCTGGTGTTGCGCCAGTTGGCCCAGAGCTACGGCGTTACGGAGGCCGAAGTTGCTGCCGTAACCAACGCCACGGTGAGCCGGCTGTTCCCACTGTCCAATTAAAACAACCATCGTTGCGGGAACCTGCAAGCACCTGATACGGGCGCCTGCAGGTTCCCGTTTTTCATGCCCGTGCGGCTCGCCCGGCAGCTTTCCGGCCCTCGAAAACGCCCTGCGCTGAAACCGCCATGTACAGGGGCTTTTCAAAGAGCTATGCTTCAAGCCTCTTGATGGCATCATTCAAGGGGCTTGAAAGCACCCTTCAAGCGCCTTGAAGCATACCTCCGGCAACGCGTCTAACCCTTAAAGAAATTTAAATATCAACGTTTCTTGCCCGTGTTAGGTAAAAAAGGAATACTTTTGTAAGCCGAAACAAGGAAAGATGCTCGAGTGGTTGAAGAGGCACGCCTGGAAAGCGTGTAAGCGTCAAAAGCGCTTCCGGGGTTCGAATCCCCGTCTTTCCGCTTTTTCTTTGTAGCTTCTAATTGTATTTGAAATGAACAGTCTAATTGCAAGATTTGCAATAGTAACCCTCTTTATACTTGCTTTCAGTCACATTGCCCAGGCTGCACCTGACTCCGTTAAGTCGCATGCCGTACCACAGGTGGCTGCCGACAGTATTGCCACCGACAGCGCAGGAGCTGCCGGCATGCTTGATGATGCCCTCGCGGATGCCGACGACCCCACGCTTGCTGCAATGGAAGACCAGAGCTTCCACCATTCGCTCAAGACCAAGTTCATAGAAGGAAACGCCGGTTTCATGTCGCTCGTGGCGCTTGCCCTGGTCATCGGACTGGCTTTCTGCATTGAACGCATCATCTACCTGAGCCTCTCGGAGATTAACGCCAAGCGCTTCATGGAAGACTTGCGGCAGAAGATTGAAGCCGGAGACGTGGAGGGAGCCAAGGCCCAATGCAACGAAACGCGCGGCCCCGTGGCAGCTATCTGCGCCCAGGGCATTGAACATATCGACGAAACCATTGACCACGTGGAGCGCACGGTGGCAGCTTACGGCACCGTACAGGCGGCCAACCTGGAGAAAGGTTGCTCGTGGATAACCCTCTTCATCGCCATGGCGCCGTCGCTGGGGTTCCTGGGCACGGTGATTGGTATGGTGATGGCATTCGACCAGATACAAACAGCAGGCGACATCAGTCCCACCATCGTGGCCGCCGGTATGAAGGTTGCGCTCATTACAACCATCTTTGGCATCATCGTGGCGCTCATCCTGCAGCTGTTCTACAACTACATTCTCTCGAAGATAGACCATCTGACAAGCCAGATGGAAGAGTCGGCCATCACGCTGCTCGATGCCGTCATGACGTACAAAACGAAGAAATGAAGCCCGCATTTACCCATAATTGGTCGACCGAACGCATCTCACAGCGCGTTTTCTACGTGCTCATAGGGGTCATCGTGCTCGTCTTCGGCCTTTTTTATCTTGTGGGGTTCGACCTTCCTTTCATCGAAGACCCGGCTTTCAAGGCACCCTTCTTTACCGGTGCCGTGCTCGTGCTGATGTACTTGTTGCTCCTTGGGGCGCTGTGTACGGCGGCATGGGCGGTCTATACCACGCTCAAGAAGCGGGGCAAGGGCGGCCGGATGGACAACAACATTCCCGTAAAGAAGCTCGCCTACGGCATGCTTTTCATCACCTTGGGGCTGCTTGTGTTCACCTTTCTGTTTGGCTCCACCGGCGCCATGCTTATCAACGGCAAGGATTACACCGATGCTTTCTGGCTGCGTGTAGCCGACATGTTCATCAACACAACGGCCGTTCTGATGGTCATTGCCATTGGAGCAGCCATATTCGGTGCCACACGCTACTACCTCGGCAGATAGCAGCGGGCTAAAAAGAGAATAGGATGTTTTTCAAGAAACGACGCCACGCAGTTCCCGGATTGAATACAACATCAACGGCCGACATCTCGTTCATGTTGCTCATCTTCTTCCTCGTCACCACTTCAATGGACGCGGACAAGGGGCTGTCGCGCCAGCTTCCGCCCGCCAACGAGCAGAAGGAAGTGCCGCCAACCGATGTGGTAAAGGGCATGGTGCTGACGTTGCACATCACGGCCGACGACAGTCTGCTGCTCAACGACAAGCCTGCAGACGTTGCGAAGCTGCGCCCCCAGGTCGTGGAATTTGTGAGCCGGGTGGGCAAAAAGCATCTCATTTCCGTAGATACCGACCCCAATTCCAGCTACGATGCCTACTTCCGCATGCAGAACGAGATAGTGGCAGCCTACCGCGAAGTGCGCAACCGCGCCGCCGAACAGCAGTACGGCAGGCCGTATGCACGCTGCACGGAGCAACAGAAGGGTGCCGTGAGGACGGCATATCCGCAGCGCGTGGTCGAAAAATACAACCTGCAGCAGGAAGGAGGCACCCCATGAGTATGTTCGAACGCAGGCACCGGGAGATGCCGGGACTGAATACATCGTCGCTGCCCGACCTCATTTTCACCGTTCTCTTTTTCTTCATGATCGTTACCCACATGCGTACGGTAACGCTGAAGGTGAAATACCAGGTTCCGCAAGGCACCGAACTCACGCGCCTAACCAAGAAATCGGCCGCCACCTATATATATATAGGCCGGCCGATAGATGCCCACAACAGGGTGACGGGTAACGAGAGCCGCATCCAGATGAACGATAAGTTCGTCTCGACAGCCGAGATTGCCGATTACATCTCGGCCGAACAAAAGCGCATGAGCCCAGAAGACCTGCAGCAGCAAACCGTATCCATACGCGCTGACAGGTCAACTCGCATGGGCATAATCACCGAAGTAAAGCAGTCGCTGCGCCAGGCAGGAGCCTTGAAAATTAACTATTCGGCCGAACAATCAGGCAGACAAAACTAATACTTAGCTGCTTTTTTAACACAAACAGTTGCTGAATACAATATTTTTGACTAACTTTGCAGTCAAATTATCATAAAAGATGGCACATCATAGTTTAGATGCATTAGACAAGAAAATCCTCAAGTTGATAGCTGAGGATGCACGAATACCGTTCCTGGAAGTAGCTCGCGCCTGCAATGTCAGCGGCGCCGCCATCCATCAACGTATTCAGAAGTTAACAAATCTGGGAATACTGAAAGGCTCCCAGTTTATCATCGACCCGGAGAAAATAGGTTACGAGACCTGCGCTTACGTAGCTCTGTACCTCAAAGACCCGGCCAGTTTCGACCGTGTTGTGGCCGAGTTGAGGAAGATACCCGAGGTAGTGGAATGCCATTATACCACCGGCGGCATGGATTTGTTTATCAAGCTGTACGCTCTCAACAACCATCACCTCATGGAAATCATCCACGACAAGCTGCAGCCTCTGGGCCTCTCGCGCAGCGAAACCATCATTTCGTTCAACACGCCCATCAACCGCCAGCTGCCCATCACGGGCCTGCCGGAGGTTGCAACGGAGCCGGAAACAGAGGAATAGCTGACCATCTACAAGCTGTAAGAGCGTGAACTTCTGTTCACGCTCTTTTTGTTTGCACACACCAATGCCCTTGCATAGAGGGCTGCAGAGCCGTTTACCGGTTGCTTCACATTGCTTGGAGGAACTTTCGACACTTGTCGCACGATGGTGTGACACCTGTCAAACGATTGTGCGACAAGTGTCGAAAGTTCCCGAAGCACCGTCTTTAACACCCCGCCGGTACCTGTACGAGAGCCTACCCAGCCCTCCCAAGGGAAAACGGAGGAAGGGATAACAAAGCAGACAGCCTGCAGCAGGGTTCTTGCTACAGGCTGACTGATAAGGAAAACAGCGCGTTACTTCACCACCTTGCGCCCGTTCATGATGTACACTCCTTTGGGCAGCGACTGCAAACGCGTGCCCACATACTGCCCATTGAGATTGTAGATGCGCCCCGCGGATGGCATGACGGCAGGCGACGGGAGCTGACGGATGCCGTTGGCAACGGTCTTCACGGCCCGTACATCGTCGAGGAAGAAGCGCATCTTGGAGCCGGTGAACTGGATTCTTACCGTACCCGAGCCCTTGAACGTGGTGGTGCAGGAGGTCCACTTGCCGGGCGTGAGACTGAAAGTCTCGGTGCCCAAGATGGCCGTACCCGACTGTACGGTCAGGATAATGTCCGTAGTTTCCCGGCTCCACGGTGCAGCTTTGAAGCTGAAAGTTGTCACGTCATCGGCACTGAAGGCCGGAGTGATAACGCTGCCGTCCTTTGTTCCCGTTCCAAACCGGGCACACTTGTTGGCTCCGTACATAGCAGTACCGGCCGGATAGTAAGCCAACGCCCAGCCATCATTATCGGGCAAGAAGCTGCTCTGCGCCGTGCTGCCGCTCCAGATGTCGTCGTTGCCGCCCGTGCCATTGCACTGGTCGAAGGTTTCATAGAAGGTATAACGGCCCGTCTTGACCGAATCGGAAGGCTCGACCGTAGCCGAATCGGTCTTGAACTCAAAGCTCATGGAGAGGTCTTTGTGCTGGCGGATGTGCAAAATCTTGGCGTTCAAGAACCGCGTATGGTCGGCATTGGCAGCATAGAGCGCCGCTGCAGGCTGCGAATGGCGCGTCAGGCTGTCGTTTGATGCGCAGGGATAGGCGTCGGCACCTATGTCACCAGCATCGAGATATTCCTCCATTTCCTGCGTAAAGACTGTGTTATAAGAGTTGTCGGCGGCAACAGGAGTGCAGCGCTGGTGGTCTGTCGTGCCGTTCACATTGTTGCTGCGCCAGGCCACGGCGTCGTAATCAACATGCACGGCAAGCAGCCCAGCGCCGTATAGTTGGGCGTCCCAGCCCGTTTGCTGACGGTTTTCGAGCAGGTAGAACTCGTCGTGGTGCACCTTATTATATATAATGTAAGCCTCTCCGCCGTCAGTAAGCGGGCGCATGGAGCTTATGAGCGTGTCGGCCGTAAGTTCCCGCGGGGTGAGCCATCCGGCGTACATGCGCTCGTAGGCAGTATAGGCCGCGGGCACCATTCCGTCTCCATAGCCGTCGCCGTTGGCATCACCATTGTAGCTGCCCTGGTCCATCACGTCCCAGTTCTGCATGCCGTAGCCGCCCTGGTAGGTTACATCGTACATGTCGGGCAGGCCGAGACAGTGCGAAAACTCATGGCACAAGGTGCCTATTCCGTTAATCTGAGCGGCCGAAGAGAGCTCTGCACTGCAGGCGTAGGTATCAATCATCACCCCGTCGAGCTTGAGTTGCAGGCCGTTGTAGCTAAGTTCCGACTGGTGGGGCCATACGGTTTCCTCGCCTCCATTGGCGTTTTCGCCCTCTCCGGCGTAAAGAATGTACACCTCGTCTGCCGCTCCGTCGCCGTCCCAATCGTACTTGGAGAAGTCGGTCTCATCGTCTGCAAGCCTGCAGGCCGTGGCCACCATCTGTGCCGGATGTCTGTCGGCGCCCTCGGCATCGTTGCCTCCGTAGTAGCTGCAGTTCTGGGGCAGCTGTACGGGACCCACCACATCGAAGTCGATAACGAACTGTCCGGCGCTCTGCGACTTGAAGTAATCGCGCACACTTCCACGGAAGCCATCGGCCGACTGGTATCCTTCTTCGTTGGCGATGCGCTGGAAGAGCGCGTTGTCATGCCCCTGGGCAAACTGCTTGTCCTTAAATTCAACGAGGATGATGAGCCCCCTCTTGGTGCCCGCATAGACCTGATGGGCAGCGCCGAGGACAGCCCGCGTGGCGCTGCGGCGTGCTGCCCGCGCCCGTGCCACACGCTGCCGGCGGCCCGCGGCCTTGGTTGTAAGCGACCCGAAATCGGCTATCGGCACGTAGGCAGCAGTGGTGCTGTCGTAACGGTAACGCTGTCTGGCCGCATCCCGGAGGTAGTGCATGAACTCGTCGCCACACAATCTGGCGCGCCGCTCGGTACCGTCGGCCAGCCGGATGGTTCTCCACAGGCCGCGCTGTGCTGGCGCTGCAGAGAGCGAAAGCACAGAGGCAAGCAAAACAAAGAGGGTAAAAATCTTCTTCATCCGAAGTTTTTTAATCGGTAAATGGTAGGTAAATAAAAGGTTGTATCTGTTTGTCTGCCCAAACAAATGTGGCGGGCAGAGCCGTAGGAAACGGTTACAAACGTTGAGTTGGGGCATTATTCGCCGTTCTCTATCTGCTTAATGGCACTGGCCGCTTCTTCTTTCATCGTTTCGTCTTCACTCTTCAGCAACAGCTGATAGTATTTCTTGGCCTGCTTCTTATCGCCCAAGACAAGATAGAGATGCGCTATATTGCCAATCACAATCTCGTCTTTGGGGGCATCGCGGTGGATGTCCAGAAAGAGTTTAAGTGCTTCTTCGTTCTCTCCCTTGGCTCCTTTGATGCCGGCAAAGTTGGAACGGAAGACGATGTTTGACGGGTAGGCAGCCACCAGCATGTGTGCCAACTGCTCGGCATAGGAGAGGTCCTGCACCTTCCAAAGCCGGTTGAAGTAATCCTGCATGCTGTCAAAGAACATGGCGGAGCCATCGTCCACCGGCTTGTCAAGTGTCCAGAGCCAGGCGTTGTGGTTATCAGCAGAGCGGCGGATAACGGCATCCAAGGCCTTCAATGCAGCCTCGTAATCTTTCATTTGCATCAATACATGTATCTTGCCGAATGCCAAATCGAGCCTGTCGGGGAACTTCCGGATGCCTGCATCTATCTTTTGGAAGCACAGGTTCATCAGAGAATCGTTGTAGGTTGGCACCGCGTAGAGGTAACCGGCGGTCTCCTGGGTGGTATCATTGCGCAACATAAGGCTCTCACTGCCGTCAGCAGGCGGCTCGGTGGTGAGTGAGAGCACACTCGATACACCTATTTTATAATAGTAGTTGAACCAGGCAGCGTAGACATCAGCCGATTCCGGCTCTGCTTTCTGCCACGCCTCAATTACCTGAAGCAGCTTGTTGGCGTCGCTGTCGTTAAGAACTTGCTGGTACTTATCATACCATTGATGCTGTGCCAGGGCTCCAAACGGGAGGGCCAATGAGGCAAAAATGAGCAGTAGGAGTCTTTTCATGACTGACTGTTTGATGTTAACGGCTGTAAAGTTAGGCATTTTCTACGATACGGCAAGGTGTTTTCGCATTGTTTTTTGACAACATTCTTTGGCCGTACACCTAACTTTTGCTAACTTTGCAACATTGTATTGAAAAACAAAAAGCAAATATGGAAAATAAAGAACAAGAAGCAGTAAAGCTGCCGGAGAACGCGTTCAGGGAGCTGAAAGACGGCGAGGAGTACCGTCCGGTGATGAGTCCGGACCGCGTTTACGCAGAAGTAAACGGCTGGTCGGTAACCTGGGGCGTGCTCATGGTTGTGCTTTTCTCGGCTGCGGCCGCATATCTGGGCCTCAAGGTAGGCCAGGTTTTCGAGGCTGCCATACCCATTGCAATCATTGCCATCGGTGTATCATCGGCTGCGAAGCGCAAGAACGCGCTGGGCGAAAACGTCATCATCCAGAGCATCGGAGCTTGTTCGGGAGCCGTGGTGGCAGGCGCCATCTTCGTGCTTCCGGCCATTTACATGCTCGACTTGCATGCCGACTTCCTCAAAGTCTTCATCGCCTCGTCGCTTGGTGGCATCCTCGGCATCCTGTTCCTGATACCTTTCCGCAAGTATTTCGTCAAGGACATGCACGGCAAATACCCCTTCCCGGAGGCCACTGCAACCACTCAAGTGCTGGTGAGCGGTGCAAAAGGCGGCAACCAGGCCAAGCCTTTGCTCTTTGCCGGAGTGGTTGGCGGGCTCTATGACTTCATAGTAGCCACGTTCGGACTGTGGAACGAGAACTTCACCAGCCGCGTTATAGGCTGGGGACAGCAGATAGCAGACCACGCAAAGCTGGTTTTCAAGGTCAACACAGGTGCCGCCGTGCTCGGTCTGGGCTATATTGTAGGACTGAAATATGCCTCCATCATCTGCTTCGGTTCACTCACTGTGTGGTGGGTTATCGTGCCTCTGATGGCGCTCTTCTTCCCCGACACGGTGCTCAACCAGTGGGATCCGTCCATCACAACCACAGTTGGAAGCATGAGCGCAGAGGACATTTTCTCCCACTACGCACGCAACATAGGCATCGGGGGCATTGCCATGGCCGGCATTATCGGCATCATCAAGAGTTGGGGAATTATCAAGAGCGCCGTCGGACTGGCTGCTCGGGAGATGAAAGGAAAGGGTTCCGACGAGAAAGCCGTTATCCGCACGCAGCGCGACATCTCGTTTAAAATCATTGCCATAGGCTCCATTCTCACCATTCTCGTTACGTTCCTGTTCTTCTATGCGGGCGTAATGAACTTCAATCTGCTGCACGCCGTGGTGGCCATTCTGCTGGTTGCAGTCATCGCCTTCTTGTTTACAACCGTGGCGGCCAATGCCATCGCCATCGTGGGAAGCAACCCCGTATCGGGCATGACGTTGATGACGCTCATCCTGGCCAGCGTCGTGATGGTGGCCGTTGGGCTGAAGGGCGAAGCCGGCATGCTTGCTGCACTGCTCATGGGAGCCGTGGTATGCACCGCTCTCTCCATGTCCGGCAGCTTCATTACCGACCTGAAGATAGGCTACTGGCTCGGAACAACGCCCAAGAAGCAGGAGAGCTGGAAGTTCCTGGGCACCATCATATCGGCTGCAACGGTAGCAGGAGTGATGATACTGCTCAACAAGACCTACGGTTTCCAGGGCGACAAGCTGGCTGCACCGCAAGCTCACGCCATGGCGGCAGTCATCGCTCCGCTCATGAACGGGCAGGGAGCGCCCTGGCTGCTTTATGGTATCGGCGCGCTGATAGCCCTGATACTCGACCGCTGCAAGGTCTCCGCACTGGCTTTTGCCTTAGGTATGTTCATCCCCATGCAGCTCAACATACCGCTCGTTGTGGGCGGAGCCATCAACTGGTTCGTAACTTCGCGCTCCAAGGACGCCGAGGTAAACAAGGCACGGGGCGACAAGGGAACGCTCATAGCCAGCGGTTTCATAGCCGGCGGAGCGCTGATGGGCGTGGTCAGTGCACTGCTGAAGTTCGGCGGAATAGAGTTTAGCTACGACGCGTGGTGGGCCAATCACCTCTCCGAGCTGCTCTCGCTGGGTGCCTACCTGCTGCTCATCAGCTACTTCATCATCGCCACGAGGGTGAAGAAAGAAGATTTGTAACCCTACGGCAGCTGCCGGTCCGGATGGCCGGCGACCGACTTCATAACTACCACAAGGCTCTTTCCCCAACGGCGGGAGAGAGCCTTTTCCGTTTTCAAACGGGTAGAAAAAAAATGAAATTGGCTAATTTAATCACCACGCAGCACCGTTATATGACCCGAAAACGCTATCTTTGCAGCAACGATACGGCAAAAGCGGCGGCCGCGGACACGCGCTTTGCCACAAACGAACGATAACGATGAAAAAGACATTGTTGCTTCTCACCATCATTCTCACTGCCCTCACGGCTCGCGCCCAGGCACTCCGGTTCAGGCAGGGAGAGTTCAAGATAGCCCAGTTTACCGACCTGCACTACGTTACGGGCAATGCGGCATCGGAGCAGGCACTGGCCTGCATCAGCGAGATTTGCCGCGACGAGAAGCCCGACCTCATCATCCTGACGGGCGACATCATCTACTCCAAGCCCGGATTTGCAGCCATGCAGCTGGTGCTCAACACGCTCTCGGCGCAGAAAATTCCCTTCGCCGTCACCTTCGGAAACCACGACGACGAGCAGGGAACGCCGCTCACCGAGCTCTACGACCAGATACAGAAGGCGCCCGGATGCGTGATGCCCGACCGCAAGGCCAGCCGAACGATGGACTACGTGCTGCCCATCAAGGCCTCGGCAGGCGAAAAGGATGCCGCCCTGCTCTACTGCCTCTACTCCCACAACCGCAGCCGCATGGCCGGCGTGGGCGGCTACCAGTGGCTCAACTTCGACCAGATACGGTGGTACCGCGAGCAGAGCAGCGCCCTTGCCACGGCCAACGGAGGCAAGCCCCTGCCCGCTCTGGCCTTCTTCCACATCCCGTTGCCGGAGTTCAACGAGGCCGTTGCCAACCCGCAGTGCGTGCTCTACGGCACCCGGATGGAGCGGGCTCACGCAGCGAACCTGAACTCCGGCATGTTTGCTGCCGTGAAGGAATGCGGCGATGTGATGGGTATATTCTGCGGACACGACCATGACAACGACTACAGTGTGATGTACTACGACGTGCTCTTGGCCCACGGACGCTTCTCGGGGGGCAATACAGAGTACAACCACCTGCGCAACGGCGCCCGCATCATCGTGCTCAAGGAAGGCAAAAGGCAGTTTGACACCTGGATACACGAGCGCGGCGGACAGCTTCTTTACCAGACTTCGTACCCCTCGAGCTACAAGAAAGACAACTGGAAAAACCGCAAAGGCACCCGATGAGAATCATTCACAACCCCCTGTTGCCGCCCCGCAGATACGACGCCATCAACCTCCTGGGGCTGCTCTTCTGCCGAAAGGGAACCATGCTCACCACCTCTCTCATCCAGCATGAGCGCATCCACACGCGGCAGATGATGGAGATGGGCATCGTGGGGTTCTATCTCTGGTACGTGGCAGAGTGGCTCGTGCGCCTCTGCATGCGCGGCCGGGCCTACGAGAACATATCGTTTGAGCGCGAAGCCTATGCCCACATGCACGACCACAACTACCTGCTGCACCGCCGACCGTACGCCTGGCGCAAGTATCTCAGGCGCCGGAACCTGCCCAAACATCCCGATTCAGACCGCTGAATACCTGTTCATTTATTTCAACAAAACACCTCTGTAGTTTCGCGTATTCATCAGCAACCACCCATCCGGCCGCAAATACGCGCTAAAATCGCTATTTTCGCAACTCCTTGAGCATCAATGTTTTACTTCTCAAGCATGCTTTCAGACCGTAAGGAGATGGTCTCCTTACGATAAGGAGCATAGCTCCTTACCCTAAAGAGCATAGCTCCTTACGCTTAAAAGCATAGCTCCTTACGCTTAAAAGCATAGCTCTTTACCCTCAAAAGCATAGCTCCAAGGACTTAAAAGGATAGCTTTTGAGATGTCGGAGGCCATCTTCAACACTTCCGGAGACGGTTTCCGGGGTCAGAAGAGGCCAAAAGCAGTGGTTCCGTTTGCTATTTCGAGCGGAATTGTTGCACTGTTTTTTAGCATGTTTTCTTGACAAACTACAGCCACGGAGTTGGCACTCAGGCACAGTCTGCGGCCCAAAAAGAACCGCAAAAGCATCCATGCGGGCCATTTTTCAAGGGTTTCCATCTGCCCTTCTCACGAAAAGGGACAAATCCGTAAAAAAGGTATATTCTCCTTGTATTTATTTTGCGCACAATTTGCAGAGAAGTTGTAACTTTGCAAAGTGTAACGAGTAAGGGCGGCAACGGCCTCAAAGGGCAGGCCGGCGGCGAACCGGCGGAACTTGCGCCGGGGGCCGGTGCCGCACCAATCAGTAAACAGCAAAAAGATGAAACAGAACAACCGGAAAAATTGGCCCGCAAGGCTGGCGCTCGCGCTTGCGGCCATCGGCAACATGCAAGGAGCCGGGGCGCAGGGCATCATAGACGTACACAGCCACATCATAACCGGCAGCTACCGTGCTGAACTGCAGGCCAACGGGGCCGAAAGGGAAGAGGGATTTCCGCTGCCGGCATGGAGCGTGGCCGACCAGCTGGCCTTTATGGACAGCGCGGGCATACGTACGGCCGTACTCACCCTGAGCGCCCCGCAGCCTTACTTTGGCAATGCAGCCCGCGCCGCGGCATGTATCCGCAAGGTGAACGAGGAGAGCGCGGCCGTAAAGGCTGCCTATCCGGGGCGCTTCCTCTTCTGTGCGGCACTGCCGTTGCCCAACGTCGAGGCCGCTCTGCGCGAGGTTTCGTACGCCCTGGACACGCTTCACGCCGACGGAATCAAGCTGGCCACCAACAGCCGGGGGCAGTATCTGGGCGATGCGGAGCTTGACCCGCTGATGGCAGAGCTCAACCGCCGCCACGCTGTCGTCATCCTCCATCCGCACAAGCCGGAGCCTTATTCGGCCTCGCTCATGGCCGGCACGCCGCTGGCCATGCAGGAGTATCTGGCCGAAACCACGCGGGCCGTGGCCAACATGATAACCCACAACGTGATGGGGCGCTATCCGCAGATTAAGTTCGTGATACCTCATTGCGGCGCCTATCTGCCCATCGCCGTGCCGAGAATGAAGAGTCTGACGGCCGTGATGCAGCAGAACAAGCTCATAGGAACGGTAGACTGGGAGCAGAGTCTGGCCAGTCTGTACTACGACTTGGCAGGAAGCCACTCGGCAGAGACCGTGCGCGAGCTGCTCACCATCACCACTCCCGACCACATTCTCTATGGAAGCGACTATCCGTACGTTGCCCCCAAGGTGCTGGAGCAGGGCCTGCAGCGCATGAAGAGCTATCTGGACGCCAACACGGGACTTGCCCGCTACAGCTCGATGTTCCTCTACGGCAACGCCGAACGCCTCTTCGGCCTTTCAAAAGGCGAAGCTCCGAAGCCGGTGATGGCCGACAGCATGCTCGTAAGGCTGTCGGAGATAGAGGTCTATCCCGAGTATCTGGACGCTTACCTGCAGTATGCAGCCAACGTGGGCGGCGAGTCCGTGCGCAAGGAACCTGGCGTGGTGTGCATCTACCCCATGCAAGTGAGCGCCGACTCCTGCCAGATACGCATCGTGGAGATATACCGCAACCTCGATGCTTACCACAAGCACATAGCCAGCGAACACTTCCAAAGATACAAACAGGGAACTCTGAAAATGGTGAAGAGTCTGAAACTGGTCGACATGCGGCCTCTCGCCCCGGACGACATGCCTGTTATATTCAGCAAATAAGCCGCCTGCCGCCACGCAGGGGCCTATATATTATAAAGGTGTAAACGTTCGGTTTGCACCTTTTTTCATGTCGTCAGGCAGCATGAAGGTTGCCGGGAGGGCCGACGAAAAACGGGACAAAGCCCGTAAAGGCAATGTCCCGTTGTGGTGAGATGAGATTATCTTAAATGGGTTTGTACTCCACAAAGGCCTCCATAGCTTCGTAGCTGGCCAGTCCGAGGTCGTCGTACAGCTTGGCGGTGCCGCGGTTACGGTCCTCTGCCCGCTGCCAGAAGAGCCGCTCGTCGTTACCCAGGAACGGCGCGGACTCCATCTGACTGGAGTGTTTCAGTATGGCGTTGCGTTTTGCGCGCAGCTCTTCGGGCGACATGGGAACGCACATTTCGATGTTTTCTATTTCCCATTCAGCCCATGCACCGCGGTACATCCAAATCCTGCAGTCCTTGAGCCACTTGGCGTCAGCTTCCTTTTCAAGGTCAATGGCAGCCAGAACAGCGTCGGTGCACTTGCGGTGCGTGCCGTGCGGATCGGCCAAGTCGCCGGCCACAAATATCTCATGAGGCTTCACCTCCTTCAGGAGATTGCGCACAATCTCTACGTCCTTCTCCGTCATAGGCAGCTTCTCAATCTTTCCGCTCTCGTAGAAAGGCAGGTCGAGGAAGTGCACATGGTCGAGCGGAATCTTGTTGTAAGTGCATGCGGTGCGTGCTTCGCCGCGGCGGATGAGGCCCTTGATGGTGCGCACATCAGGCGTATCGATGTCGCCCTCCTTCTTTCCGGCCAGGAACTTCTTGATGTCCGCGTACATTGTCTTGATGGTTTCTTCCTTGTTATCGAGGAATAACTGGTTGAAACCGTTGACGAAGTGCATGAACCGAGTTACCTCCTCGTCGCCCACGGCGATGTTACCAGAGGTCTCGTAGGCCACGTGCAGGTCGTGACCTTGGGTTACCAGGCGCTGTATAGTGCCGCCCATGGAGATTACATCGTCATCAGGATGGGGCGAGAACACGATGATGCGCTTGGGAAAAGGCTTGGCCCGCTCCGGCCGATAGGTATCATCGGCGTTGGGTTTGCCGCCCGGCCAGCCGGTAATCGTATGCTGCAAGTCGTTAAATATCTTGATGTTGGCATTGTAGGCCGAGCCGTACAGGGCCAGCAACTCACTGAGTCCGTTCTCGTTGTAGTCCTTGTTGGTGAGCTTGAGGATGGGCTTTCCCGTTACCTGACACAGCCACACGAGGGCTGCGCGGGTGAGTTTGTCGTTCCACTTGCAGCTTGTAACGAGCCAGGGGTGGATGATGCGGGTGAGTTTACCTGCCGCCGAGAGGTCTATGATGACGCGAGCATCGTTGTGGGTCTGCAGGAAACTGGCCGGAATGGCATCCGAGATGCGGCCTTCGACGGTCTTCTGAATAATCTCGGCCTTCTCTTCTCCCCATGCGGTAAGGTAGATTTTGCGGGCCTGCAGGATGTCGGCAATGCCGAGGGTGATGGAGCACGGCGGCACGGGTTCTTGCGAACCGAAGCTCATGGTCATCTCTTCGCGGCTGGTGGCGTCGATGAGTATGAGGCGTGCAGCTGACGTGAGGCCGCTTCCGGGCTCGTTAGTAGCGATGTTGCCGATACGACCGATGCCCAGCAGCATGATGTCTATGCCGCCGAAAGTCTGTATGCGCTGCTCGTAGAGGCGGCATTGCTGCTGCACGAACTCCTGCGACACGGTTCCGTCGAGCGAGTAGATGTTCTGCTCGGGGATGTCAACCTTCTTCAGGAAGCGCTCCTTCAGCTGGAAGAGAGCACTGTGCTGGCTGCCCGGAGTGAGCGGAAAATACTCGTAAGCGTTGAACACCACCACGTTGCGGAAGCTCACTTCGTGCTTCTCGTAGCGGCTGATGAGTTCCTGGAACACGGGCGTAAGCGACTGTCCTGTGCCCACTCCGAGCACGCAGTACTTGCCCAGCTGCTCCTTGGCCTTGATTTCGCTCACGATTGCATCTGCTATGCAGCGGGCTCCCTCTTCGGCTTTGGGGAAGATGTCGGTAGGAACCTTCTCCATGCGGGTGATTTCCGAGCGCTCTACTGCTGTCTTGGGAGCGTAGAACTCTTCGGGTACTTTGTTTAAAACGATTTCAGAACTAAGATGAAGTCTCATAGGTTATATTTATTATAGGTGTTTAGTGCAAGACGTGCGGGCACCGGGCAGAGGCGCGCTGAGGTGTGGCAGCGCGTCCGTTGTCCGATACCGGCAGGTTGAAAGAGGGTTTAGAGATTGTCTTTCTCTATGTCCTTGAAGTATTTGTAGGTGCCAACCTTGAGCTCGTCGGTGGCAGCCTCGTCGGCTACGATGATGGCATGGGCGTGCTGCTGCAGGGCACTGATGGTCCAGGCCTGCGTTACCGGCCCCTCTACAGCGGCCTGCAGGGCGCGTGCCTTGTGGTGTCCGTTGACCAGAATCATTACCTCACGGGCTTCCATTACCGTACCTACGCCAACGGTGAGGGCGTGTTTGGGCACCTTCGTAACGTCGTTGTCGAAGAAGCGGCTGTTGGCTATGATGGTGTCGGTGGTGAGGGTCTTGACGCGCGTATGCGACGTAAGCGACGAGAAAGGCTCGTTAAAGGCGATGTGGCCGTCGGGACCTATGCCGCCCAGAAACAAGTCTATGCCGCCTGCCTCCTTTATTTTCTGCTCGTAAGAGGCGCACTCCGCCTCCAGGTCAGCAGCGTTTCCGTTGAGTATATGGATGTTCTCGGCGGGGCAGTCGATGTGGTCGAAGAGGTTGCGGCGCATGAAGGAGTGGTAGCTCTCGGGGTGTTCTTCGGGCAGGCCCACGTACTCGTCCATGTTAAAAGTAAGCACATGGCGGAACGAAACCTTACCTGCTTTGCAGGCGCTGACCAGACAACGGTACATTCCCTCGGGCGAAGAACCCGTTGGCAGGCCAAGTACAAAGGGATGCTCGGCCGTGGGCCGGGCTGCGTTAATTCTCTCGATGACGTGATTGGCTGCCCATTCAGACATCTTTTCGTAATCAGATTCGATAATTAATCTCATAATCCAATAATTTTAGTTTGACTCTTTTAATTGCCACAAAATTACCAATTATAAATCAGATGGAGAAATGAAAAGTCATTTTTTATATTAATTAAATGAATAACCGCGCACCGGCACCCTTGCGAATGGCCTGCAACCGGCCGGCTGCTGACGCGAAACGGGAGGACGGAAGCATTGCCCCGGCCTCATCATCCGTCCGCCGCGCAATGGCGGAACACACCCCGCAGTCCATCAAAAGTCCTTCTGTAGGCAGGCGAAAAGAAGTCTCCCGACCCTCTGGCTTTATCCTCCGCGTAAGTAACTGATAATGAGCTGCTTTGTAAAAGGTATCGTTCAAGCCCCTTGTAGATATGCTTCAAGCCCCTTGAACGATACCTCCAAGGAGCTTGATAGGCACCTCCAATCCGCCGACAGATTTTCTCCTGCTCCGCCGGAGGTTTTTTAAGACAACGTAAGAAGGTGTTTTCTACCGCTTTGCAGCAATCTCTGTGCCCGCGTTCTTCTTGCTCTTAAAGACAGAGTAACATAGTAATTTTTCAACTGCCGCGGACCTGCTGTCGATTTGCTGATTGTTTTTAAAGACAGAGTAACATAGTAATTTTTCAACTGCCGAAGACCCATTGCTTAGCAGGAGCGAACAAACGACAGCTTGCAAAAAGGCAAACCGGTAACCTCCCCTTAGAAAGGGGAGGCGGAGGAGGGGATGACCGCGTGGCAGGAAACAGCGAACTTGCAGCAGGAATCATCACCTCCTAACCTGTGAATTGTGAATGATGAATTGTGAATTAGCTGCTCGCTGCTTGCAAAATCATCCCCTCCTAACCTCCCCTTTCTAAGGGGAGGAACCGCTGCTGCCTTTAAATTACAAAACAAAAGGTGCCTTCCAAGGGGCTTGAACGATGCCTTTTGCTCCGGTCTCGCATAAAGAACGCCCCGCTGGCGGCGGCTTTTCATTTTTTATGAGTTCGCGTTTCTCACTTTTCATATAAATTACTATCTTTGCAACTAAATAGTATCAAAGACAATATGAAGGAATTTGTTATCTCCGAAGTCAAGGCTGAAACGGCCGTCCTGGTAGGTCTCATTACCCAGGAACAGGACGAGGCCAAGACCATAGAGTACCTGGACGAGCTTGAGTTCTTAGCCGACACGGCGGGAGCCGTTACCATCAAGCGCTTCACCCAGAAGCTGAACGGCCCCAGCACCGTAAGTTACGTGGGCAAGGGAAAGCTGGAGGAAATTAAAAAATACATACAGGAGCAGGACGACAACGAAACTCCCGTGGGCATGGTGATATTCGACGACGAGCTGTCGGCCAAGCAGATACGCAACATAGAGAAAGAACTGGGCGTGAAGATACTGGACCGCACCTCGCTCATACTCGACATCTTTGCCATGCGGGCACAAACAGCAAACGCCAAAACGCAGGTAGAGCTGGCCCAGTACCGCTACATGCTGCCCCGCCTGCAGCGCCTCTGGACGCACCTGGAGCGGCAGGGCGGAGGCTCCGGCTCGGGCGGCGGAAAAGGCTCGGTGGGACTGCGCGGCCCGGGAGAGACGCAGCTCGAGATGGACCGCCGTATCATCCTGCAGCGCATCACGCTGCTCAAGAAGCGGCTGGAGGAAATAGACAAGCAGAAAACCACGCAGCGCAAGAACCGCGGCCGCATGGTTCGCGTGGCGCTGGTGGGCTACACCAACGTGGGCAAATCTACCATCATGAACCTCTTGTCCAAGAGTGAAGTCTTCGCGGAGGATAAACTCTTCGCCACCCTCGACACCACCGTGCGCAAGGTAGTGATAGAGAACCTGCCCTTCCTGCTGGCCGATACGGTGGGCTTTATCCGCAAGCTGCCAACAGACTTGGTAGACTCGTTCAAGTCGACCCTCGACGAGGTGCGCGAAGCCGACCTGCTGCTGCACGTTGTGGACATATCTCATCCCGACTTCGAGGAACAGATACAGGTGGTTGAAAACACGCTCAAGGAACTGGGATGCGCCGAGAAGCCGTCGATGATTGTGTTCAACAAGATTGACAACTACACCTGGACGGACAAGGAACCCGATGACCTGACGCCCCCGGAGAAGGAGAACATCACCCTCGACGAGCTCAAGAAGACCTGGATGGCACGGCTCAACGACAACTGCCTCTTCATCTCGGCCAAGCAGAAAGAGAACATCGACGAACTGCGCGAGACGCTGTACAGGAAGGTACGTGAGCTACACGTGCAGAAATATCCATACAACGACTTCCTCTATCCGGAAGCAGAAGAAGGATAATAAACTAAAAACGACGAAAATGGAAGATTACAGACAACTGACCGAAGAGGAGATACAGGTGCTGGAGAACAACAGTTGCTGGGCCGAAGACTGGACTGCCGTAAACGTGGCCGAGGACTTCAAGCCCAACTACATGCACCGCGTCATGCTCTACGGCGAGGTGAACATCGGCGCCTTCAGCCGCAGTGTGGAAGTGAGCAAGGGGTTCTTCAAGCACGCGGGCATCAACAACGCCACGCTGCGTAACGTGACTCTGGGCGACGACTGCTTGATAGAAAACATCGGAAACTATATCAACAACTACACCATAGCCGACAATGTGTACATCTCCAACGTGTGTACCATCGAGACAACCGAGGGTGCCACCTTCGGCGAAGGTAACCTGATATCGGTCCTGAACGAGGTGGGCGACGGCAACGTCATCCTCTTCAAGGACTTGAACAGCCAGTTCGCCGCCTTCATGGTGAAGCATGCTGCCGACAAACCGCTGCGAGATGCCATCCGTAGGCTTATCAACGAGGAAATCAGACGTACCTCGCCCGAGCGCGGAACCATAGGCAGCAACGTGAAGATAGTGAACACCAAGGAGATAACCAACACCGTGATAGCCGACGACTGCGAGATTAACGGCGCCTCGAGGCTTAGCGACTGCACCATACTGAGCTCACTCAACGCCAGCGTTTATATCGGTACGGGCGTTATCTGCGAGAACTCCATCATCTCCGAGGGCTCCAGCATCATCAACAGTGTGAAGATGCAGGACTGCTTCGTGGGCGAGGCATGCCAGATAAGCAACGGCTTCACGGCCTCGCAGAGCGTGTTCTTTGCCAACAGCTACATGAGTAACGGCGAGGCGTGTGCCGCCTTCTGCGGTCCCTTTACGGCCAGCCACCACAAGAGCAGCTTGCTTATAGGCGGCCAGTTCTCGTTCTACAACGCCGGCAGTGCAACCAACTTCAGCAACCATGCGTACAAGATGGGGCCCATGCACTACGGTACGCTGGAGCGCGGATGTAAGACCGCAAGCGGTGCTTACCTGCTCATGCCGGCCCACATAGGAACTTTTTCGGTGTGTTTCGGCAAGTTGATGTACCATCCCGACACGCGCAAGCTGCCTTTCTCTTACCTCATAGCCTACGGCGACACCATGTATCTCTCGCCGGGAAGGAACATCACGACCGTTGGTCTGTACCGCGACATCCGCAAATGGCCCAAACGAGACGTGCGTCCGCAGGGCACGCAGAAGAGCATCGTTAACTTCGACTGGCTCAGCCCGTTCTCCGTGGGCGAGATACTGAAGGGCAAGAAGATACTCGAAAAGCTGCGCGAAGCCAGCGGCGACAATGTTTCGACCTACAACTACCATGAGTACGTCATCAATGCCAGCTCGCTTCGCAAGGGCATCAAGTACTACGACATCGCCTTGCGCATCTACATGGGCGCCGTGCTCAAGCGTGTGAAGAAGCGCTTGGGAGCCATAGAACCGCCCGCGGACACCATCGGCAAGGGCGACTGGGCCGACCTCTCGGGCCTCCTGTTGCCCGTAAGCGAGGAGGAGAAGATTGTTTCCAACATCAAGAGTGGCGAGATAGAGTCCATTGACGAGGTAATAGGAAAGTTCGAGAACATCAACGACCACTACCGCGAATACCAGTGGGCGTGGACCTATCAGCTCATTCTTGACTACTACGGGCTGGCCGAACTCACCGAAACTGATGTCGAACGCATACGCCAGGACTACATTACAGCCCGCCGCATGTGGATAGCCGAAATCAGGAAAGACGCCGAAAAGGAATTCAGCATGGGCGATGTGGAGCCCGAGGTACTGGAGAATTTCATCACGCAACTTGACCATGAAGTCGACTTCGAAAACTAAAACAGCTCAATACACATTCATGAAACTAAGATTGATTCTTACATCGCTCCTCGTAGCTTGTGCCTTCTCAGCCTCCGAAGCAAAGGACTACAAGTACCAAACCGTTGAGGGAGACCCCATGCACACCCGCATCTACACCCTCGACAACGGCCTCAAGGTTTATCTCTCGGTCAATAAGGTAAAGCCGCGCATACAGACTTACATCGCCGTACGCACCGGCAGCCGCAATGACCCGGCCGAGACAACCGGCCTGGCCCACTATCTGGAGCACCTTATGTTTAAGGGAACGCAGCAGTTCGGCACGTCTGACTACCAGGCGGAGCTGCCCTTCCTTAACGATATAGAGCGCAGGTACGAGGCTTACCGCAAGCTAACCAACCCGCTGGCCCGCAAGAGGGCGTATCACGAAATTGACTCCGTGAGCGGTCTCGCGGCACGATACAACATACCGAACGAGTACGACAAGCTCATGTCGGGCATCGGTTCAGAGGGCAGCAACGCCTATACGAGCAACGATGTGACATGTTACGTGGAGAACATACCGGCAAACGAGGTTGATAACTGGGCCAAAGTACAGGCCGACAGGTTCCGGAACATGGTCATACGCGGGTTCCACACCGAGCTCGAAGCTGTGTACGAGGAGTACAATATCGGCCTTGCACAGGACTCACGCAAGCTGTTTCAGGCGCTGATGGCCAAGCTCTACCCCACTCATCCGTACGGAACGCAGAGCACAATCGGCCTGGGAGAGCACTTGAAGAACCCCTCCATCACCAATATCAAGAACTACTTCAACCGCTACTACGTGCCTAACAACGTGGCGGTGTGCATGGCCGGCGACCTTAATCCTGACGAAGTAATTGCCACTATCGACCGTTATTTCGGCTCATGGAAGAAGAGCGAGACGCTCTCTCGCCCCGAGTACGCCCCCCTGCCGCCAATCACTGCCCCGCAGGACACCACCGTCCTTGGGCAGGAAGCAGAGAACGTGTACCTTGGTTGGCGCTTTCCGGCCGGCCGGGAGCTTAGCAGCGACACGCTCGACGTAATCGGCTCGCTGCTCAGCAACGGCCACGCAGGGCTCTTGGACCTCGACCTCAACCAGAAGATGAAGGTGCAGGCAGCCTTTGCCGGGACTGATGCCATGTGCGACTATGCCGGCTTCGTCGTGGGCGGAATGCCCAAGCAGGGGCAGACGTTGGAAGAAGTGCGCGCCCTGCTGCTGCAGGAAGTGGACAAACTTAAGCGTGGTGAGTTCTCCGACGAGCTGCTTCCGTCGGTCATCAACAACTACAAACGCGACTTCTACAAGAGTCTCGATGACAACGAAAACCGTGCAGACCAGTTCGTAAACGCCTTCATCAACGGCGAAGACTGGCAGCAGCATGTGGGCAAACTGGGCCGTATATCGAAGATGACGAAGGCCGGCATCGTGGCTTTTGCCAACAAGTACCTCAATGATAACTATGTTTGCGTGTACAAGAAGCAGGGCAACGACACCACCATCCGCAAGGTGGAGAAGCCTGCCATCACCCCCATACCCACCAACAACGACAAACATTCGGCCTTCCTGCAGCAGGTGCTGGCCAGCAAACCCGCACCTATACAGCCCCAGTTCCTTGACTTCAGTAAGGACTTAACCAAGGCCTCGACCCGCCGCGGGCTGCCTGTGGTGTACAAGCAGAACACCACCGACGGCCTCTTTACCCTGCAGTTCCGCTACCCGATAGGCACTGAAACCAACCCGCTCATGGACTACGCCGCCGGCTATCTTGACTTTCTGGGAACCGACAAGCTGTCAAATGAGCAAATCAAGCAGCAATTCTACCGCCTGGCTTGCGACTACAGCTTCAGTCAGAGTGCCGATATGTTCACCGTGACCCTATCCGGACTGAACGAAAAACTGCCCGAGGCACTGGGCCTCTTGGAGCATCTGATGCAGAACGCCAAGGCCGACAAGCAGGCTTACAGCCAGTATGTAGACCTCGTACTCAAAGGAAGAGCCGACGCAAAGACCAACCAACGCAGCAACTACCGAGCGCTGACAGACTACGGAATGTATGGTGCATACAACCCGACACGCAACATTCCGAGCGAGCAGAAGCTGCGTCAGGGTGCCCCCGAGGAACTGACGGCACTCATGAAGAACCTGCGCAACCACGCCCAGACGGTGCTTTATTACGGTCCGTCGGCACTCAAAAAGCTCAACAAGCTCATCACCAAGGAACATCCTACGCCCAAGCAGCTTCTCAAGACCGATGCTTCCACGCGCCGCTACACCTTGCAGGCAACGCCGGAGAACGAGGTCTGGATTGCTCCTTACGATGCCAAGAACATCTACATGATGCAACTGCACAACCAGAACACCGGCTTCACGCCTCAGCGGATGGCCATCATCGACCTCTTCAACGGCTACTTCGGCGGCGGAATGAATGCCATCGTGTTCCAGGAACTACGCGAAGCCCGCGGTCTTGCCTACAGCGCATCGGCCCGGTACAACCGGCCAAGCCGCCTGCAGGATAAGGAATACTTCTACACCAACATCATTACGCAGAACGACAAGATGATGGATTGCGTCAAGGAGTTCAGCGAACTGCTCAACAACACGCCCCGGCGGCAGGCCGGCTTCGACCTTGCACGCCAGAACCTGCTCAAGAGCATTGCCTCTGCACGCACCACCAAGTTCGACGTACTCACCGCTTACATGAACGCGCTGCGCCTGGGCATCGACTACAATCCCTACAAGCAGGAGTACGAAACGCTGCAACGGCTCACCCTCGACGACCTCATGAACTTTGCCAAGGACAACATTCAGGGCAAGGCCTACAGGTATCTTATCCTGGGCGACGAGAAGAATCTCGACCTCAAGTCGTTGGAGAAGATAGCATCGGTGAAGCGGATGAGCACCGAGGAAATATTCGGATACTAATTTATTCATATAAACAAAACATTATGGCAAAACCAGTTGATTTCAAGTATGCGCCCATGTTCCAGACCGGAAAGGACGATACAGCGTATCGCCTCCTTACCACCGACGGCGTGTCGGTAGGCGAATTTGAAGGCAAGGAAATTCTGAAAGTAACGCCCGAGGCCCTTACCTTGCTCAGTCAGCAGGCCTTCCACGATTGTGAGTTCATGCTCCGCCGCTCCCATAACGAGCAGGTTGCGGCCATTCTCAACGACCCCGAAGCCAGCGAGAACGACAAGTACGTGGCTCTGCAGTTCCTGCGCAACGCCGAAACTTCGGTCAAGGGCGTGCTCCCCTTCTGCCAGGATACGGGCACGGCCATCATCCACGGCGAGAAAGGTCAGCAGGTGTGGACGGGCTTCGACGATGAGGAAGCCCTCTCGCGCGGCGTTTACAACACCTTCACACAGGACAACCTGCGCTACTCGCAGAATGCTCCGCTCAACATGTACGACGAGGTCAACACCAAATGTAACCTCCCCGCACAGATTGATATAGAAGCTACAGAGGGCGCCGAGTACCGCTTCGTGATGGTTGCCAAGGGCGGCGGCTCGGCCAACAAGACCTACTTCTACCCCATGACCAAGGCCACCATCCAGAACGAAGGCACCCTGCTGCCCTTCCTGGTAGAGAAGATGAAGAGCCTGGGCACGGCAGCCTGCCCGCCCTACCACATCTGTTTCGTCATCGGAGGCACATCAGCAGAGAAGAACCTGCTTACGGTCAAGCTCGGTTCCATACACTATTACGACAACTTACCTACCACCGGAGACGAGACGGGACGCGCTTTCCGCGACCTTGACCTGGAGGCCAAGCTGCTTGATGAGGCTCACAAGATTGGCCTCGGCGCACAGTTCGGCGGCAAGGCGCTGGCCCACGACATCCGCGTTATCCGCCTGCCGCGCCACGGAGCCAGCTGCCCGATAGGCCTCGGCGTATCGTGCTCGGCCGACCGTAACATCAAGGCAAAAATCAACAAGGACGGTATCTGGCTCGAAAAGATGGATACCAACCCCGACGAACTGATTCCCGAAGCCTACCGCAAGCCCGGAGAAGGTGGCAACGGCATAGAGATTGACCTCGACAAGGGCATAGACTACGTGCGCCGCGAGCTCACCAAGTACCCCGTATCAACCCGCGTGAGCCTCAACGGCACCATTATCGTGGCCCGCGACATTGCCCACGCCAAGCTCAAGGCGCGCCTGGATGCCGGCGAGGACTTGCCGCAATACTTCAAGGATCACCCCATCCTCTACGCCGGACCGGCCAAAACACCCGACGGCTATCCATGTGGAGCAATGGGCCCGACGACCGCCAACCGCATGGACCCCTACGTGGATGAGTTCCAGGAGCATGGAGGCTCGCTCGTGATGATAGCCAAGGGCAACCGCACACAGGTGGTTACCGACGCCTGCCAAAAGCATGGCGGCTTCTACCTGGGCACCATCGGCGGCGTGGCTGCAGTGCTCTCGCAGAGCTGCATCACCAGCATAGAGTGCGTGGAATATCCCGAACTGGGCATGGAGGCTATCTGGAAGATAACCGTAAAGGACTTCCCGGCCTTCATCCTCGTTGACGACAAGGGGCACGACTTCTTCAAGGAGCTCAAGCCCTGGACGCCCTGTTCGTTCGGGAAGCAGTAAACCAGCGCCCATAAAGCAAACCTCAACCTCCGTCGGCACCATCGTGCAGGCGGAGGTTTTCATTTTTACGGCACCTATATAAATAAGGTATAGGACCTGTGCAAACATTTTCTGCCCTTCCCATGCAAGGTTTCCGCCCTTTGAAGGTTGTAGGAATAAAACCCTGAAAACATGAAGAAAATCATCCTGCTGCTCTGCCTCGCCTTTCCGCTTGCAGCCTGTGCACAATCTTACCGTCACGAGTTGAGAGCCTCATTCGGCATGGGGAGCGACCATCGGTTTAACCAGACAGTCAACCGGTACATAGACCGCTACGGGTTGGAGAAAGAGTTCGTGAGCTTCGGCATACTGAGAGGAGTGAACCTTTCGGCCCAGTTAGAGTACTACTGTCACCTCAACCGCCGCATAGCCATAGGCGGGGCAGTGGGCTACGGGTCGGCTTACGGCAGGCTGGTGCGGCCCTACGAGTCGGCAGAGGGCGACTGGTTGTCGGAAGTCTACCTGCCTCTTATCTATCCCTACGACTGGGACGACCCCGGAACCGACGTCGAGAGCCGCAGCCTCAGCGTAATGCCGGGCCTCAAGGTAACGTGGCTGGAGGCCGGTCCCGTGGTGCTTTACAGCAAGGGCAACGCAGGTTTACGCCACTACAGGCTCACCGTCAGCTCGCGCGATTACCCGGAGATAGACGACAGCAGACTGAAGTTTGCCTTCCAGCTCTCGCCCGTGGGCGTTGAGGTTGGTGGCCGCCACGTGAAGTTCTTCACCGAGATAGGCTACGGCCAGCAGGGCATCGTGACCATGGGAGCCGTGTGGCACTTCGCAGCTACGCAGCAGTAACCATTATGAATTGTGAATTGTGAATTGAGAATTCCGAATTGTCATCTTGCCCAATCCCCGCTCCCGAGGGCGTTACAAACCATCATCGTGGGTGCCGAATGACATGAGCAGGAACTTTCGACACTTGTCGCACGATCGTGCGACACTTGTTAAACAATCGTGCGACAAGTGTCGAAAGTTCGCGAAGCATAGCTTCGGGCAACCGGAAGAATGGCTTCAGAGCGCTGATTGTAGGCCTTCGGAACCGCGGGAGCTGATAATTTCTGTTTTTTTTGGTGTTCTCAACAATTAGCATTACCTTTGTATCGGTTTTCAAAGAGAAAACTAAGGGGTGCTTGCCCGTTCCGGGTGCCGTCTGTGGATGGCGCCGGAACAGTTGGACAGGCTGAGAACATACCCGTTAACCTGATCCAGGTAATGCTGGCGTAGGTAGGATAGAAGCCCTTTATTATTGGTTTAATCAGTAGTATTCTATGAAAAGGAATGTGTTGTTGTGGGCCACTTTGGCGTGTGCCTTGACAGCAAACGCACAGTCTCCGCAAGACTCCATCAGGCTGGAGGAGCTGCAGGAGGTTGTGGTGAGAGGCGTGCGTGCACAGAAGGACGCACCCTTCGCAGTGGCTAACATCAAAAAACAAGAACTGCAACAGTTCGCCAAAAGCGGACAGGAGCTGCCCTTCCTCTTCTCCATGACGCCCGGTGTGCTGTCCTGGAGCGAAAATGGCGTGGGCACGGGAACCACCTACATGCGCATCCGGGGTGCCGCCGGCTCGCGTATTAACGTAACACTCGACGGCGTATCGCTCAACTCTCCCGAGGATCAAACGGTGTTCTGGGCCAACATGAACTCGTATGCAGCCTTCCTGGGCAGTGCACAGATACAGCGTGGTGTGGGCACATCGACCAATGGCGACGGTGCTTTCGGCGGCACCATCTCACTGGCCACCGCCGCTCCTGCTTATGTTCCGTCGCTCGAACTGTCGGCTTCCTACGGTTCGTACAACACCTACAACGTGGGTGCCGGCTTCTCTACGGGGCTGCTGTGGGGGCATCTTATCTTCAACGGAGCCTACCACGAGACGGCTACCGATGGCTACTTGCACGGCACCTCGGGCCGGTCGGGCTCCTACTACGGCGGCCTCACCTGGCTTGGTGGCAACTACACGCTGAGCTACAAGAACGTGGGAAACTTTGAAAAGACTGGCCAGGCCTGGAATGGAGTTACCGCCGGAAACGACGATGCCACGCTCATGGACGACGGCATACGCACGTACAAGGATATGTACGCACGCGGGCTGGGGCGCTTCAACTCGCTTTACGAGGCCCTGGTGTTCGATGACAACGGCTGGACTTTTCCCAAGAATGCCAACGGCAACTACCAGACGGCGCGCTACAAGCTCGACAACGGCAGCCTGTGGGAGAAGACTACGGACAACTTCTACCATAATCACAACCTCCTCTCTGCGGCCTGGCGCCCTTCTGAACACTGGAGTCACAACGCCACCCTGCACTATACGTACGGCTACGGGTACTACAGCGAGTTCCGTCCCAACAACAAGTTCGAGAAGTACGGCATCAATGCAAGCGACGCGCAGGGCAACACCGTGAAGCGTTCTGACTTCATCCGCCGCAAGGGACTCACCCAACATGCCTACGGACTGGTGTACAACGCCAACTTCAAAAGCCGGGAGTGGGACGTCATCATGGGGCTTAACCTGCAGCAGTTCCGTGCCAATCACTTCGGTTATCTGAACTACATATCCGCCCGTACGGGCATGGCAACCATGCAGGCGCCCTGGAGCGGCAGCCAATATTACGACTCCGACGCCCGCAAGAACGACTACAGTGCCTTCGTGAAGGCCACCTGGCATGTGGCAAGAGCATGGGATGTGTTCGGCGATGTGCAGTATCGGCACGTGGGATATACCACGAGCGGCGTCAACGATAAGTTCATCGAGCAGGCCGACGGCTCCTTCCGCAACCAGCAACTCGATATCGACGAGCGCTACAACTTTATCAATCCGAAGGCCGGAATCAGCTTCCACCAGGGCCGGCACAAGGCTTTCGGCTCCGTGGCCTATGCCAACCGCGAGCCCGAACGCAACAACTTTACCGATAACGGCAACTATCCGGCCCCCAAGGCCGAGCACTTGCTCGACCTCGAAGCGGGCTACAGCTACGCCGGAACCAACTGGAACGCCGGCCTCACCCTGTACTACATGGATTACAAAGACCAGCTGGTGCAGACCGGAGAGCTAAGTGACATCGGCGAAGCGCTCACCACCAACATCCGCAAAAGCTACCGCACGGGTGCCGAAATCAATGCAGACTGGAGCCCGCTCACCTGGCTCACCATCGGCGGTAACGCCGCTCTGAGCCAGAACAGGATAAAGGACTTCACGGAATACATAGACGATTGGGACAATCCTCGCCCTGATGATTACGACTACAGGACACAGACCTCGGCGTCGAACCCCAACTGGAAGCCCACCACAGCTCACTACGGGCACTCCACACTGGCGTTTTCGCCGTCGGCCATCCTCAACGGCATGGCCGATGTTCACTACCGCGGCTTCTCTGCCATGTGGCATACGAACTTCGTGAGCCGGCAGTATCTCGACAATACTGATAACAAGGAGCGCTCGCTGCCCTGCTTCTCACAGACCAACATCAGGCTGGGCTACGCGGCCAAAGGGCTGCTGGGACTGAAAGAAGTGGACTTTGGAGTGAACCTGAACAACATCTTCAACCGCCATTATGCAGCCTCCGGATGGGTTTACTCGGCCGTAAGTGAGTCGAGTGGATACACCTCCGACAAGCGTTACTACCAGATAGGGTTCATCCCGATGGCAGGTTTTACGATGATGAGCAACATCACCGTGAAGCTGTAAACAATGCAGGAAGAGGCCGTCTCGCCCGCTCCGCCACGACCGGAAGGGCGCAGGCAGGCGTCAAAACAAACCGGATATGGAAACAACAGCAGACATACTGAACGCTCTCTTCACCTGGGAAGGATGGCGAGAGACCCGCTCTCTCGACATCATCACAACCGTGCTGGGGCTGGCTTACATCCTTCTGGAGTACAAAGCCAGCATTTGGCTGTGGCTGGTGGGCTTCGTCATGCAGGCGCTCGACATCGTTCTCTATTATGACAAGGGGCTTTACGCCGACTGCGGCATGGAGTTCTACTACATTGCCATGACCGTTTACGGCTTCCTGAACTGGAAGTTTCACCTGCACGGAGCACCCACCGAGGACGGCAGCGGGCAGAAGGAAACGCCCATCACGCACTTTAAGCGGAGCCTGATACTGCCCTGGACGGTGGCCACACTGGCCATCTGGGCCACTATCTGGTGGCTGCTGGTAACCTACACCGACTCGCGCGTGCCGATAGCCGACAGCTTTACAACGGCCCTGAGCTTCGTAGGAGTGTGGGCGTTGGCCCGCAAGTACCTTGAACAGTGGCTCATCTGGATAGCCGTAGACATAGTAACCTGCGCGCTGTACTTCTACAAGGACATCCCCTTCAAGGCCAGTCTGTACGGTCTCTACGTGGTGATTGCCGTCCTGGGCTACCGCAAATGGCGCCTCATGATGCACAACGCAGAGCCCCAATAACAACCGCAAGGGCTGAAACAGCACGCGTTCAGCCACTTTTCACACATCCGACAGGCGCACATTCGTTAATTTTCCGTACTTTTGCAGTACACTAACGAATGTGCGCCTTTTATGAAACACCTGCTTAACATCATTCTCCTGTCGCTGCTGCCGGCCGCTGCCGGGGCGCAGACGGGCAGCCGGCAAGAGCCCGTAGCCTACGTTGGCGGCGAGATATGCAACCCCCGCCAGCACGAAGGAGGGTTCCGTTACGCCATCGGAACAGAGAATATACAGGTGATGCGGGCCAACCGCACGCATCCCGAAGAGGCCGACGGCTACGGCTGGACCTACAACCACGCGCCCAACCTGACGTACTGGAACGGCACGTTCTACCTCGAGTATCTCTCCAATCCCGTTGATGAACAGCAGCCGCCCGGCCACACCCTGCTCGTTGCTTCTAAGGACGGGCGCCACTGGAGCAAGCCCCGCGTGGCCTTCCCACCCTACAAGGCGCCCGCCGGAGTTACCTTCCCGAAGGGCTACTACGGCTACATACAGCACCAGCGCATGGCTTTTTACACGGCGCCCAACGGCCGCTTGCTCGTCACTGCATTCCAGGGACACAGCTACAACCCATTCAAAGAGGGCGGAATAGGCCGCATGGTGCGCGAGATACACCAGGACGGAAGCCTCGGACCCATCTATTTTCTGCGCTACTCGTCGCACACCAAGTGGAACGAAAGCAACACCTCCTACCCTTTCTACACCCGCTCGCGCGACAAGGGGTTCCGCGCCGCCTGCCATGCCCTGCTGCATGACCGCCTCAAGACGCTGCAATGGATAGACGAAGACCGCGGACTCGACGGCTTCTATGCACTCAAAGACTCCATCAACACCGTACAGGCAACCTCGTACTTTCATCGTAAGGACGGACAGGTTGTGGCCCTATGGAAGTGGTCGTGGGCAGCTCTCTCGGCCGACGAAGGCCGCAGCTGGTCCACTCCTGTACGTGTTCAGTCGCTCATCATGGCCGGAGGAAAGCAGTGGGGGCAACGTACTGCCGACGGCCGTTACGCCATCTGCTACAACCCCATCGAGACTCAGCCCTACCGATACCCGCTGTCAGTCATCACGAGTGCCGACGGCATCGTGTTCGACTCCATCTGCGTAGTGCACGGCGAGGTGCCTCCGCGCCGCTTCTATGGCGAGAACAAGGACTTCGGACCATGCTACGTGCGCGGCATAACCGAAGGAGAACAGACGCCGAAGGGCAATGACATGTGGCTAACCTACAGCGTGAACAAGGAAGATATATGGGTTAGCCGCGTCCAACTGCCCGTTCGCACCACCTGGCAGGGGGCCGTGAGCGACAGCTTTGACAACGTGGAGCCCGATGCACCGATACCAAACTGGAACGTATATCGCCCCAAATGGGCAGGCGTAAGGGTGAACGAAGCCCACCAGCTCTGCCTGTCAGACTCGGATAGGTACGACTATGCGCGTGCCATACGCGTGTTTGAACAGGCCCGCAGCGCAACCGTGAGCCTCGACCTGATGGTTGAGAAAGAGAATGGAGAGCCGCTTGAGATTGACGTAACCGACCGTCATGGCGAGCGGGTGGCCTGCCTCAGCCTGCAGAACGGCACCCTAAACTGCAACAACCAGCCGCTGGGAACCTACGAGCAGGGCAAATGGCAGCACATCGGCTTTAGCATCAACGGCAGCTGCATCAACGTAAAAGGCCGCCGCATCAGCACCCTGCACGCCGTGAAAGCCGTGGAGCGGCTCAGCATCAGGACAGGAGCATACCGCAACCTGCCCAACAGGAACACGCCCAACCAGGACAAGTGCGCCCCGCTGCCGGGCTGCGACGAGCGCATGCCGGAGGCCGTTTACCGGATAGACAACGTGGAGATAACGGCAAACTAACCACCATTCGGGGTCTCAAAGGGCTGAAAGAATGTCGTACCTTGTTCCGTCACAGGTCGCCTAAAGGGTCATGAAACGAACATGGCAAACAGGTGCAGGAGACTCCGCTTTGACCTCCCGTGCATCTGGATAATCAACCCGCCCCGCTTGAAAATGCCTTTCAAGGGGCTTGAAAGATATGTTCAAGGAGCTTGAAGGTATCGTTCAAGAGGCTTGAAAGGCACCTCCAAGAAAGCCACTCGTAAAGTATCTGATAATGAAAGAGTTGCAATTGCAACTCTGCCGGGCTGATTTTGGAGTGTCATTACCCGCCAGGCTTTGCTTGTGAGAGCGCCATCTGCTCCGATAATGTTGACCACCTGCCACGACATACATAGGGAGCAAAAGCTGTATGCCACCAAAGTAAAGTGCATCAAAACAATGAGTTTTGATGCACTTTCTCGTGAGCACTGCTGAAATGATTCAGGACATGATTGCCCAAAAAACCTGCTAATGCAGCAAGAAATAGGCTACGGCGGCGAGTGCTGCTACCCATAAAGCTATTTTCAGAATACGCTTAACGCCGCTCCGGCTGCCCTCCGCAGGCAGCGGATTGTCTATACTGCCGGCGCGGTAACGGTCTTCGGCAGGGGCGGAGGTTGGCTTACTGCCGACTGTTAGCCACGACTGCCGGCCGTGCTGCCCTTGCTTTGCCTCATAGTTCTCGGCATAGGCCTTTCGTACAGCATGCCCGATGGCCGACCGGTCCTTTGCCCAAAGCCTGTCGTAGCGGCTTTGGAGCCGCTGGTAGAGCGCATCTTCGGCTCCCCGAACCATCTTCAGGTAGTTCAGTTTGCCGCGCAGCACGGCGTCCAGGTTCACAAAGTGCCCCTGTCCCTTTGTCTTGCCGTGCTGCAGGCGGTAGTGTTTCCAGGCCGCGTTGCAGGCTTCGGCGTAGCCGTAACGCTCCCAGATGTAGAGCTGCGAGCGCACTTGGCGCACGTAACGGCGTGCTACGTTCACCTTATCGGTTACCATCAGGCCCGTTACAGCCTGCCTCCGGCCCCGCCGCTGCAGGTGGGTCTTGCTGCCGTTGAGCTCGAAACCGTGGCTGCGCACAATGTCCTCAACCCGCTGCACGAAGTCACCCGTGGGCCGGAGCACGTCGGCATCGGAGCTGAAGGTGAGGTCGTCGGCGTAACGCGTATAGGTTACGGCCTGCTGCCCGGCCAGTTCAGCCAGCTGTTCGTCCATCTTACGGCAGACGAAGTTGGACAGCGTGGGCGATGTGGCGAAGCCCTGTGCCAGCACATCCTGCCCGTCAAGGCGCGCCGTGCAGAGCCCCGAGACCAGCTCTACGGCCCCGGGAGAGAAGCCGAACGGTTCGGCAGCGAGGCAATCGGCTACCTGCTGGCGGGTAATGGAGGGGAAGAAGTCCTTCAGGTCGAGGCTCAGCACGTAACGTTTGCCCACATGCGGGCGGGCGTTGTCTACCACCGAGCGCCCGCGAACGAAGCCGCACGCCCACGGAGTTGGCTCATCGTAGGTTTGCAGAACGGTGTTGAGGACGCGCGAAATGTCGGCGAAAGCTCCCTTGGGCGCAATGATTTCGCGATAGCCTCCGTGCTTCTTGCGCAGGCGGAAGGTGCGGGTGCGCCGCTCAATGTTGGCAGTATTCGCAAAGAAACGCAGCTGGGCGGGGCGGCAGATGGCATAAAAAAAGGCCGGCAACACCCCGTTGAGCAGCGCGGCAAGCTCTGCCGGCGAGCTGAGTTGGCGCAGCTGGCGGTCGAAATCGGTGCGGGCGAATGTCTTGCTTGTCATGATGTCTTTTCTCATACGGTACAGATAGTTAAACGAAAGATAGGAACGCCGTTTGCAATTACTTCTTACCATAACTTCATTATGGTAAAAACGATACTTCGTATCAGACTCCGGCGAATGCACCGGAAACTACTTCTAATTCCTTGGGGCGTTCCTATCAGTAAGGGCAAAGATAGACATTTCTGTCCGAACAGGCAAAAGTTTTGGCCTTTTATTTGCCTTTACGGGTCGAAAAAACAGATTTATTGCTATCTTTGCAGCGTCTTATGAAAACAGTTCAATTCAACATCAACGAGCCTTTACGCTTCAGGCATTTCTCGCGCAAAGGCTACGCGCTGTTCTCATCACTGGGCAAAGAGGTTCTTATCGGCGTGCTTAGCGTTTCTACCTTGACCTATGCCAAGGCGCAGGGCATAAGCACCAACCCCCTGCCTGCAGCCGACACGGCCGCCACTGCACGTGAGCAGGCCGTGGGACTGGACGAAGTGATAGTTACAGCCACACGAGCGCCGCTGACGATAGGCCGGCAGGCGCGGATGGTAACTGTACTGGACCGCAGCGATATAGCCGCTGCGCCGGTGCAAAGTGTTAACGATTTGCTGAAATATGCAGCCGGAGTAGACGTCAGACAGCGAGGGCCCATTGGCGCGCAGACCGACGTCAGCATCCGCGGAGGCAACTACGAGCAAATCACAATCATGCTTAACGGCATCAATATCTGCGACCCGCAGACCGGGCACAATGCCTTCGACGTTCCCGTCGACATCAGCGAAATAGAACGGATAGAAGTTCTGGAAGGACCGGCAGGCCGCGTTTACGGCACGTCATCACTCCTTGGAGCCGTCAACATCGTAACCCGCACGCCGCAGGCGAGCAGTGCCGACGTGCATGCAGAAGGCGGTTCGTACGGCTACCTGGCCGCAGGCGGAAGGGTGAACGCCCGCAGCGGGAGGTGGAACAACCAGCTCTCGGCCGGCTACACACGCAGCGACGGCTACAGCCGCAGCAAGTCGGGCGCGCTGAATGCCGACTATCGCGGCGGCAAGGCCTTCTACCAAGGCAACTACGAGGACGAGCAGGTGAGGGTGAAGTGGCATGCGGGGCTGTCGGTCAAAGGCTTCGGCTCCAACACTTTCTACGGTCTGAAGTGGGACGAGCAGTATGAACACACGTTGAAGACCTTTACCGCCCTGCAGGCAGAGAACAAGCAAGGGCGCCTGCACATCAAACCGGCCGTGTACTGGAACCGCAATGAGGACCGTTTTGAGCTCTTCCGCGGCGCTCCGGAGAAGTATCCGTTCAACTATCACCGTACCGATGTGATGGGCATTAACCTGAACAGCTACTTTGACTGGGCACTGGGGCGCACGGCGATAGGTGCCGAAATCAGGAACGAAGACCTCATCAGCGGCAACTTGGGCGAGCCTCTGGACCATCCGAAGCACATACACGGAACCGACCGGAAGTACGAGTACGGGCTCAACCGAACCAATACGAGCCTGATGGTGGAACACAACGTGCTGCTCGAACGCTTCACCCTGTCGGCCGGATTGGTGGCAGTGAAGAACTCGTGGAGCGATATGGGCATGAAAGTTTACCCCGGCGTGGACGCTACTTGGCGCTTCGCACGCGGCTGGAACGTCTTTGCATCCTTCAATTCATCACTCCGCATGCCCTCGGTAACGGAACTCTACTACGCAGTTGGTGGCCACAAAGCCGACAAGCACTTGAAACCGGAGGAACTGTCGGCCGTCGAGGCCGGCGTGAAATATCAGGGCGAAGGCGTCAGAGGTAGCATGAGCATGTACCGGAACCACTTCAGGAACCTGATTGACTGGGTGCGCGACACCTCGCTCGGGCCGGAAGCAGAGTGGGAATCGCGCAACTTCGGACGCATTGATGCCTGGGGGCTGGAGGGCAACCTGACCTTAGACCTGCACCAACTGCTGCCCGGCCAGCGCACGCTGAGGCAGCTGCAGCTGGCCTACAGCTACATTGACCAGCAGCAGAAGGAGACCAACGGCATTGAGAGTAAATACGTTTTGGAGTACCTGCGCAACAAAGTAGTGGGGAAACTGAGGCTGAACCTGCTCCATGCCGTGAACATGGACGTGGCCTACCGCTACCAAGACAGGCAGGGAAGCTATACCAACGCTGACGGCAACGTACGCAACTACCATCCTTACAGCGTGGTTGACGTGCGCCTGTCGTGGGCCAAACCGGCCTTTGAAGTGTACGCCGAGTGCAACAACCTGACCAATCACAGGTACACGGACTTCGGCACCATTCCCCAGCCAGGTATCTGGTTCGTGGCCGGAGTCAAGTTCCAAGCAACGCTGTAACAGTGGTATCAGACTACTGATAAAAAAAGACGGGCTCGCCATTGAGTCCGTCTTTGCTTTTTATTGCTTTAACTTGAATGAGTTTTCGATGCTTTGTATTTCGTCTGAGAACAGCCGGTCTACCTGCAGGCGGCGTTCTATCTGCGTGCAACTGTGGATGACCGTGGAGTGGTCTCGGTTGCCCACGAGCTTTCCGATGCGGCTGGCGGGCATCTTGGTGAACTTCTGCGCCAGGTACATGGACACCTGTCGGGCCGTAACGAGTTCGCGCTTGCGGCTCTTGCTGTTCACGGCCGAGGCCGAAACATTGTAGTGGCTGCACACCGTCTCGATGATATCGTCGACGGTGAGCGGCTTGTTGTCTATCTTCACTGCACGCTTGATAACCCGCTCGGCCAGCCGCATGTCGATGTCACAGTTGTACACCACGCTGTAAGCCAGCAGGCTGTTGATGACTCCCTGCAGGTCGCGCACGCTGCCGTTGGCCGTCTCGGCAATGAACCGAACTACGTCGGCAGGTATCTTGAGGCCGTCTCGGTGTATCTTGTTGTTCAGGATATCGACGCAAAGTTGTACGTTTGGCTTCTCCAACTCGGCAATCAGACCGCACGAGAAACGCGTGAGCAGGCGGTCGTGCATGCCCTTGAGGTCGACCGGCGGACGGTCGGAAGCCAGGATGATGCGCTTTCCGTTGCGGAAGAGATGATTGAAGATGTGGAAGAAAGTATCCTGAGTTTTGGCGGCGGTCATCCACTCCTGCACATCATCTACTATCAACATGTCAATCGTTTGGTAAAATTGAATGAAGTCGTTCAGCGTGTTGCGCAGCGTTGAGTTGGTGAACTGAACCTGGAACAGGCGTGCACTGATGTAGAGAACCCGCTTCTCCGGATAGAGCTCCTTGGTACGAAGACCGATGGCGTTGATGAGGTGCGTCTTGCCGCAACCCGACGGTCCGTAGATGAACATGGGGTTAAACTGGGTGCTGCGGGGGTGCTCGGCGATGGAGAGTCCAACGCTGCGGGGCAGCTTGTTGCTGTCGCCTTCGATGTAATTGCCGAAGGTGAGATGCGGATTAAGCTGCGAGTCGATTTGCTGGGGCTGTGCAGCATCGAGCACGCCGGGCGCCTCGTTGGCGCGTGTACGGCGCTGCCGGGCCTCTGCAGCATCCGTGGGGTCGGCTTCTATTTCCTGAGAGATGTTGTGTTCTTTATCCGTCAGCACCCTGTAGGCCAGCCGGATGCCGGGGCCGAAGGTTCTGCGCAGCACCTTGCTGAGCAAGTCTACATAGTTTGCTTCCAAGTATTCATACACGAAAGTACTGGCTACCTGCAACACAATCGTTTGCTTCGACTCGTCGAACGACTCGAAGACGATGGGCTTGAACCACGTTTCAAACTGCTGGCCGGTCACGTTCTCGCGGATGAGCGCAAGCGTGTTGTCCCAACAGCTATTAGGACTTACTTTCATCTATAAAACTAACAATTAATATGTCTTGCGACAATATCGTGTTTGATATGTAGCTGCAAATTTCGCAAAAATAATCGTAACCCGCAAATAAAGCCAATTAGTATTTTTTTGATGATGAACTGTAAATCGTTTATTCTTGGTCGTTTAGAGATTTGAGGGGGCGAGATTGGAATTTGTCCGTTTCCAAATTTACAAGCTGTTGGATGCTAACGGGTTACGCGTTTTTGGCTAAAGCGCACCGGTTTGCGGTGAAACATCAGCCTGAAACGACCGTAACGGCAAACAACGAGCGGTTTACGCAAAAGCCGGTGGGGCGTGAAACATAGGCTGCTGTTATTTAGACAAAATTTAATTTACGCCGAATGGCAACGCCGGAGGTAAAACATGGGCTTACTGATGTTGAACTCTCACGAGGCGACCGGCCGCAGTCGGGACGGCAACTCAGCGCCTTCCGCATGCCGTTCCGACAGCCTCAGCAAAAGCCCTGCTGCACGGGCGCTGCGAAAGAGGTATCATTCAAGCCCGCCGAAGGATACCTTCAAGGCCGTTGAAGGCATGCTTCAAGCCCGTTGAAGAGGGCATGCAGGAACACCGGACATCCGGAGCACCAAAATCAGGCACCTACCGCACCATTGCCAGAGAGGTTCCGAAAGCTGCCGAAACACACCATCGGCCCCTCTCCCCTGCCCCGGCAAGGAAGCCAAGGGCGGCCGCCGCCCGGGCCGGAGACAGCCGGCGGGGAAAAGAAAAAGCCGGGATTACTTGTCTTTCTTGCCGAAGAGAGAGAAGTGGACGTAGCGCTTGGGGTGCTGGCGCACGTTAACCAAGAGGGAGTCGGCACTCTTCATGGTGGCATTGAGGTTGTTGTAGAGCGAGGCGTCGTTCATCAGCAACCCGAGCGAACCTTCGCGGCTGTTCAGCTGGTTGCTGAAGTTCTTGAGCCCGGCGATGGTTTCGTCCACCTGTTGCATGGTTCCTGCCACGTCTACTGCTGCCAGGTTGCCGGTCAGCTTGTTGGTGTTGTCGAGCACGCCGTTGGCCTTAGTGAGCATGCCGGGCACGTTGCGGTTCAGGTCGCCCATAAGAGTATTGAGCTGGTTGGTAGAAGCGGTGAGGTTGTTGGTAGCGGTC
This sequence comes from Prevotella sp. kh1p2, assembly GCF_900111525.1. Classification (NCBI taxonomy): domain Bacteria; kingdom Pseudomonadati; phylum Bacteroidota; class Bacteroidia; order Bacteroidales; family Prevotellaceae; genus Prevotella; species Prevotella sp. kh1p2. The sequence goes on from NZ_FOHY01000003.1 coordinate 111,809, forward strand.
CGGATGTTGTGCAGCGACTGCTGAAGCGCCGGATCGGCCATCAGACCGTTCACGCTGGTTAGGATGGAGTCGAGTTTTAGGAGCACTTTGTCCAGGCTGGGCAGCAGTTTCTGCACCCCGCCCATGAGTCCGGTGCTCAGTTCTCCTACGATGGTGTCGCCCGGTTCCACGCGTTCGCGCGGGTTGTTGGCCAGCAGCAGGTTCATCTTCACGTTCCCCATGAAGTCGCTCTCTATCTCTGCAGAGCTGCCCCTGGGTATCCGGAGGCTGTTGTCTACTTCGAACTCAACCACTATGTCGCGCTTTCCCCGGAAGTCGTAGTCTATGTTTTTCACGATGCCAACCTGATAGCCGTCGGCAAAGATGGGATTGGAGGCAGTGAGGCCGCTCACGTCCTTGAATTTTATATAATAGGTATTGTTGTCGGAAAAGAGCGTCATGCCCTTCAGGAAGTTCATGCCGAAGTACACGATAACTATGCCTGCAATGGCTACCAGGGCAATCTTTACCTCTTTAGTGAAAAATTTCATATTGCTGTTTCGCTTGTCTTACTTTCTCTGATTCTTGTATTCGCGTATGGCTTCGTTCACATCCATCCTTACGCCTTGCCTGAAGGCGATGACGAAAGCGTCGGGGAAGAGCGTGCTGATGTTCTTCCTTAGGCGCACCACCTCGTCGTAGTTGTTGCTGGCTCCGTAGGTGTACTTGAGCAGACGGCCGTCGGTGTAGTATTCGCAGCCCGTGAGTCCGCGGAAGATTTTATCCTCCGGACTGAACCTCCGGGTGCTGGCAAAGAGCTGAACCTTGAACACCGGGCGGCTGGCATCTATCTCCGGAGCGGCCTGTGCGGGTGAGGGAGCGCTGCTCTCTGCGCCCTCCGTACGGGCCGGGGCAGGCTGTGGCTGCGGTTCGGGCTTCTCCTTGTAAACGTCGGGAACTATCTGCGGCAGCTCGTTATGCTTCACCTCCTCTATCTTGTAGGGTATGGTTTGGCTGGTGTCGTGGCGGTTCTTGTAGGTTACAAAGGCGTTGTAGAAGCCGCGGGCATAAAGGTCTACGGCCCTGTCGGAGTTCATGAAGACTTCCTCATCGGGCGTTGAGATGAACCCAAGCTCCATGAGGCAACTCGGCATAGAGGTGAGCCGGAGCACTGCCAGGTTGTTCTGGTGGGCTCCGCCGTTCTGTCGGCCGGTGGCGTTCACTATTTCGAGCTGCAGATACTTGGCAAACTCCACGCTCTGCTCGCGGTACTTGTCGGCTATGAACTCGAACATGATGTCGCTCTCTGCAGAGTTGGGGTCGAAGCCCTTGTAGGTAGTGCGGTAGTCTTTTTCGAGATAGATGACGGAGTTCTCACGCTTGGCAACTTCCAGGTTCTCCTTGATGCCCTTGTTGCCGGTGCGCTGTCCGTTGCCCAGCGTCCACGTCTGGTATCCGCGCACGCTGCGGCTTCCGCTCACGGCGTTGATGTGAACGGATACAAAAAGGTCGGCTTTGTTGCGGTTGGCAATCTCGGCACGTTCGTGCAACTTGATGAACGTGTCGCGCTTACGGGTGTAGATGACTTTTACGTCGGGGCATTTCTTCTCGATGATACGGCCGAAGGCCAGGGCATATCTTAGCGTGAGGTCCTTCTCCTTGGATATAGTGCCCATGGCGCCGGTATCGTGACCGCCGTGTCCGGCATCTATCACGAGCGTAAAACGCTTGGCTGCTGCCATGTTAACGGCGGCAAACAACATCAAAGACAGGATGGAGAACAGTATCTTCTTACTCATACCGACATGAAAGTATCTGCAAAAATAACGATTATTTTACTAAAACCGGTATCTTCTAATCAGTTTTATCATTTATTAAGTGAAGTTCAACGCCCGCTCCGTCGGCATCGGCTCCCATCGGTGGATTGAGCTTTGTGAGCCAAAGGTCGAGCGAGGTAACTGCGGGATAGGTGCGGAAGAGGCGCTCTGCCATGCGGCAGGCAACCCGCTCCAGCAGGTTGGCGGGCACGCTCATCTCCTGCTCCACCAGCCGGTAAACATCCGCATAGTTGAGCGTATCGGCAACATCGTCGGTGCGCATGGCACGGCCCAGGTCGTAGCCTATGCGCAGGCTGACTTCGTAGTCGTTGCCTGTAACGCGTTCCTGCGGCAACACGCCGTGGCTGGCATGAAACCGCAGGTTACGCAAAAATATATAGCTTGATTGTATGTTCATCATCCGCAGCGGCTTGCTCCGCAGTTAGTACAAATCAGACAGCCCTCCTGGTAGACCAGAGTTTCATGCCCGCAGACGGGGCACTTCTGGCCTTTGGCGGTAGTGCCGTCTACGATGTACTTCTTCAGGGCACGCTCCACGCCGTTCTTCCAGGTGTTGATGCTCTCGTCCTTGAGCTGCAGCGAGCTGACCAACTTGATGACATGGTCAATCGGCATGCGGTATCGCAGCACGCCGGAGATGAGCTTGGCGTAGTTCCAATACTCGGGATTGAACTTCTCGCTCAGTCCTTCAACGGTCGTCTTGTAGCCGCGTTTGTTCACGAACTGGAAGTCATAACGGTGGCTGCCGTCGTCACATGTCTGCTTGATTATCTTGCCCTTGGTCACGCTCTTGGGTATCATGATACCCTCGTCGTCGTCCTGCAAGCCGGTAAAAATCTCGTAGGGATAGTTGTCGAGCAGGCCTACAAAGGCCACCCACTTCTCCTTATTGTTCTGAAAACGTACCACGTCGCACTCCAGCTCCTTTGGTCTTACCTCGGTGACCTCGGCATGCAGGTGCTCCGGAGTAGGTGTGGTGAGCGGCTCGGGAGCTTCTTTGTGCTCGGCCTTCTTCTTGTCTTCCTTTGATACAGAAATCATTACGCCCGACCGACTGCCGTCTCGATAGATGGTGCAGCCCTTGCATCCGCTGCGCCAAGCTTCCACATAGAGCTTGTTAACCAATGCTTCATCGACGTTGTTGGGCAGGTTCACGGTAACTGATATGGAATGGTCAACCCACTTCTGGATAGCACCCTGCATCTTGACCTTCATCAGCCAGTCTACGTCATTGGCCGTTGCTTTATAATAAGGAGAACGAGCTACGAGGGCATCGATTTCCTCCTGCGTGTATTTCTTGGTGGTATCGATGCCGTTAATCTTCATCCATTCAAGGAATTTGCTATGATATACGATGTACTCTTCAAAGCTGTCACCCACCTCGTCCACGAAGTCAACATGCACGTCAGTATCGTTGGGGTTCACTTTGCGGCGGCGTTTGTACACCGGCATGAATACAGGTTCGATGCCGCTCGTGGTCTGCGTCATGAGCGAAGTGGTGCCCGTAGGGGCTATGGTCAGGCAGGCAATGTTGCGGCGGCCATACTTCGCCATGTCCGCATACAGCTCGGGGTCGGCTTCCTTGAGGCGGTTTACGAAAGGATTCTTCTCTTCCCGCTTGGCGTCATAGATTTCGAAAGCGCCGCGCTCCTTAGCCATTGTCACCGAAGAGCGGTAAGCATTCAGCGCCAGAGCTTTGTGTACGCTCACTGCGAAGTCCGTAGCTTCCTCGGTGCCGTAACGCAATCCCATGGCTGCTATCATGTCTCCTTCGGCCGTAATGCCCACACCAGTACGGCGACCCATGCCGCTCTTACGTTTAATCTTTTCCCAGAGATGGCGCTCGGTGGTTTTAACCTCCTCGTTCTGAGGGTCGGTTCCTATCTTTTCCATTATCAGGTCAATCTTCTCCATCTCCAGGTCAACGATGTCGTCCATGATGCGCTGGGCCAGCTGAACATGCTTCCTGAACTTGTCGAAGTCGAAGTAAGCATCCTTAGTGAACGGGTTCACCACGTAGCTGTACAGGTTGATGCTCAGCAGCCGGCACGAATCGTAAGGGCAGAGCGGTATCTCGCCGCAGGGATTAGTGCTCACCGTGCGGAAACCGAGTTCGGCATAGCAGTCGGGAATGCTCTCACGGATGATGGTATCCCAGAACAGCACGCCCGGTTCAGCACTCTTCCAGGCATTGTGAACAATCTTCTCCCACAGCTTGCGAGCTGAAATTTCCTTCTTTACAAAGGGTTTGTTGCCCGTGATGGGGAACTGCTGAACGTACGGCTTGTCGTCAACGGCAGCCTGCATGAACTCGTCGTCAATCTTTACAGATACGTTGGCGCCCGTCACCTTGCCCTCCGTCATCTTGGCATCGATGAAAGCCTCGCTGTCCGGATGCTTGATGCTGACGGACAGCATCAGTGCTCCGCGCCGGCCGTCCTGGGCCACCTCGCGGGTCGAATTGCTGTAACGCTCCATGAAAGGCACAAGACCAGTGCTGGTGAGTGCCGAGTTATTGACCGGTGAACCGGCCGGGCGAATGTGGCTCAAGTCGTGACCCACGCCGCCGCGGCGCTTCATCAGCTGCACCTGCTCCTCGTCTATCTTCATGATGGCGCCATAAGAATCGGCGTTTCCATCAAGCCCGATGACAAAGCAGTTGCTCAAACTGGCCACCTGATGGTCGTTGCCTATGCCCGTCATAGGGCTGCCCGCAGGAACTATGTAGCGGAAATGATCGAGCAAATCGAATATCTCCTGCGCCTTGAGAGGGTTCTTGTACTTGTTCTCAATACGTGCAATCTCGTTGGCGATACGCCAGTGCATGTCGGCCGGAGACTTCTCGAAGATGTTCCCGAAGCTGTCTTTCATCGCATACTTGTTCACCCAAACCCTGGCTGCCAGCTCATCACCGCCAAAATACTTCAGCGTGTCTTGGTAAGCCTCCTCAAATGAGTAAGTCTTTAATTTTTCCATTATCTGTTGTTTAGATTAATCGTTCTTCGCGATTGCAAAGCTACGATTATTTTTCCATATAAGGAAAACAAAAAAAGAAAATTTAATAGATAAAATGATAACAAAAGTTATCCAAAACCGTCAACTCTAAGATAGTATTCAACGAACAAAATCCTCCAACCCGTTCAACTTCTGCTTTTTATAAACGCGAATACTACAAACGAGCGTTAGCCAAGTGCACCAACAGCTATCTTATGTTCATCTGCAACGAGTCTATTGATGCTGCGGAAAAACACTCCGAACAAGTAACCGGATTCAGACATGATTGCAGCCGTCGTGTAGGTGTTATGCTTCAAGGGGCTTGAAGCTATGCTTCGGCAGCCTTGGAGCTATCGTTCAAAGCCGTTGAAGCACAGCTCTATCAAACCGAAAAAATGCCATTACGAAAAGTGATTGGAACACAGTAACTTACAGAATATGCCCGCCTGTACTCTTCTCTATGGCACCACGACCTTACGGTTGCTTCTATCAGGCAGCTTCACGTTGTTCGCACCCTGCTGTGTACAAGTACACATACATGTCTTTTAATGCGGTTGTAATATGAGAGAGTGCTGCAATATTGTGTCGACAGACTGCAGAAGTCGGTCTGCAGGCACAAAAAAGTGAATAGAAACGTTCCCACAAAGCAGGCAATTGCTTGTTATCCATTTATTACGGGAAGCCTAATACCTATTTTATAGAACCTTACATAGCCCGGGATTTTATCAAATACTGGTTCCTGTTCCTTTGTAATGGTGAATTGTTCTTCTTGTTCTTGGTTCGGATAAATGATTAGGCACTTTATCGGCAGTGCTTCGTTTTCCCCCAATCCCAGTTCTTCATATACTTTGTTAAGCCTTGCGTAACCGCTCACTTCCCTTGCATCGTCCATCGATATGCCGCCACTACCCTTGTACCTTGGCTTGTATTTAACATCTATCACATAGGGGTCTGGCCATTGTGTGGGCTTAAGCAGAAAGTCAAGTTCCTGCCGGTGGGCTTTGAAATGATACTTTACTTCATTCTTTACGGTAAATATCGCTCGTAAACGACAGAACACATACAGTTCGAAAAGCTTGCTCATGTCTATCCAAAATGGTGGAGTATCTATCTCTTCCCGTCCTGCAAGGGTAATATCATAGCTGTAACGGTGTAGCAATAACCTTGCAAACTCAACCGCCAAGTTGTATTCCTTGAACATCGGATTACCCTTGAAAGCCTTAATTGTCTTTACACTTACCTCATCGCTCACTTGCGCAAAGCTGGGCTTTACATAGCGCACGTTAGCTTTCAAAGACGAAATGTTGAGCGTATCAGGGTACATTTCCAGCTGTTTCTCACAAAACCGCAAGGCCTTCTTGAGGATTCTGTTCTCCTCAGAGTCAATGTCATAGACCTGAAAACGGCACACGTTGTTGCTCACGAGTCCCTTTGTCAGGTTTTCGTGTATATTCTTACCAATGAGAATACGCCCCTTGAGCTTGCCTTTCAGATTGTCTTCCACGACATAGAAACTTTTCTTTAGTCCCTTTCTTACAATGCACTGCAACAGGTGCAGATACTCCGTGATCAAGAAAATACTCAAGAAATCCTGCTTCTGGTTTATGCGTATGGGCGGTTTGTCAAAGCGGATAGTGAGCAGACCTTCGAGATGTGAGAAGTTTGCGGGATCCGAGAGTGCCTCATTCAGCATGCGGACACAGTCCACTTCAAAGTCGTCGTTCATCTTCGGACTTAACAGCACGGCCAGTTCTTTCTCTCTAATCCAATCAGTGCCTACGAAGTACGATCCGGTGGCCGCAATGTCGTTTCCTTTCCGAACTATCTTTAGGCAGAGTTCGCTGTCATTGCTTCCTCTTCTTACCTGACACGTTATTTCCTCTCCGTCAGCCATGTAGGGAAGCACACTGTCCCTTTCCGGCTGACCGAGTAACGTATTTTCGGGCATCTGCTCTTTCAGTTTGATGACATTCATTACTCCATTAACTGCTTGTACAATTCATCTATAACAGTCTGGGCTTCCACTGTGAGCACGCCGTCGCGGACGTATTCTTCCAGCAATGGAATGATTTCGTAACGCAAACGACTGCCGGTGCAGTCCTCGCCTTGTTCGTCTTTCATCAGGAAATAGCTGTGCCCAATCCACACATCTTCAGGTCTGAACTCTACAGAGAGAGCCTCTGACGGCTGCAACTTGAAAGATTGATTCCATCCACTTGCTTCGTATTCATCGAAGTTCTTAATGAACAGTTTACTCACCTGCTTGAAGAGTTCTTTGTCAAAACCATTTTCCTCCAGTCCGTGAGGTAAAACGGGGATGAAAGCGAACCGCCTTCTGACGGCGTAATCCAGAGAACCCAGCGAGCGGTCGGCCGTATTCATGGTTGCTATGAGGTACACGTTATCAGGTATCTGGAATGCTTTCTTCGAATAAGGTAGCACCACGCTCTCTGCATTTTGCCTCCCTTTACGCTTGTCAGGCTCAAGTAAAGTAATGAGTTCGCCTAATATTTTGGAGACATTACCACGGTTCAGCTCATCTATAACCAACACATAGGGACGATTATTTTCTTCCATCGGAGCCGAAGCTTTATACTTGTCAAGAATGGAACGGACATTATCCAGCGTGATGGAGTTCAGCTTGTAGACCGTGCCCAGCGTCATTGTCTTGCCGTCGTTCATCTCTACAATGTTTTCATTGATGCCTTTCAGCAGCCAGTTTACTTTCCTTACGCGTTTGTAATTGGGCAGACTGTCGTTATACTCATAGTCACCTGTAACAACGCCAATGGCATCTATAGTCTGGCTCGAATAGCAGGACATCACGATATCGCCCGTTTTCATCTTGTTGATGTAGGCATCCAATATCTGCTTACCTTCTCCGTTGTGTATGCTCCAGTCTGTTTCCCCGGAGATAACGGGGCCGTAACCGTCCCATCCTATGCGGATATAGCCGTTCTTCATGCAGTCTGTACGAACCGGATTGTCGCCCGTTCCGGCAAGCGATACTTTCCATACCACCGCATCAGGGGCAATTCCCGTTTGCTTGCTTGTAACGATGGGTTTCTCGGCTTCTTTACATAACAGCTTGAAAATACCATCTTTAACATTGTAGGTTACTTGATTCTCGTCATCCGTTTCAGGCCGCAAGCCTTCTACCCAGTCCTCGTAATCCATCGACTGGTGGAAGGTTGTAAACATTACCCGCTTCTCTTTCTTGAGTTCGTGATACTTGCGGATGAGTTCCTCGCGGCTTGCGGCATCTGCATCGAAGCCTGGAGCGCAGAGTCTGACCACGAATTCGGGCACTTCGTAGGTCTTCCCACTTCCCGGAGCACCATAAAGTACAATGTTCTTTCGCCTTTTCCAGGTTCCTATTTCATCGTCGTACCACGTTTGTTCTGCCTTTTTCGTAGCCGGGGCGCCTACATAGGCGTTGGCCGAGATATCACTAAAGGTTTTCTCCTTTATCTTGTTAGCTGCCATTTTGTTTTTTATATCATTCAAAATATTCATGTATGCCGAGTAATCGGGTACTTTCTTGGGTAGCAGTAAGCCGTACTGCTGCTTGAGATAGATGCGATTGGTGCTGTCGAGCGCTATAAAATCGTTAGGTCGAACCCAAAACAAACCCATCGTGATGTTAATGTTAATGATGTATTGCCTTATGACTTTGTTGTACTCGGTGGCAAAGTCCTCGCCCTTTACCACCTTCTCAAACAGGTTCCAAAGGCTCTGAATGTCATCGTGTTCTCTGCGATCTCTGAACCCAAAGAAGTGCGATTTCAGCCCATTCAAAAGTGGAACGCCTTCAAAGTCACTCGGAACATCGGCCTTGATATTCAGCAGTTGCCTGAAGATTGTGATGATTTTAACCCTGTTGGCAAACGTAATGTTTCGGTTAAATATCCCGAACGTGGTAAACGGATCTATGTCCGTACACAAATCATTCTCACCTCCTTTGTCATGCAAGTAGCCGGCTTGGAGCTCGTCACGGTGACTGTAGATAAGTTCGAGCAGCTCACTGCGGTCACTTTTGAATTGCAGGAGTTTGCTTGCAAATTCACGATAAAAGGGTATCCAGGTAAATTTCATTATTTTGTTTTTATCAGCCTCATTGCCAGCCGGAGCTTTCCCGTCCTTTGTTTCATAGTATAAGGGTTGGCCACGGCACAGTTGCGCCTTCCTTGTTTTTCTTCATTGTTCTATCAGGTCAGTAAGAACTATCTGCCAAACGCACAGCGAGCCTGGTTTGACTCTTGTCTGCAAAGATAGAAATAATAATTGAGAAACGGGGTAAAACACGACAACTAATATACAGAAACGGACGGATTTGGGCGGGAAAATGCAGGTAGAAACGGAAGCGAAAGGTGATTATGAATTAAATTCACTATCTTTGCAGAAACAAACAAGCCTATGAAGAATCTTTTGAACCGGCGGAGCATCCGCCAATATGCAGACAAGGCTGTGAGCGACCAGCTGCTGGAGCGCTTGCTGGAAGAGGCCGAGCGTACGCAGACCATGGGCAACCTGCAGCTCTACAGCGTAGTCATTACACGCAGCGAGGAGATGAAGAAGAGGCTCGCTCCTGCCCACTTCAACCAGCCCATGGTAACCGCAGCGCCCGTGGTACTCACCTTTTGCGCCGACTTCCGCCGCACCACGCTCTGGGCCAAGACCCGCCAAGCCGAGCCGGGATATGACAACTTCCTGAGTTTCATCAACGCCGCCACCGACGCTCTGCTGTATTGCCAAACCTTCTGCAACCTGGCAGAGGAGCAAGGGCTGGGCTATTGCTACCTCGGCACCACGGTGTACATGCCCCAGATGCTCATCAACATCCTGCAGCTGCCCCGCCTCGTCATGCCCGTAGCCACCATCACGCTGGGCTGGCCCGCCGAAGAGCCGCCCCTCTCCGACCGCTTGCCGCTGGCTGCCGTCATCCATCACGAAACCTACCGCGACTATACGCCCGCCCTCATCGACGAGTTCTACGGCCCCAAGGAGGCCCTGCCGGAGAACCGCCACTTTGTGGAAATAAACCGGAAGGAGACGCTCGCGCAGGTGTTTACCGACATACGCTACACGCGCAAGGACAACGAAGCCATGTCGGAGGGCATGATGGAGGCGCTCCGGAGGCAGGGCTTTCTGTAAAAAAGATGATGTCAGAGGTGCTTTAGGGGGCGATAAAACGGATTGGACGAACAGGTGCAAGAGGCTCCGTTTTGGTCTCCCGTTCATCCGGAAAACCGACCTGCTCCGCCTGAAGGTGCCTTTCAAGCCTCTTGAAGGATATGTTCAAGGGGCTTGAAGGTATCGTTCAAGAGGTTTGAAAGGCATCTCCAAGAAAGCCACACGTTAAGTGTCTGACAGTGAGAGTGTTGCAACAGCTACGCTGCCGGGCAACATTGGCAGCGTCAGTACCCGTGAATCTGAACACGAGAGAGCCCCGAGAGCCCCGGAAACAACACCCACCGGTATCGACAGACATAGGGAGCAAAAGCCGTATGCCACTAAAACAAAGTGCATCAAACCCATGAGGTTTGATGCACTTTTTGGCAAATTCAGCTGAAAGAATGCAGGGTACGTTGCCCGCAAAAACACTTCGGAGAACTCCGGACACTCGATCAAAGCTGTCCGAAGCATCATCCCAACCGCCAGAAAGCGGGCTGAACGCACCCCGAGCCGTGGTCTTTAATCCTGAAAGTAGACGCGCTTCACGCGGTTGCTGATACCGGTGAGCACCTCGTAAGGTATGGTGCCAAGCACGTCGCTCAGCACTGTAACGGGCAACGCATCGCCGAATATCTCGACCGTATCGCCCTCCTTGCAGGGTATGTCGGTTACATCTATCATGCAAACGTCCATGCAGATGTTGCCCACATACTGCGCCTGGCGGCCGTTTACCAAGCAGTAACAGCGCCGGTTGCCAAGATGACGGTTCAATCCGTCGGCATATCCTATCGGGATAGCTGCTATCACGCTGTCGCGCTCGATGGTTCCCTTGCGGCTGTAGCCCACGGTTTCGCCCGCCGGAACGCGGCGCAGCTGCAGGATAGTGGTCTTGAGAGTAGACACGTTGGCAAGTATCCGGTTGTCGCGGGGGTTGATGCCGTAGAGTCCAAGGCCCAGTCGGCACATGTCGAGCTGCCTTTCGGGGAAGTGTTCGATGCCTGCGGAGTTGTCGATGTGGCGCAATATCTTGTGGTCGAAGGCTGCCTGAAGCTGGCGGCTGCCCTTGTCGAAGCGCTCGAACTGGCGGGCGCTGAAGTCGTCGAAGCTGTCGCTGTCGGAGCCTACGAAGTGGGAGAATACCGAACGGGGGATGATGGCATTCTGGTGTTTCAGCCTGTCGATGAGCTTCTCCATGTCGTCCTCGGGGCTGAAACCGAGGCGGTGCATGCCCGTATCGAGCTTGATGTGGACGGGAAAGTCGGTTACTCCCTCCTTTTCTGCTGCCTTGATGAGGGCTTCGAGCAGGCGGAAACTGTACACTTCGGGCTCCAGGTCGTAGTCGAACATGGTCTTGAAAGCCGTCATCTCGGGGTTCATAATCATGATGTTGGCCGTAATTCCGTTGCGCCGAAGCGTCACTCCCTCGTCTGCAACGGCCACTGCAAGGTAGTCTACGCGGTGGTCCTGCAGCGTCTTGGCTATCTCCACGCTGCCCGCACCGTAGGCATCGGCCTTTATCATGCACACCAGCTTGGTTTCCGGTTTCATGAACGAGCGGTACCAGTTCAAGTTCTTTACCACGGCGTTCAGGTTCACTTCGAGCACCGTTTCGTGCACTTTCTGCACCAGAAGCTCCGTAAGCTGGTCGAAGCCGAACTGCCTGGCGCCCTTCAGGAGGATGACCTCATCGCGCAGGGAGCGGAAAACTTCGCTGCGGATGAACTGCTCTACGGTTGTGAAAAAGAATTTTTCGCCCACCCGTATCTCGCCGGCGGCAGCCGTGAGCCGCGGACCTATGCCGATAAACTTCTGCACGCCGCGCTTCAGAGCCAGGTCGGAGACTTCGCGGTAGAGCCTTGCAGGCTCCTCGCCGCTCTGGAAAATGTCGCTCAGTATGAGCGTGCGGCGCCGGCCTTTGTGGTCGGGGCGGCGGTTCATGAAGTCGAGCGCTATGTCAAGAGAATTGATGTCGGAATTGTAGGAGTCGTTGATGAGCGTGCAGCCGTGGCGCCCCTGCTTTACTTCCAGGCGCATGGCCACGGGTTCCAGCTGCTGCATGCGCTCGTCGAGGGCGTCGGCCCGCACACCCAAGTGCAAGGCCACGGCAGCACAGACGATGGAGTTGGTGATGCTGGCGTCGTCGATAAAGGGGATGCTGTACCAGTTCTCCTCGCCACCTTTATATATATAGGTAACGGTGGTGGCCGTTTCCTTCTTCTCTATCGACCTGACGTACATGGGCGCTTGCTTGTCCTCAAGGCTCCAGTACAGCTTTTCGCCGTTGTAATCGCACTCGTTCACCACCTTTGCAACAACCTCGTCGTCGGCGTTGTAGACTATTGTCCGGGCGTCATGGAACAGTACGAGCTTCTCTCTGCACTTGTCTGCCATCGTCGGAAAGTTCTCCTGATGGGCTGCGCCGAGGTTGGTGAGCACGGCGATGGTAGGCTGGATGATGTCGTGCAGCGCCAACATCTCGCCCGGTTGGCTGATGCCGGCCTCGAAAACGCCTACTTGCGTCTGCTCGTTCAGGAGCCACACGGAGAGCGGAACGCCTATCTGGGAGTTGTAACTGCGCGGACTGCGGGTTACGAAGAGCTGCGGCGAGAGCAGCTGATAGAGCCACTCCTTGACCATAGTCTTGCCATTGGAGCCGGTGATGCCCACGATGGGGATGTTGAACTCATCGCGATGACGCTCTGCCAGGCGCTGCAGAGCCTTCAAAGTGTCCATCACCTTGAGGAAGTTTGCACCCGGGTAATCCTGTGCATAGCCATGAGGCACGGCGGCAACCACGAAGTTGCGGACGCCGCGACGATAAAGTTCGCGAATGTAATTGTGGCCGTCGTTGCGTTCGGACCTCAGGGCGAAGAACAATGTTTCTTCCGGGAAGCAGAGCGAACGACTGTCGGTGAGGATGAAACCGACGTTGGCGTCGGCCTCTCCATAGCGGCGCGCACCTATCAGTGTGGTTACTTTTTCAATAGTATATGTCATCGTTTAATCGTTACTTTACGTCATGACATGCCGGCTGTAGGTGGCTGCAGCCCGCAAATCAGAGTGCAAATTTCGGATATTTTTTTGAAAGCAAGGATACTTTTAACATTGTTTTATCCATAAAGGCCTTATATTCGGCCGACTCGGGACTGAAGGGTTTGTGGGCAAGAGCATCGCGAATGGGCTTCCATTCGGCCAGGAATGCGTTGGTATCTGTCCCGAAGTAGGTGGCTGCAAAGCGTTCCCAGATGTAGTCTACGGCCTGCCGGGAGGGATGAAGCATGTCTGCATCGTAGAAACGGTAGTCGCGCAGCTCGTCGTTCAGCAGTTCGTAAGCCGGAAAATAGGTGGCAGCAAAAGCCGCGCCGGCCTCATCCGCCGTTGCCGGTTGCGGCAACAGCTTCAGCAATCGGTCAACAGCCAGCAGCAACGTGGCCTTTGACAGCTGGCTGCCATGATACCCGTACTTGCGGTAACGGATGGGACTCACGGTGAAAATGACCTTCACCTTTGGGTTCAGCTGCCGCAACAGGTCTACTGTCTCGGCCAGATAACGTGTGCATTCGTCAACATCCAACGCTTTTTCCGTAAAGAGCCGCTGCGGCCGCTTCATGCAGTTGTCAACGATTTCGCCCGTCTCTTTCAGGATGTAAACATGGTTGGTGCCCAGCGTGAGGACAGCTACCTGCGGGGCGGGAACACTCTCCCCCACCGTTGCTGCAAAGCGGCGCACGGTGTGCAGCACGCTGGCGGGGTTGTACATCACGCCGAACGGGTTTACCACAGCGCGGAACTTCTCCTCGCGGAAGCGCCGACCCATGTTGTCGGCAAAGCAACTTCCCACGAATAGCATGTCCTCGCAGGGCGCTATCTTCCATGCCGAAGGCTCGATGTTTACTTGTGTCCTAAATTCCATAGCTGGTGAGTAGCGCTGCTGGTTACTTGTATTTTTCAACGTTAAAGGAACGGTCGGCTGCCATGCGGGCCAGTGCCGCCTGCAGTATCTCTGCATGGTCGAAGGCCAGAGGAGGCAGTTCATGCAGCGAGAACCATTGTGCACGTGCAGCATCATCGCTGCCCGAAGCGGCTCTGATGGCAGGCAGCACGGTGTAGAAGGCTACCGTGACAACCCGCTCTCGTGGGTCACGGTCAACCTGCGAGAAAGCTCCAACCTGATAAATCTTGTCCACCTGCAGGCCTGTTTCTTCCTGTAACTCGCGGCGGGCGGCATCATCGGCCGTCTCGTCAATATTCATGAAGCCGCCCGGAAACGCCCAGCAGCCCTTGTAAGGCTCGTTCTTGCGCTCTATGAGCAGTATTTTAGCGTCGTTGCCATCATGGGCCAACACGACCATATCGGCCGTTACGGCCGGATGAGGATATTTATAGGTGTACATATTTATATGTTAACTGCGGCTCACTTGCATGCCCGTGTGGCTCAGCGACATGCGTACAAAGCGGGCGTTGTCGTTCAGCCGGTGATCCGAAAGCGTCTTGATGATGCGTGAGGCGGCCTCGGGATCCTTGGCTATCATGTACAGATAGCCGCCTCCTCCTGCCCCGGGGAGCTTGTAACCCAGGCAGAGGTCGTCGATGAGTGAGGTGAGATGCTGCACCGGCGGCGGGTTTGTGCCGCTGTCAAGCAGCTGGTTCTGCTGCCAGGTCTTGCGCACCAAGGCTCCCATTTCACTGAAGTTGCCACGCTGAATGGCCTCGTACATGGCGATGGAGTGCTCCTTCATCTCGCGCAGCAGGTTGATTTCATCGTGCTGATTGAGGAACATGCGGCGCACGATTTCCGCCAGTATGTTCTTTGCCGTTCGCGTTATGCCGGTATAATAGAGCAGATGGCAGCCGCTGTATTCGGCATCGGCGAACAGCGTATCGGGCAGCCAGCGCACCTCGGGAACCTGATTGAAACCGCGTGAGGTCTGCAGCAGCTTCACGCCTGATAAGATTCCGCCAAACTGGTCCTGCCATCCGCCGCCCGTGGTGAGCAGCTGTTCCAGCACTAACGTGCGCCGGCCAATCTCATTCTTGTCCCAGTTCAGGCCGCAGAAGTCATTCAGCGCGCCCAATACATTTGCCGCCAAGATGCTGCTGGTGCCCAATCCGGAGCCGGCGGGAATGGCCGAGAGAAGCGTCAGCTCAATGCCGCAGCCGAACGACTGCAGCTGTTCGTCCAAGCTCCTGAAGCTCTCCTGCGAGTAAGCAGGTACGAAACCGGCCAGCGCCAAGGCTGCCTTGGGGATGGAGAACGGGCTGCCCACGTGGTTAAAGTCAGCCAGTTGTTCGAACGTAGTCACCGTTTCGGCGGCACCGAGGTCTATACTTCGCAGGATGATGTGCGGCTTCGGGCAAGGCTTCACGTACGTTTGAATGGGCTGTTGACCATTGAGTTCGATGGCCAGATTAATGACATTGCCGCCTTCCATCAGGCAGTAAGGGGGCGTATCTGTCCATCCTCCGGCTATATCTATGCGCACCGGACTGCGTCCCCACACTATTTGATCGCGGTAGATGTTCATCTTCGGGCTTTGCTTATCGGACAGAACGGGAGCCGTGAGGCCGTGAGCCAGCAAGTTGAATGCCTGTTGCTCGCTCTCTGCTGATGCCTCTCCACGCAGCCGTTGCAGCTCCGAACGGAACATGGCATCGTGGATACGCGTCATCAGTGGCAGTGTTTCAGGCAACGGGTCGGGTGCAGGAATATTCATGGAAGCAAACTCCCGAGCCGCGTCCGATAAGTCCACTTGGTAAAAAACGCTGTGTTCGTGGTTCCTGGCCAGTGCCGGCCAATTGGCTGCCCGGAAGCGGCAGCGCTGTTCAGTGAGCCTTCGCAGGTTGGCCCGGGCACTTATCTCGTCGGCACTCAGCCTGCTGCTGTTCAGCCAGAGTTCGCGACCGGCTTCGTTGTCAGGTTCGTTGAGCATGAAGCGCAGCACGCTTTCGGCCTCTTCCACATTAGCCACAACGGGAAAAATGCGGGCCGATTGCAGGTCTTCTTTTCCCTCTATGCCCTCGCAGTCGATGCCTCTTTCGGCCGCCCAGTCCGCAAACGGGCGGCCCAGATACAGGGTATCGCCCAGCAACGGGCCGCGAAAAGCATCGTTGTAGCCGTAAGGTCGCACCGCAAAAGCATGCTCCCCTATCGGCACTAGGTCCACACACTGCCCGGCGTTCACCGTCAGTGTCCAGTCGTTTGCAGGCACTCCGGTAATGATAACGTCGTGAGCTACGGTCCACGACCTGCCAACACAGCTGTTCTCTATCCACAGGTTGCGGTTTGCCTCCGTTATTTTCATGCGCACGTCGGCATTCTGCACGAACATGGCAGGATGCGGTTTGAGCGAATGGTGCATGATTTCGCGCTGGTCGTTGACCAGGTTCTGGATGGCCAGAGTTGACGAAATGAGCTCGTGCGAGGTGCCGAAATGGTAGAATTCTCCACCCGGCAGGGGCAGCACAGCTACCTTGAGCTCGCGTATCTCGGCATCATCCAGCGTGGGATGGGTGCCCAGACAGCAGCCAAACTGGCCGTAGAGGTCGTAATTCTGCACCTGTCCGCCCCTCACGGAGTGCCTCATCAGCACTTTCACTGCCTTGTCCGAAAGCAGCCAGACGCCGATATCGGTCAGGTAGAAGTGTGACTTCCGCAGTTCTCCCAGCGCCTGTACGGAAGGCTTCTGCAACATACATTCCAGCACGGAGGGCGACTCGCAGGCCGATACAAACACGCCGTGGTTCTTTGCCGTCTCGGGGTCAAGCCAGAGACCGTAGCAAACCACGTCGGCCTCAGGTATGGGTTGCAGCGGCTCGGTGGCACGGATATACACGTCGCCGCTCACTATCATCGTGTGCAGACTGCGTGGTGCAGCCGCCATGATGCGGTCATAGAGGGGCAACTGGAGCGAAAGCAAGTCTTGCGAAAGCCGCTGCCCGCGCTCCCAACGGAACACGGGAATGGGCGTCAGCACCTTGCCCGACGGCGCGTAAGCAGGCAACCGGCGGCTCTGACCGCCCGCATGCAGCAGCAAACGGCGGTCGGCAGGCAGCCATTCGTCGAACGACAGCCCGCCTCCATCCTGCTCATAGCACGATTGCAGCAGCCAGGCAGAGCCTCCGCCGGAGCCGAGCTTGTGCCCCACGGGGTCGTTGGTGCAAAACCATTCGGCCTCGTCATAGCCCGTAATCTCATGGAAACAGCTCACGAGATTGGGCGGCAGCGACAGCAGCTTCTTCATGATTGCCTTGCTTCCGTATCGGTTCCGCGCTTGCGCCGGCACCATTCCATGAGCAGACCGAGCACGATGATGAGCGCCAACACGGCGTAGGCAACGTAGGCAACGGTCTCTGTACGGCCCACGCTCTTGGGGAAGAAGCTGAGCACTACCTCGTGTTTGCCCGGCTTAACGCGCAGGGCGCGGAGGATGTAGTTTACTCGTCCCACGCCTGCTGGTTGCCCGTCGACGGTTGCGGTCCATCCCGGATAGTAGATTTCAGAGAACACCACCACTCCTCCTACGGTGCTGTTGACCTCGTAAGTGAGCTCATTGGGCTCGTACTGCTTCAGTACAACGGTGGCATTCATGTCGGGCGCCTCGCGCTTGGGCATGCTCCCGAGTTCCGGTTCAAACTTCCTGTCGGCCACGGCCTCGTGCCGCAGGCTCATCTTTCCTACGCTCTCTATCTCCTCGTTGGCATTGTCAACGTATGTAATCTTATCCACGAACCACGCGTTGCCATACGCATAAGGGTTCTGAATGGGCACCGTGCGGCCTTGTTGCAACGGTAGAATAACGTACTTGGTATTGAGCATGTTGAGCACCGGATAGAGGCTGTCGCCCGGCACCTGCGTCATGTCGCCGTTGGCCTGGGCTATGGCGGGCATCATCTTGCGCATCTCGGGGCCTATGTAGGCATCTATCATTTCCTGATAGCGGCGCAGCTTGGCTGCGTGGTAGCCCCCTATGCTCTTGTGATAGTAGGATGTCTCGTTCTCGTTGAAGGTGTTCGAGGCCAGGTTCAGCACCCGGTAGTCGAGGCTCTTGTCACGCAGAATCTGCTGGTCGGTGGCCGTCATGGGCTGCGGTTGGTCGCGGAGGCTCTTCTCCACGAACATGTCATCGTTCAGGTAGCGCTTGTTCACCTGCCACATGTCGAACAGGCAGAGCACCGTGATGCCTGCCGTCATCATGACGGCATTGAGCTTGCGCGCCTTGTAAAGCAGCAGGAAGAGCGTACCGATGACGATAATCCAGAAGCTGCGCCAGCAATCCGAGGTGAACATAGCTTCGCGCATGGCGGCTATGTTGCCCGTAATGCGGTTGAGCACGTCGGGCGTCATGCCCTGTATCTGCGAGAACATGCTCACTTCCTGGGGGTTGGTGAAGTCGAAGAAGGCGCCCGGCATCAACCCCATGAGCAGGCAGAGACCGGCCGTAAGGGCCAAGCTGGTGTAGAGCCACTTCGCTTTCAAAGTCAGCACATCAGGCTCGTCGACTATCCGCTTGAGCCCCATCATGGCCAGCAACGGGATGGTGAACTCGGCAATGACGAGGATGGACGACACCGTACGGAACTTGGAGTACAGCGGAATGTAATCAATGAAGAAGTCGGTAAAGGGCATGAAGTTCTTGCCCCACGACAACAGAACCGACAGCACCGTAACTGCCAGCAGGCACCACTTCATGGGTCCCTTCACAATAAACAAGCTCAAGACGAACAGCAGCATGACAAAAGCGCCCACGTACACCGGCCCGCTCGTTCCCGGTTGGGTGCCCCAGTACTGCGGAATGCCGTCGTACAGGCCCGGCAACATCTGCTGCAGCTCGCCGTCGGCCTTCTTCATGGCCGTCTGGTTGTGGCTCAACGGCACCGAGGCGCCGCCCTTTGCGTTGGGTACAAGCAAGGTGAGCGTCTCGTCAATGCCATAACTCCACTGCGTGATGTAGTCTCTGTCCAGTCCGCTATTTGTCTGGTTAGCGGCGTTCTTCTTCACCAGTTCGCTCTTGCCGCGCATGCTTTCCTGCCCGTACTGCCACGTATGATAAAGGTTACTCATGTTGATGCAAACGCCGATGGCTGCACCCGCCACGCAAACCAGCGTGGCCTTAAAGAAGCGGCGGAGCTGTTTTTCCCTGACGGCCTGCGCCAAGTAGGCTATGACCATGAAGAGAATGATGAACAGATAGTAGTAAGTCATCTGCACGTGGTTGGCCTTCACCTCGAAGGCAGCAAACACCGCAGTGAGTATGAGGCCCCACAGATACTTGCCCCTGTAGGCCATCACCACGCCTGCTATCATGGGTGGAAGGTATGCAAGGGCCATTACTTTCCAGATGTGGCCGGCAGCTATGATGATGAAGAAGTAGCTGGAGAAGGCCCAGATGACTGAACCAAGGATGGCGAGTTCCTTGCGGAAGTCGAATGCACGCAACAGGATGTAGAAGCCCAGCAGGTAGGCAAACACGTACCACACATTGTCGGGCAGCCAGAGGTGATAGGCATTCATCACCTTCTGCAGGCCGTCGGTACTGGTGTACGAGGGCGCCGTCTGGTATGTAGGCATGCCGCTGAAGGTCGAATTGGTCCACCGCGTGCGCTTGCCGGTACGCTGCAGGTACTCCATCTGCTCCTGTCCGGCGCCCCGGCCGGCCGAGGCATCGTGCTGGTAGAGTATCCGCCCGTCGATGTCGGCTGGCATGAAATAAGCAAAAGAGATAACTGCAAACATCGCGACAGCGGCGATATCCAGCCAATATTTCTTCAATCTGTCCATCTGTATAGGTTGTTATGATGCTGCAAAGATAGACAATAAAAACGAAAAAATAAAGAAATGGAGATACGAAATACAGCCTGCACGGCTTGCCGGTTGCTATTTCAGCGTTACTGCCGGCATAAAGGCAGCTGACCGGAGGGTGCAGACGCGGATGCTGAAGCTATCGGTCGGGAACTTCCGACAGGTGTCAAACATGAATGTGACACTTGTCACACAATCGTTCGACACCTGTCGAAAGTTCCCGAAAGCATCCTTTTGCACCTCCGCTGCCGCGTTTTTGCACCCTGCGGGGCATTAATCTTCCGTGTCAATGCTTTGCCGTGAGGCTTTTTTTGCTTAACTTTGCATCATCAACAACAGGCGGGGCCTCGGCTCCGCAAATTCCTTCGAGCACATGAATGTACAGAAAATAGGCATCATAGTGGCCATGGACAAGGAGTTCAACCAACTGAGCACCCTCCTTGACCAGAGCCACACAGAGCGCCGCAACGGCCGCAACTTCGTGACAGGAGACATCGGCGGCAAGCAAATCATCATGCAGCAATGCGGCATAGGCAAGGTAAATTCGGCCGTGGGAGCCGTGGAGATGATAGACAACTACCATCCCGACCTGGTTATCTCCACCGGAGTGGCAGGCGGGGCCGACACGACTCTGAACCCCACCGACGTGGTGGTGGCTTCTGCCTGCACGTATCACGACGCCTACTGTGGCACCGAGGTGGAGTTTGGGCAGATAATGGGCATGCCCGCCCGCTACCATGCACCGCAGGAACTGGTGGCCAAGGCGCTGGCCGTAAGTTGCGGCGTAACCATCAGGAGCGGGCTTACGGTGTCGGGAGAGTGGTTCGTTGACAGCCGCGAGAAGATGCAGGAAATCCTCTGCCGCTTCCCCGATGCCGTGGCAGTCGACATGGAGAGCTGCTCCATTGCCCAGACCTGCCACCTCTACCAGACGCCGTTCATCAGCTTCCGCATCATCAGCGACGTGCCGCTCAAGGACAACAAGGCCGCCCAATACTTCGACTTCTGGGCCCGAATGGCAGAAGGCAGCTTCAATGTCACACGGTCGTTCCTCCAGAGTTTATGATACGGGAGGCCGGGACATAACCGTTTACGAATTAATTTTATGATTATGAACAAGATACCATCATTTACCATCAATCACGAAAAGCTGCTCCGAGGCATCTACGTGAGCCGAAAAGACGAGGTGGGTGGCGAGGTCGTCACCACGTTCGATATCCGGATGAAGGAGCCGAACCGTGAGCCAGCGCTCCATCCCGGTGCCATCCACACCATCGAACACCTGGCCGCAACCTTTCTGCGCAATGATGCAGCGTGGAAAGACCGCGTTATCTACTGGGGCCCCATGGGCTGCCTGACGGGCAACTACCTGCTGTTAAGGGGCGACCTGGAGAGCCGCGACATCGTTGAACTGATGAAACGGACTTTCAGCTTCATTGCAGCGTTCGACGGAGAGATACCCGGCGCGGCTCCAAAAGATTGCGGCAACTGGCTTCTTCATGACTTGCCGATGGCCCGCTGGGAAGCAAGAAAGTTCCTGACCGAGGTTCTTGAGCAGATAACCGACGCCAATCTGGTATACCCTGTATAGGGTGTTAGGTGTTGGGTGATAGGTGTTGGAGGTTCGGGTGATAGGTGTTGGGTGATGGGTGTTAATGGTTTGTTTTGCGGAAAATAATCTTCTACGTTCCAACTGTCTTCTTTTCTGAAGTCGGAACAAGTGGAACTGGCATTTCATTAACACCCATCACCCATCACCCAACACCCAAATTACCACCCAACACCCATCACCTAAAGCTCCAACACCCATCACCCATCACCCCAAATGATTGAGAGCATAGACGTAGGCGCCCATGGATATGGCGGCACTGGCACCCATCCGGGTGCGTACAACGCCCACTCGCTTAACGGGATCGTAGTCTACCTGCTCGTCTGTTCCGGGTATATTGATTTTTACGGCACCGCCTTTCACGAAGTCGGCGAACTGTGCCGGGTCTTCCAGATTGTAGACCCGCATCTGCATGTGGCCCACTTCGTCGCCGCTGAACATCTTGAGCTTGCTGTTCATCTCGGCCACCAGAGACGGGAAAATGAGGTCGGAGCTGTGGGCAACGCCGCCCCCTATCACCACCAAACCATCCACTATGGTGTCTGCCATGGCAATAGCATCGCCGGCAACTTCACCCAGTTCGGCGAATGCCTGCCGTGCCGCAGCCTGGTCGCCGGGACGTTTGCCGTTGCAGATGTCGGCTATCTCCTTCGGCGTAAGGTCGGTCCGGTCGCCGGAGAGCTCACGGTACACGCGCTTCACGGCACGTATGGAGACGCCCTCCTCGGCAATGCAGTCGCGATACTTCTTGTTGCGGAAGCACCAGATGTCGCCTCCCACGCCGTTATCTCCTAAGAGAAGCTCGCCTCCAGTCACCACTCCGGCGCCGAAACCCGTGCCGAACGTGATGCCCAACAGGTTCCTGTAACGCTTCGGACTGCCGGCTTCGGCCAGCCTACGGTTCACCTCCGGCAGTGCTCCTGCCATGGCCTCGCCGTATGCAAAGAGGCTTCCGTCGTTGTTGATGAATACGGGAATGCCGAATTTCCGCTTCAGGAAAGGCCCCAGGGGGATGCCTCCGCGGAAGGAGGGGAAGTTGGGCAGGTCGCCGATAATGCCGTTTTCGTAGTCTGCCGGGCCCGGGAAAGCGAAGCTGATGGCCGAAGGCAGAACGGGCACTTGCTCTCTTACACGGCCGAAACCGGTAACAAGCTGGCCCAGGCAAGCCTCCAGATTGTCGGCCCGGGACGGCAAGGAGAACGGTTCCACTATCTCCCGGCCACCCTGCATGGCGGTGAACACGAAGTTTGTTCCACCCGCATCGAGTGTCAGAATGACACGTTTGTCATTTTCAAAATTCATATTTTCAGGTTTTACAGGTTATTGTCTGAACCGCACATAGGCCTTGATGGTTCCGCACTGCCGCCCCTCCGAGCGGCCGTAAGGACGGATGGTGTAGCGCCCTACGGCAGCCGGAACGATGAAGGTCTCGGCATAATGCACCACGAAAGGCTCGAAGGCACCCGACTGACTCTCAACTACAGCCTCGTCGCCCTCAACGAGATTGAGCACGTTAACGCCTCCACAGGTGTGGTGCTCCACCGGTTTGGTGAACCAGTGACGCCGGGTTTCGATGAATTCGTTCTCGTGCAGGCCGGTGCGTTCTTCCTTCCAGCCGTCGCCCCGGGCCACGGTTTCAACGTGGTTCACGAGGTTCTTGCGCGTAAAGCCGGTGTTGCGCTCCCACTGGATGACGTGTGCGCCGTGGCCGATGTTGATGGGTCGGGGCAGTCCGTCAAGCCCCAGGCGCCCCCAGTCGTACAGCTTGAAGGTGAAGATGCTGGGCGTTGCGCTGATTTCGAGCACCATGGCGCCGGCTCCGGAGCAGTGAATGGTGCCCGCGGGGATGAGGAAGTGGTCGTGTTTCTTGGCCGGCCACTGGTTCACGTAGCGCTTTACATCGAACTCGCCGCCCGTATTCTGCGCCTCTTCCAGGGCCGAAATCATCTCTGATGAGTCCACTCCGTCCTTCAATCCAAGGAAAACAGTCGCCCCATCCTCGGCATCCAGCAGGTAATAACTTTCGTCCTGAGTGTACCAGATGCCGAAAGTATCGCGTATGTACTGCGTAGTCGGGTGCACCTGCAGGCTCAAGTTGCCGCCGCCGATGGTGTCAAGGAAGTCGAAGCGGATGGGGAAATCCTGCCCGAAACGGGCCTCCACGGAGCCTCCGAGCAGAGCTCTCGTCTGACTGAACACGAGGTTGTTGGCCGGCATCTCAAACAGTTGACCGTCCACCTGCAGCATGAGACTGTTCTCCTCGGGCACGCAATCGAAGCACCAACCGTAGTTCTGCTGCGCGGGGTCGAGGCCGCACACGCGCTTCATCCATTGCCCGCCCCACGGCGCAGGGTCGAAGAAGGGCACCACGCGGAACGGTCTGCGGGCCGTGAGTGCCAACCCTTGGAGCATGGTAGCACCCGAAATCATCTTCGGATGGCCCTCGATGGTGGTGTCGAGCCAGAAGTCTACGCGCTCCATCAGCCGCTTTTTAAGATTGTCGCACACAATCCAATCCACGAAATAGCCACGCTTGTACTGCTTGCTCGGCATCTCCTCGCGGTTACGGACGCCAAGTCCGTCGATGATGTGGCGGCGCTCCCGCTGCTGTATCTCCCACCGGGGCATGTCTGCATAGACAAGGATTGAGGGCCGGCTGACCACCTCGGCCGCGCCGTGACCGTACACCAACACGGGCCCGCGGGCCTGCTCAATCTGTTGCCGGCAGGCCTCCACCCGCTCCGGACACAGGAAATCGGCGTACGAGAAGCTGGCTCTGCGGCCGAAGAGGCGGTCGTCGGTAACCCACGGATGCGTCATGCGCTCCGTCTCCTCTGCAGGTTTAAAAAGGTCGTTCGTGTTGATGAAGGTCACGCCGGGCAGCGTTCGCAGCTGTGCCGCCAGCTCTGTGTGCAGCACCCCCTGGTAACATTCCACCGCCGCCACGCAGTTCTGGCCGTGCGGCTGCATGGCTTCAGCGAGCCTGCCCAGTATCTCCGGCCAGCCGGAGCACATTGTTCCCGCCACCGGAGTGTAGGGAAACTTGTCGTAATTGCTTGTTCTCATTTCGTTGTTCGTCATTTTAGTTTGTAGGTGTTGGCATTTGTCGTTTCCATGTCTGCGGCCGTTAGCCACCGCAAATTTAGCAAATTCCGCGCAAACAGGCAATCATTCGGCCCTCTTTTTGCCGGCAGCAGTTGCGATGCCGGCCGTTTTCGCCGACCGAACCGACAGACATCACACGGCTCGAACGATAGCAGCAGATGGGCAGAATGTCAAGAAATCATGCCTGAAAAACGTGCATCGGTTTTACGCGAAACAGCAAACGGAAAAGCCGGAAACATGCTCCTTGAGCACTGAAAACCATCTTCTGCCTGCATAAAGCTATGCTTCAGGAGTCCCGAAGCTATGCTTTAAAGAGCCTGAAGGATAGCTTCAAGGGGCCAAAAGCATAACTCTTTGGGCCGAAAAACATAGCCTTTGGCGTGCTGAAAGCATCGTTCAAGCCCTCCGAAATCATCCTTCAAAACCCAACGCTCTGATTATCAGTAAATTAACAAACGTCGTTTTTAGCGCGTATTTGCAGCCTACCGGCCGCCTCGCAGGCTACACGCAAAACCTGAAGGGGCGTTTGTAAAGAATAAGGAGAGGGATTTTTCGGCGCCTGCAAGTAAAGAAAAAGCCCCTTCTCCATCATCGGAGAAGAGGCTGAAAAGGGCTGTTGCAGCCGCTGCAGGATTAACGCGCACTTACCGGGCGGTCCTTCTTGGCGGCGCCGAAGTGCCTGTTGGGCTCCGGACCCATTACGAATTCCAGCGTTCCACCGCGCATGATGTCCTGATAGGTCACGTAGCTGCGGGTGTACTTGCGGCCGTTGAGGCGGGCGCTCTGTATGTACACGTTGCGGTCGCTGTTGTTGTGGGCAACCACGGTGAACTTCTTTCCGCCGGGCAGGTTGACCGTTGCGCGGGCGAACGACGGACTGCCGAAGACGTAAACGCCGTTGGACGGGTTGACCTGATACAGGCCCAAGGCCGATGATACGTACCAGGCAGACATCTGACCGCAGTCTTCGTTGCCTGCATAGCCATCGGGCTGGGCCACGTAAAACTGCTTCTGCAGAGCCCGTACGCAGGCTGCCGTCTTGTACTGAGCACCGGCGTAGGCGTACAGATACGGTATGTGGTGGTTGGGCTCGTTGCCTTGGGCGTACTGGCCCACCATGCCCGATACGTCGGGTGGTGCTCCCTCGCCCAGGTCACCCTCGGCTACGAAGAGGCTGTCGAGGTTCTTCACAAAGGCTGCATCGCCGCCGTGGCAGGCTATCAGGCCCTCGGGATCCTGCGGAACCATGAAGGTGTACTGCCATCCATTGCCCTCCGTAAAGTCTCCAACGCCATCGCGGTGGTTGGCGAGGAAGGGGTTGTAGGGCTCGTACCAGCTGCCGTCGGCCATCTTGGGGTGTATTTTGTTGATTTTGGTATCGAAGAGCAACTGGTAGGAATTGCTGCGTTTGAGGAACGTCTGGTAGTCTTCCGTGCGCCCCATACGCTTGGCCATGAGGGCTGTACCGCGGTCGTCGGCGGCATATTCGAGGTTAATGGAAGTGGCCTCGCGCTTCTTGTCGGCCGGTATATAGCCGTAGCGCATGAACTCGGGCACACCGTTCTGCTTGTCGTAGGTGCCTGTTGCAATCATGGCATTGACTGCCTTGGTGGCATCGAAGCCGCGGAAACCCTTCAGATAGGCATCGGCCAGAACCGGCACACTGCTGTAACCGGGCATACAGTTGGTCTCGCCAGAGAGCAAGGGCCAGATGGGCAGCTTGCCGTTTTGGTCGTAGATGCTCAGCATGGAGTTCATCATGTCGTCTATCTTGTCGGCAACCAGGACGGTGAAAAGCGGATGGAGCGTGCGGTAGGTGTCCCAGAGAGAGAAGGTGGTGTAGTTCCTGAACTTGTTGTTCGTGTAGATTTTGTCGTCCATTCCGCGGAAGTCGCCGTTGACATCGCAGTACTGGGTGGGGGCAATGAACATGTGGTAAAGGGCCGTGTAGAACACTTTACGCTCCGATTCGGATGCGCCCTGGATGTCGACAACACCCAGTTGCCGGTTCCACTTGTCTGCGGCAGCCTTGTGGGTAGCGGCAAAATCCCAGCCCGGAAGTTCCTGCTCCATGTTCATCTTGGCGTTGGTGCAGCTCACGGACGAGATGGCCACCTTTACGAGAACATCCTTTACATCGTCGGCAAAGGATGCCACGCTCTTGACGTTGCGGCCCTGCAGTTCGTCGTGGCCAATCCTGTCGTCGCCCAGGAAGGTGTCGAGGCTCTTTACGGGCTTGCTGAACTTGGCGTAGAAAAACACCTTGTGGGTGGGCGCCCAGCCGTGTACGAAGCGGTAACCCTGCACGGTGTAGTCGTCAACTCGCTGCACATACGACTCGTAGGTCTTGCTGTCAATGCCGTTGGCCAAGTCAATCAGCACGCGCGGAGTTCCCGCAGCGGTGTACTGATAGTGGTGCATGCCCACGCGGTCGGTAGCAGTAAGCTCGACCTTTACGCCATTCTTCAGGTCTACCTGGTAATAGCCGGGCGCAGCCTGCTCGTGCTCATGGTCGTAATAGGAAGAAGCAGCGCCCTGGATGTTGTCCTGCCGGCCGGTGGCGGTACGCAGCGTGCCCGAGTAAGGCATGAAGCTGACGTCTCCAAGGTCAGCGCAGCCGGTTCCGCTCAGGTGAGTATGGCTGAAACCGATGATGATGCTGTCGCTGTAATGATAGCCGGAGCACCAGTCCCAGCCCTTGAAGATGTTCATGGGGCCAAGCTGAACGGCTCCAAAGGGCACGTTGGCACCCACGAACACGTGCCCGTGGCCGCCTGAACCGATAAAGGGGTCGACGCTGGCGGCATTGTCATGCTGTGCTTGTACGTTCATGGAAAACGCTGCCAAGATGATGCCGAGAGCGACGGAAAGTCTGATTATTCTCATGTTTACTGTTGATTTAAGTCTTTTGTGAATGATATCGGCAGAGCCAAAATCGGCAAAGAGGAGATGGGAAAACCGTCCCCATCCCCTCTCATGCCTGTTTGGCAATCTGTCAGCTGCCGCTGTTGCTCTTCTGGTAGCCCTCGTTCTGGGTCAGGTTAGGGTTGCGCTGAATCTCATTCAGAGATATAGGCCAGAGCAAATCGGTCTGCTTGAAGACAGCGCCGGAGCCGTTGGTAGCCCCGATGAGGTCAACATAGGTAACCTTGCCGCTGTGCATGGCGGTGTCGATAACGGGGAACTTGCCCGTGCGCACGCAGTCGTCCCAAATCTTGAACTCCAGCGGGAACTCGCGCAGGCGCTCGGTCCAGCAGGCCTCGATGAAGGCTTGCTTGGAGAGACTCTGCAGCGACGAGGTGAGCTGTGCTACGCTTTTGCCGAGTGCGCGGCTCTGTACTTGGGCCAGATAGCCGGCAGCCTCGGCCGTTACTCCTGTGGTCTGGGCAATGGCCTCGGCAGCATCGAGCAGCGTTTCTGCATAGCGGTAGATGTTCCAGTCCTTGGTTCCACGGCCCGTAATCTCCATGGCATTCTGGTCAAAGTAGTACCAGCAGCCTATCTGGTCATAGTAAGCGGGGTCGGTATTGGCCACTCCCTGCTGCGTCGGCATGGTCCATGTCTTGGGCTCCTTCTTGCCGTCCTTCTCGTAGTTCACGTTGGTATAGGATGTGGCAAAGAACTGCTTCTCCTGTCCGCGCAGGTCATCGGCCGTGTAGATGTTGAGGTAACGGCCGTAAGGACCGAACACTCGCTCGGTGATGGCGTACTTGTTGAAGGTACCGGTAGCCGAAGAAGTGAAGGCGTAGGTGGGCCACCAGCCGCTGGTAGCTATGGTGTTGTCGAACTCCTGGGCGTAGATGACCTCCGGAAGGTCGTCGGTCGTGCGCAGTTTATTGTACGCGCTGCCGAGTGTACGGTCCGAGTTCTCGGTCAATTGGTACTTACCGGAGTTGATGATGTCCTGTGCCATGGCCGCCGCATTGGTATAGTCGCCCTGGTACATGTACACATCGGTGAGCGCCATCTCGGCCACGTACTTCGTAATACGGTGCTTGGCGTTCTGCCAGGTGTCGGCCTTGAGCACGCTGACGGCATCCTTCAGGTCCTGTACAACCTGCTTCATCACCTCTGCCTTGGCCGTGCGGGGCAGCATCATGTCGTCATCGGCACTGGAATAGGCCGTCATAGAGAGGGGCACATCACCGAAAGTCTTGACCAAATAGAAGTAGTTCTGGGCGCGGAAGAACTTTGCCTCGGCTATGTATTGCTCCTTGTTGGCCGCAACGACGGCAACTTCAGGATTCGCGATGTTGTTTATCACGCTGTTTGCTACGTTGATGGCATCGTAGCAGTTGTCCCAAACGCCGTCCATGGTGCCCGATACGTTGTTCGTCTGACCTTGCCTTTCCAGTTCGCGCGCATACTGGCAGACGTTCTCCTGGCCCTCATAGGAATTGCGGAAGTAACCGGTCAGCATGGCCGTAACTGAAGCAAACGGGCCTATGTACGCACTGCCGGCGCTGGAATACTCCTCGATGGAGCCGTTGCGGTACAGGTAGTTCACCTGTCCAAGGAAATGATTGTCGGTCTTGTTGAAGTCTTTCCCGGTCAGAATGGAGTCCGTCTCTTCTTTCAGGAAATCGTTGCAGGAAGACAGAAGCAGGCCTGCACAAGCCGCAAATATAAATATCTTTTTCATATCTTACATTCTTTTCTGTTGGTAGTCGATGTTTAATTAAAAGGTTACGTTCACACCTAAGGTGAATGTTCTTGACCTCGGATAAGAGTAGAAGGTCATGTTTTGGCCGAACTGGCTGCCCTGTGAGGTCGATTCCGGGTCGTAGCCGTTGAAGTCCTTGGAGCATAAAAGCAGCAAGTTGCTGCCACTCACGTAGAGCCGAAGTGCCTGCAGACCAATGCTCTTGCAAAGTTCGGGCTTGAAAGTGTAACCCAACTGCAGCATGTTGAGGCGCAGGTAAGAACCGTCGGAAATCCAAGAAGAGTCGACGGTGGTGTCCTGTCCGGCGTGGTTAGAGTTGGCTAAACGAATCATCTGCTCCATGGTACCGGGGTTGGTGCCGTCGTATGCGTCGTAAAGAATGTTGGTTAAACCGTTCGTAATGCCAAAACGGTCGTAGGTGGGATGGTAGAACTGCTGCATGGTCTCAACTCCCCAAACGAACTGCCAGTCCATTGTCAGGTCCCAGTTCTTGTAACTGAGCGTGTTGCTGAAGTCGCCCGTCCAGTCAGGAAGTCCCTTTCCGAGTATCATCTTGTTCTCCGAACGGTTCGGACGGCCCACTTGTTTGAGCTCGCACTTGCCTGCCTGGTAGTCTTCTGTTGTCCAAACGCCATAGCGCTTGTAGCCGTAGAAGCTGCCCATGCTCTCACCTACGCGCAGAATAGCTTCCGATCCGCCTACCCAACCCAGGAGTTCAATGTCCTCATCGTTGTCTCCCAAGTGCAGTATCTTGTTCTTGTTGTAGTTCAGGTTGAGTGAGGTTTGCCAGGTCAGATCACTGGTGCGTACCGGATAAGCGGTAACCATCATGTCGAGACCGGAGTTCTTCACCGAGCCTATATTCTTGAACTGAGTCTGGAAACCGGTAGAATGAGGGACGGGACAGTTAAGCAACAGGTCGGTTGTTTTCTTGTAGTAATAGGATACATCGAAGTTCAGACGGTTCTGGAAGAGGCCGAGTTCGAAGCCGATATCAAACTGTCCGGTCTTCTCCCACTTCAGGTCCTTGTTCATCATTGAGCTCAGGTAGAGATACGAAGCACGCGAACCGTCGAGCAGCAAGGTGCCTGCGCTGGTCTTTGCCAGTGAGTTGTAGGTTCCTATTTCGGAGTTACCGGTCAGGCCGTAGCTGGTGTGCAGCTTCAGGTTACTTATCCAGGTAACGGGCTTCATGAAGTCTTCTTCGGACACAATCCATGCCAGACCGGCCGATGGGAAGAACGCATACTTGTTGTTTTCACCGAACTTGGAGGAGCCGTCGATACGGCCCGTCACGGTTGCCGAGTAGCGATCCTTGAGCGTATAGGCCAAACGGAGGAAGTAGGAGTTCATGGTCCACTTGTCGACATTCGACGTGGGCGACTCCGGGTTAGTGCCTACGCTCATGTTATTGTCCTCGTAGAAGTCATCGGGGAAGCCCTCGGTAACGGATCCGTTGGAACGAGAAGTGAAGCCGGTCCACGACAAACCGAGCATGGCATTGAGCCTGTGCTGCTCCAGAGTCTTGTTGTACGTGAGGTAGGTTTCCTCCTGCCAGTAGAGGTTAGAGCGGTGTGAGCTCTCTGCGCGGCCGTTAGGCATGGAGATGTTGTTCAGCGTCGTGGAGGCGTAACGGCGGCTGTCGATGCCGTGCCAGTCGATACCGAGCTGCGTCTTGAGGTCGAGTCCGGGCAGCAGATGGAACGTAAGGGCTCCGTTACCGAATATCTGAGTGTTGTAATACAGGCGCTTCTGCAGTTCCAGAATCATCACCGGGTTCGACATTCCCTCAAAACCGAAGCGGTCCGTCATGGCACCCGGAGAAGCCGACGTGGTGTAGTTGCCCGTGTCGGGTTCGCGAAGCGGAAGCCAGGGCAGCATCTCTATCATCGTACGACGGGCCTCCTGTCCGCCTCCGAAGGCGTCGGTAAAGCGGCCCCACATGTGGTTCACCATCAGGTTCACGTTCGTTGTGAGCCATGAGGTGGGGTTGGCGTCGTAGGCCATCTTGGCACTCACGCGCTTGTTCCATGTGTTCTTCATGATGCCTTCATAGTCAGAGTAGTTGAGGAAGGCACCCACCGACGAGCTCTTACCCGACTGCTGGATGTTAATCTGATGGTTGTGAGAGATGGAGGTACGGGTAGCTTCGTCCTGCCAGTCGGTGTCGTAGAGCGGATTACCCTGACTGTCAAAGTACCTGCTGTCCGTAAACCAGTCGGTGCGGTTGAGCGACCAGCTGGTGCCGTTGTACTTGTTTTCGTTCTCCAGTCCCTTCATCCAGGCCTCGCACCATTCCTGCGCGTTCAGCACATCCATCTTGCGGGCCATGTGGCGCAGGCTTACGGAGCCCTGGTAGCTTATCTTCGTGCCCGTTTCGCCCTTGAGTCCGCGCTTGGTTGTTACCATGATAACGCCGTTGGCACCACGGGCACCGTAGATGGCGGTGGCCGAAGCGTCCTTGAGAACCTCCATCGACTCGATGTCGTTGGGGTTAACGAGTGCGAAGTTGTTCATCACCACGCCGTCTACTACATACAGAGGGTCGGAGCTGGCGTTGATGGTTGCCATGCCGCGGATGATGACACGAGGCGTAGAAGTTGCGATGTCGTCGGAGTTGGAGAACACGTTTACGCCGGCAGCCTTACCGCGCAGGTTGTCCAAAGCCGAGAAGTTCTGGGCCTTGAGCATGTCTTCGCCCTTGGCAACGGAGATAGATCCCGTTACGTCCGACTTGCGCATGGTGCCGTAACCCACAACAACCACCTCGTCGAGTACGGCGCGGTCCTCGGTCAGTGTTATCTGCAGCGTGGAGCCATTGCCCACAGTAACGGTCTGGGTCTTGAACCCGATGTAAGAAACTTGCAGCTTGTCGCCGGGCCGGGCCTGCACGGTACAGCGGCCGTCGACGTCGGTAGCGCCGCCTGCCTTGGTCGAAACCACCAGCACGCTGGCACCGATAACGGGCTCATTGTTGCCGTCTACCACCGTTACCACGATGTTGTTTCCCTGCTGCACGGCCTCCAGGCCTGCCAACTTTGCCTTGCCCGTTCCGTTTCCGGCAAACGCAGGAGCAGCAAAAGTCATTGTACATGCAGAGAGAAGTAAAAGCGAATAGCTCATCGCTTTCTTGATTTTCTTTTCTTCTTTGCTCATAGGTTTTTAAGTTATTATTAGGGTGAATATCTCCTATTGGTTGCAGTTGCTTAATGTTTCGGCGCCATGACGCCACTGAGGTTACAGTAGTGCGTTCGCGTTAAGTCACAAGTTTATGTTTAGTAAGGGCGCATCAAGCTGTTGGCTTGTGCTTCATCGGCAAAGTTAAAACATTTTTTGCAGCCTGCAACTTGTTGCTCTCACTTTTTGGTTAAATATGTTTAAACTGCCCGTTCCGCAGCCCCAGCGCGACCGCTCACCGCTGCCGGCGGCACCCTGGCAGCCCTCCGGTCTTCCGCCTGCACTTATATAAATAAGGTGGAGCCGCCCGGCAATAAAACGGAGAGTGATACGTTATGCTAAAAAACGCATCAACATGAAACATAAACTCTTTACCATCCTGCTGCTGGCCTACACCTCGGCCGCCTCGGCTCAGGCTCCCACGGGCACCTTCTCCGTAACACCAAAAGTTGGCGTAAGCCTTGCCAACCTGACCGACAACGAACTTTACATTGACGTAAACGAGAAACTGGACTCCAAGTTCAAGGCCGGTTTCACCGCCGGAGCCGAAGTGGAGTACCAGGCCCTGCCCGCTCTGAGCGTTTCGCTCGGTGCCTTCTACACCACCCAAGGCTGCCGTTATGCCAACTTCAGTATCAACGAGGGCGGCAATCCGAACACTTACACCGGCATTGCTGCCATGAGAACCAACCTCGGCTACGTGCAGTTTCCGCTCTTGGTTAACTACTACATAGCCCGCGGACTGGCCGTAAAGGCCGGCGTACAGCTGGCTGTGCTCACCAACGCACGCACAAGCCACGAGGAAACTCATTACACCGCGGACCCTGATACGGGCGAGAAAACCTACGGAGAGACGCAGGATATCAAGACAGATGTAAAGGAGATGTACCGCAAGACGGACGTAGCCATCCCGCTGGGCCTCTCGTACGAGTACGAGCACGTGGTGATAGATGCACGCTACAACATCGGACTGACGAACATCGACAAACTTTCCGACGACCTCAAGGTAAAAAACAAGGCCTTCACCATCTCCGTAGGTTACAGGTTGAACCTGTAACCCGGGCCCCGTACTCGGCTCCGGGCACGCTGCGGCAGCCATGCGGCAATCATCTGCAACCATTCCTTTCGGCTGCCTGAAAACTGCCCGAAGGGGTGCAAAAGATGCCTTTCACCAACTTTCGACACCTGTCGCACGATTGTGTGACACTTGTCGAATAATCGTGCGACACCTGTCAAAAGTTCCTGACTCTATCCTTCAACGCCCAAAACAGGTGCCATTTGCACCGCGGGTAACAACAAGCAAGCCTCCCGTATCAACCACCCATCAACGCAACAAGGGCTCCACGCTGTCTGTGCGTGGAGCCCTTGGCTTTTATGGAAACCTGCGATGCAGCTGCATCGGCGGTTCAGTTATTGCTTGTCCCACCACACGCGGGTGCTGAAGGTGTCGCCTCCCATGTTGGCAACGGCAGCATCATAATGCTCCTTGTTTACCTGCGACTCCCTTGTGGGGTAGCGGAAACGGCGTGGGATGGAGCCATCGGTAGCGCACTGGCCGTCGAGCTTGGCCATGGCAGCAGGCTGCAGAGCCGGGAAACCGGAGCGGCGCCAGTTGGCAAACACCTCGTGCGGGTCGCCGAAGGTATTGATGTAATACTGCGTGTTTATCTGCTCCAGCGCCTTGGCGGCGTTGAACGGGTTGGCCTTCAGATAGGCATCGGCGTACTGGGCCAGCGTAGCACCCGAGCCGAGGCCAACTGTAGCGTCGGCATTGAGGGCCGAGAGCGCAGCTGCATAGTCGGGGAACTGGGCATACTGCTCAAAGGCAGCCTTCACACCGTTGTTGTAGTAGGTGGCTGCATCGCCCGAGATGTAGCCGCGCTGGGCAGCTTCAGCCATCAGGAAGCAGGTCTGGGCGTAGGTTACCACGAAGGTGGGAGCCTCGGGGTCGGCATAGGTGCAGCGGTTGGGCGACGAGAAGTAGGCGCCGTATTTGGCCAGGAAGTCGGCGTTGTTGAAGCGATTGTCAACCTTGCCCACGAAGTACTGGCTGCTGCCGGTGTTGCTGTATCCGCCCACGGGCATGCCATCTTGCGCCGCGTAGCTCATGTTGCCGTAGTCGGCAGTTGTCCAGAGGCCGTCGCTGTTCTTCTGTACGTCGGTGTACTGCTTGCCGTCCTGTGTGGGTGCCACGGTGCCTATGAGGCACAGACGGGCATCTTTCGTAGACTTCAACATGTCTACAAAGGTCTTGGCAAGGTAGAACTCGCGGTCCTCGTGGGCGTTAATCTTGGCGAAAGGTTCCGACGAATCGTTGGTTGTCTTGCCTCCCACGTGGTCCAGTTTGCAGTTATCGGCATTGGAAGTCATCACGCCGTTAGCCACTGCCTGCGCCGCATACTGCTTGGCCAGCGTTGGGTTAACCTTCACCAGTCGCATGGCGAGGCGCAGCATAAGCGAGTTGGCAAACTTCTTCCACTTGGCTACATCGCCCTGGTAGTACAGGTCGTGAGCGCCAAGTGCTGACTGCCCGGAGGCCAGATTGGCCTGGGCTTCCTGCAGTTCGGCCAGCATCGAGGTGTAAATATCTTCCTGCTTGTCGTACTTGGGATAGTTTGTGAGCTTCGGACGGCCTGCCTCCGAGTAGGGAATGTCGCCGTAGAGGTCGGACATCTTGGCCATCATATAGATGCGCATCACGCGGGCCATGTTGTAGTCCGCTTGCCTTTCGGGGTCTTCCTTCCACAGGTCGTAGCAGGTGGTTACGTCGCGCACGGCTCCGCGATCGCCGTTGAAAGTGTCCCAGAAAGAGCCGGAATAGCCGTCGCTCCACTCGTAGCGGGCGTAATAGTGCCACCAGTCGATGGACGAAAGCTGCTGAGTCCACTCGGCAGAGTAGATACATCCGGTGCGCCACATATCCCAGTCAGACCCCAGAGCCTGGTGTTGTGCGTTGGAGAACACCATCGCGTAGGGTACATTTGTTTCGTTCAAATTCTCCGGGTCGATATTGATATCGCCGAAATCGTTACAGCTTGTCATACCAAGTGCAACCACGGAAGCCAGTAATATATATTTTATCTTTTTCATTGTTGTAGCCTTTTAAAAGTTTAGAACTTCACATTCACATTGAAACCGATGTTGCGCGTGGCCGGATAACCATTCAACTCCAAGCCCTGGGCATTGGTAGCGTTGATAGCAGATTCGGGGTCGATGTTCGGTGTATGCTTCATGATGGTCCACAGGTTACGTGCAACCACGGATACGCTCAATCCCTTTACCACCTTCAGTGGTTCCAGCATGGCCTTGGGGAAGGTGTAACCAAGCGAGAGTTCACGCAGCTTGATGAAGTCGGCACTGTACACAAACTCCTCTGCAATGTTGGCATCGCAGATGGCGCGGTAGTAGGACTGGGCGCTCACAGCAGTGGTGTTGGCCTGCTTGGTAGCCTCGTCAATGCCCACGGCAACGATGGAACCGGCCGGGTTCTGGGCCGTACGGCCCTCCAGGGTGTTCTTGTGCATGCCGTAGTAGTACAGCTGGTAGTTGGTTCCGGAGAACAACTTAGCGCCGAACTTGGCATCGAGCATGAAGGAGAGCATGAAGTTCTTGTACGTGAAAGTGTTCTTCCAGCCGCTCGTCCACTTATAAACGGCATTGCCCAAGACTTCCTGGTCGCCGGCCTGTGGCAGTCCTTTCTTGAGCAGGAGCTGGCCGGCTTCGTTGCGTTTGTAGCGTGCACCGATGATTTCTGCATAGGGTTCGCCCACTACCTGATAGATACCAACGTTGCCGTTACGCGACTGCCCGCCCACAACTGATATGCGTTTGGTGCCGGCACCGAGGTTTTTCACCTCACTGTTGTTGTAGGCAAAGTTCAGCGTTGTGTTCCAGGAGAAGTCCTGGTTGCGTACAGGATAGGCGTCGACCATGAACTCGAAGCCGCTGTTCCGCAGCTCGCCGATGTTTTCAACGGACGAACCGAAGCCCGAAGCCGATGATGTGGAAACGTAAACGATATCGTCCTTCGTGTTCTTAACATAGTAGGCGAGGTCGAAGTTCAGCCTGCTGTTCAGGAAAGAGAGGTTCAGACCAACCTCAAACTCCGAGATGTGAACAGGCTTCAGGGCCGGGTTGGGGAAGCGGTCGTCATTGTTCTGCGTTGCCGTTTGCTGCCCGTTGACCGTGTAGTTGCGCAGTTTGTAGCGCAGCAAGTTCTGGTATGCCTCCGTTCCATTTGATGCGAAAGCGTAGCCTAAGCGTACTTTACCGAAGTCGAACCACTTGGGCAGCTGCTCGCGGAAGGTATCAGTAAACACCCAGGAGAGGGTTGCCGAGGGGTAGAAGTAGCTGTTGCTGTCATCTGCCAAGGTAGAGAACCAGTCGTTGCGGCCCGTGAGATTGAGGAAGAGTTGGTTCTTCCAGCCGAGGTCGAAGGTGCCGTAAAGCGAGTTGACCTGGAAGCGGGAAACCACTTTCTGCGGCGACTGGCCTGCTGCGGTGATGTTGTTGACTGACCAGAGGCCATCAACCGTGAACGGGCGACCACCGTTGGAAGTGTAGTAAATCTTATAGATATTGTTGAGCTTGTTGCCGCCGAAGGTTGCCGAAACGTTCCAGTCGCCGAACTGCTTGCTGAAACCAAGCAGGAAGTTGTAGTTGGTTTCGTGGAAGTTCTTTTCGTATTCAGTGAGCCATCCGTTCGGGTCGGCAGCTGCGCCTATGGGCTGCACCTGCTTGAACTCGATGTTGTAGCCGTCGCGCTGCACGGCTCCCTGCAGGTAGAGCCAGTCGGTAATGTCCCACTTCAGGGTTACGGAGCCCGTCAGGCGATTACGGTCCATGTCGTTGGTCTTGCGGTACTGCAGCCAGTAAGGGTTGTTGAAGTACACGTTGTTGCCGCCTATCATCTCGCCGCCGTCGAGCTTTGTGCCCCAGCCGCGTGAGGTTCCTTCGAGCCAGCGCACATCAAAAGAGTTGCCGCGGTAGATGAGCGAGGCATTTGTATTGCCGTTACCGTCGGAAAGGTTGGAACGTCCGTTCGACTTGTCGAACACGTAGTTGGCCGTTACGATGGCCGAGAGGTTCTTGAATATCTGGTAAGTGGTGTTCATGTTCAGGCCCACCTGGCGGTTGCCTGCATTGGGCAGGATGCTCTTCTCCTTATTATAAGAAGCGCCGAAGCGATACACCACCTTGTCGGAAGAGCCGCTGATAGAGGCAGAGGTATTGGTGGTGATGCCCGTGCGGTAGAAGTTCTTCCAGTTGTCTACATAGGAGTAGGCATACTTGTTGCCCAGGAAGTTAACGGCCTCCGAGCCGTCCAGCGCCCCACCCCAGCTGTTGCTTTCGCCTTCGATGGCTGCATTCACGGAAGTAGGCTTGTTGCCTTCGAGGCCAAGACCGAAGTTTTTCTGCCAGTCGCGATAGTCGTAAATGGTGTTGAAGGTTAGGTTCTCGTTCACCTCTACGCTCGTGGGCTGGTTCTTCTTGCCGCTCTTGGTGGTAATCAGGATGGCACCGTTACCGCCGCGGAAGCCGTAGAGGGCCGATGCGGCAGCACCCTTGAGCACCTGGATGCTCTCGATATCGTCGGCGTTGAGGTTGCTCAGACCGTCGCCCATGTCGGCTCCGCCCCACTGGCCTGCCGAACCTTGGTTGGCATTGTCAAAGGGAACGCCGTCTACAACGTACAGCGGCATGTTGTTGCCCGTCATGGACGAGTTACCGCGAATAACCACGCGCGAGGTTCCCATTGAGCCTGTGGCGTTGCCTGCAACGCTCACACCGGCCACTTTACCCGAGAGGGCATTGCCCAGGTTGGGGTCGCGAACGAGCTGGAACTCATCGCCTCCCACCTTTGTAGTGGAGTAGCCGAGCGACCGCGACTGCCGCTTGATGCCCAGCGCGGTAACCACCACCTCGTCAATGGCAGTGCTTTCTTCCGTCAGCGTCACGTCAACCGTCTGCCGGTTGCCTACTTCAACAACCTGGGTCTTGCTTCCGATGTAGGAAAACTCAAGTTTGGAGTTACCCTGACACTCGATGGTATAGTTACCGTCGACGTCGGTTATAACACCTGTCGTAGAACCAAGAACCTTTACCGTGGCACCGATAACGGGCTCGCCGGTATTGTCCTTTACATTTCCTTTGACCGTTATGCTCTGTGCACTCACCTGAAGTGCAAACAACATGAGCATAAGTGTCAAACAGACTCGCATGGAGTACCATAAGACATTTACTTTCTTCATTGTTTTGATGATTTAGGATTCAATGATAATTAATACTTAAAAATCAGGCTATATCGCCCCCTCAGGGCTACGTTAGGCTTTAATCTGTTACAAAGGTAAGACAATATTTTAAAACTAAAACACATTTCCCGGCATTTTTGGTTAACAAGATTTAAATGCCGCCCATAGAGAGTGGTTTTTCTGTCGGTACGGAGGATAAAACTGGATTTCGGACAGCATGGCGATGCCGGTAGGCTGGTACGATGGCCGCCCACTGTACGGCTACGGTCCGCAGTCCGTCAGCCTGGGTTCCAACAAGAACCGAAAAGGGTACAAAAGGCATGCTTCGTGACCTTTCGACAAGTGTCGCACGATGGTGTGACAAGTGTCGAACAATCGTGCGACACTTGTCGAAAGTTCCTGCTCACCACATCCGGCACCACCGGAGCGGCCCGGCGGCACCCTCGGCGGCGGCCTTTGGCACAGTCCGGGTACAGACCCGCCACCGGCAAACCGCCAAACGCAAAAAGCCCTGCTTGCTCACCGAGCAGGCAGGGCCACCTTATTATATATACGGGTTGTTATTCCTTGTTGGAACGCTTGCGCTCCAGATGGTCGAGAATTATCTTGCGCATGCGCATGTTCTTGGGCGTTACTTCCACGTACTCGTCGCCCTTGATGTACTCGAGGCATTCCTCCAGGCTCATGACTGTTTTGGGTATCACGCGCGCCTTGTCGTCTGAACCGCTTGCGCGCACGTTGGTAAGCTGCTTGGCCTTGGTTACGTTGATGACCAGGTCGTTGTCGTGCACGTGTTCTCCCACCACTTCGCCGGCGTAAACTTCCTCTCCCGGGTCGATAAAGAACTTGCCGCGGTCCTGCAGCTTGTCGATGGAATAGGCGTAGGACGTTCCCGTTTCCAGGGCTATCATGGAGCCGTTGGTGCGGCGAATGATTTCACCCTTGAAGGGTTGGTACTCCTTGAAGCGGTGCGCCATGATGGCTTCGCCCTGCGAAGCGGTAAGTACATTGGTGCGTAAGCCGATGATTCCGCGCGACGGAATCTCGAACTGGATGTTCACGCGCTCACCTTCGGTCTCCATGCCCACCAAGTCCCCCTTGCGCCGGGTTACCATATCAATCATCTTGCTGGCAAATTCCTCGGGCACGTTGATGGTGAGTTCCTCTACGGGTTCGCACTTCTGGCCGTCAATTTCTTTGTAGATAACCTGCGGCTGGCCTACTTGCAGCTCGTAGCCTTCGCGCCTCATGGTCTCGATAAGCACCGAGAGGTGGAGTACGCCACGGCCGCTGACAATCCACTTGTCGGTCGTTCCCTCGAACGGTTCTACGCGCAAGGCCAGGTTCTTCTCAAGTTCTTTCTGCAAACGGTCGTTGATGTGGCGGCTTGTACAGAACTTCCCCTCGCGCCCGAAGAACGGAGAGTCGTTGATGGTGAACAGCATGCTCATGGTTGGTTCGTCGATGGCGATGGGCGGCAGGGGCTCGGGAGTGTCGAAATCGGCAATGGTATCGCCTATCTCGAAGCGCTCCAGGCCTATCACGGCACAGATGTCGCCGCTCTCTACGGCATCGGTCTTCTTGTGACCCATGCCCTCGAAGGTGTGCAACTCCTTGATTTTTGTTTTCTCCTGACTGCCGTCGCGGTGGCAGATGGTTATGTTCATGCCGTCTTTGAGCACGCCACGGTGAACGCGGCCCACAGCTATGCGGCCGGTGTAGTTGCTGTAGTCGAGCGATGTAATGAGCATTTGCGGGGTTCCCTCCAGCTGCTTGGGGGCGGGAATGGTCTCCAGTATCTTGTCGAGCAGGTACTCAATGTTGTCCGTCGGGGTCTTCCAGTCGGCGGCCATCCAGCCGTTCTTGGCCGAGCCATATACCACCGGGAAGTCGAGTTGCTCCTCTGTGGCGTTGAGATCGCACATGAGGTCGAACACCATCTCGTACACTTCCTCGGGCCGGCAGTTGGGCTTGTCTACCTTGTTCACCACCACGATGGGCTTCAAGCCTATCTGGAGGGCCTTCTGGAGCACGAAACGCGTCTGCGGCATGGGGCCTTCAAAGGCGTCGACAAGCAGCAGGCAGCCGTCTGCCATGTTGAGAACGCGCTCCACCTCGCCACCGAAATCGGAGTGTCCTGGAGTATCGAGAATATTGATTTTTACACCTTTCCAATTAATAGACACATTCTTCGAGAGAATGGTTATACCGCGTTCGCGCTCCAAGTCGTTGGAGTCGAGAACCTCACCACTGTTATCCTGTCCTTCACGGAAGAGTTTTCCGGCGAGCATCATCTTATCGACCAGCGTGGTTTTTCCATGGTCGACGTGCGCAATAACTGCAATGTTTCTAATGTCTTGCATTTGTTTACCTTAAAAAGCTATTTACTTAACGGCTGCAAAGGTACGAAAAAAATAAGACACAAGGGGCCTGCGCCGGCATATATTGCGGAGAGCAGGATGTAATTTTTGTTAAATATTCGACATTAGCAGGCTGCTATTGCAGGCTCTCTCGGCAAAAAGTAGTACCTTTGCACCGCATTTTCGGAAAATCCGATGCATTCGACAGCGTTTCTGTTGTGATTAAGGCAGAAGGGCGCTCGAAGGATGTAATGGCAAATTATTAATCATTTTACAATCATGTATTTAGACAAAGCTAAGAAGGAAGAGCTCTTTGGCCAGTACGGAAAGTCTGCTACAGACACGGGTTCTGCCGAAAGCCAGATTGCGCTTTTTACCTATCGTATTGCCCACCTGACCGAGCACGTCAAGAAGAACCACAAGGACTTCGTGACTACTCGCTCGCTGACACAGCTCGTAGGCAAGCGTCGCGCACTGCTGAACTATCTCTACAACCGTGACGTGAACCGTTACCGTGCCATCATCAAGGCACTCGGCCTGCGTAAATAAGCGGCTACAAGGTTTGCCAAGGCAACAAAACAAGCCCGGTGTTCAGTGAACACCGGGCTTTTATTTTGGGTTTAGCGCAACGGGAAAGGTGCTTGGCCGCGCAGTTTCTTCTCCTTATTTAATAACAGAGTTTTAGGCTGTAGGGGCGCCGTCTCTCTCCTTCTTCAGGACTTCTTGCAACGGTTTCATCACGAAGTCGCGCTCTTCCATGAGCGGATGGGGTATCTTCAGGTCGGGCTCATTCACGCTCAAGTCATCGTAGAGCAGAATGTCCACGTCAATAATCCTGTCCTCATACATGCCGTCTTTTGTCTTACGCACTCTGCCGAGCTCGCGTTCTATCTGCTGCGTAGCCTTCAGTGTCTGGCGCGGAGACAGCTTGGTGGAGCAGCTCACGCAGGCGTTGATGAAGTCGTTGGGCGACTCGAAGCCCCACGGTTTGGTCTCGTAGAGTGACGACTGGCAGCCAACCGGCCCGATGAGCTGCCCTATCCGCTCTACGGCATGACGGATGTTCCACTTCCGGTTGCCCATGTTGGAGCCCAGACTCAGATATACGTGGTGCATCAGTCGTCGAGAATAAGCAGTGAATCGCCGAAACATCCGAACTTATAACCATGCTTGACAGCCAGTTCGTAGGCCTCCATCACGAGGTCGTAGCCTCCGAAAGCGGCCGTTGACATGAGGAGCGTGGATAGCGGATGGTAGAAGTTGGCCACCATGCAGTCGGCCAGTCCGAAGTCGTAAGGCGGGAAGATGAACTTGTTAGTCCACCCGGCATACTCCTTGAGCAGGCCGTCCGTGCCCACTGCTGTTTCCGTTGCTTTCACCACGCTGGTGCCTACGGCGCACACGTGGTGGCCTTCCTGCTTGGCTCGGTTCACAATGTTGCAGGCCTCCTTGCCAATAACCATCGACTCGGAGTCCATCTTGTGCTTCGTGAGATCTTCCACTTCAATGGCATGGAAGTTGCCCAAGCCGCAGTGCAACGTGATGTAGGCGGCATTCAGTCCATGTATTTCCATGCGCTTCATCAGCTCCCGGCTGAAGTGAAGTCCCGTTGCCGGCGCCGTTACAGCACCCTCGTTTTTAGCATAGATGCACTGAAAATCGTCCATGTCTTCGGCCGTTGCATGCGGATTATCCCTGCGGTCGAGGATGTAATGAGGCAATGGAGCTTCGCCGAGGGCAAACAGTTCGCGCTTGAACTCATCGTGCGGACAGTCGTAGAGGAACCTGAGCGTGCGGCCGCGGCTCGTGGTGTTGTCTATGACTTCTGCCACCATGGTGCCGCTCTCGTCAAAGAAGAGCTTGTTGCCGATGCGTATCTTGCGCGCCGGTTCTACCAAAACGTCCCACAGGCGCATCTCTTCGTTGAGCTCGCGCAGCAGGAACACCTCTATCTTGGCATCCGTTTTCTCCTTTGTTCCATAGAGACGGGCCGGAAAAACCTTTGTATCGTTGAAGATGAAGGTATCGCCTTCGTCAAAATAATCTATGATATTGCGGAAATCGAGGTATTCTCCCTCGATGGGATTGCCATGCTCGTCGTTCCTGAACAAGTCTATTTTCTCCGATTTCCGGTGCAGTACCATCAGCCTGGACTCGTCTCTGCGCGTCACCCGAAAGGAGCCTTTGCTCCCGTCGTCGTTAGTGAACTCACGCACGAAGCTGTGCGGATACAGTGCAATCTGCTCCTCCGGTAACTTAAACTTAAACTGTGATAACTTCATATATTATATTTCCTTATCTATTTCTTGTTTGTCGAGCCACTCCTGGAAATGGTCAAAGTCAATGCAATCAGCTACGGAGAAGTCGCCTGTCCGCGTGCGCCGCAGTGCCGTGAGATAAGCTCCGCTGTCCAGGGCGCGGCCGATGTCGCGTGCCAGGGCCCTGATATAGGTTCCTTTTCCGCACACCACACGGATGCTCATCTGCATCTTCGC
Source organism: Prevotella sp. kh1p2 (assembly GCF_900111525.1). Taxonomy (NCBI): domain Bacteria; kingdom Pseudomonadati; phylum Bacteroidota; class Bacteroidia; order Bacteroidales; family Prevotellaceae; genus Prevotella; species Prevotella sp. kh1p2. The sequence goes on from NZ_FOHY01000003.1 coordinate 155,254, forward strand.
GGGGTCAAAAGCCGTCAGCTCAATGCTGTCTACGTGTATATTCTTGGGCTTGAGCTCCACGTTTTCGCCGCTGCGACGCAAGTTGTAGGCCCGCTCACCGTCGACCTTACAGGCCGAATAGGTAGGAGGCACCTGCTGGATATCACCCACAAAGCTGCCCAGCACACTCTCTATGCGCTCGCGGGTAATCTGCTCCGTGGGATAGTGGGCATTCACCTCGTGCTCCATATCGTAGCTGGCAGTGGTCGCACCAAGCTGAAGCGTGGCCGTGTACTCTTTGGTGTGAGCCTGCAACTGCTCTATCTGTTTGGTCGCCTTGCCCGTACAAAGCACCAGGACTCCTGTTGCCAAGGGGTCCAGAGTGCCTGCATGGCCTATCTTGACCTTGTAACCCAGCGTGTGGCTGAGCAGATATCTCACGTGTGCCAGTGCCCCGAAGCTCGTCATCTTGTACGGCTTGTCGATGGCGAAGATTTCTCCTTTGCGGAAATTCATCAGTCTACCATTGTGAGATTATGCCCCATCAGCAGCCATATCAGGATGAATCCGCCAACGAGAATGCGGTAAATGCCAAATGCCTTGAAGCCGTATTTGGTCAAGAAAGCCACAAACCACTTCATTGCCAGCAGTGCCACAACGAATGCCACCACGCTGCCAACGAGCAGCATCATGATGTTATGACCCGTTGCCCAGCCTCCTCCCTCCTGCAACAGGTCGAGCAAGTCCAGCAAAGTGGCTGCAGCCATAGTGGGAACAGCCAGAAAGAACGAGAACTCTGCAGCCCGCTTGCGGGTAAGCCGCTGCTGCATGCCGCCCACGATGGTAGCCATAGAACGCGAAACACCCGGTATCACGGCCAGGCACTGAAACCATCCAATCTTCCAGGCCCGCTTTTCGTTAACCTCGTTTGCCTCGCTCCCCTTGTTGAACAGCCTGTCGCAGAAGAGCATGAAGACACCTCCCACGACGAGCATCACGGCCACTACCTCAACGCTGTCGAGCAACCAGTCGAGCAGCCCCGATTTCTTGGCTATCAGCCCCACGATGGCAGCCGGAATGAAGGCCACCAACAGCAGCCAGTAGAAGTACCACTTGTGTTTCAGCTTCTGCCATCCGGTACTTCCTTCGGGTGCCGGCGTGTAGTCAAGCCGGAAGAAACGGTTCCAGTACAGGCACACTACCGAGAGGATGGCGCCAAACTGTATGATGAATGTAAACGCGTGCACGAAGGGGTCGCCCTGCTGAACACCCAGCAGGTTCTGGGCAATTATCATGTGCCCTGTGGACGAAACGGGCAGAAACTCCGTCAGTCCTTCCACAATGGCAATGATGATAGTCTGTATCAGTGTCATTTAGTCCTGGCTTTGATCGTTGTCCTTGGGTTTGCGGATAATCGCGTAGATAATGGAAACAAAGCCCACAAAGCACACTACGGGTGCCACTTTGATGCGCATGGGGCTGAAAATCGCGGGGTCGTAAGCATTCTCGGAAGAGCCTCCACCGCTCATCAGGACGAAACCGATGATGACAACCAACATGCCGACAGCCAGCAAAATGAAGTTGACCTTATCAAATGCAAAATTCTTTCTGTCCATTCTTTTTCTCTCTATATTCTTGTTTCTGTTTCTCCGACGGCCTGCTCTCCACAGGGCAGCGGCCGCAGATGGTGCTAAATTTTGTACAGTTCGCCAGCCTTCATACGCAGGAACTTGTTAACCGATATGCTTGCGCAGATGGCCGTAATGATGATGCCGAAGAGCAGCACGGCGCCGCCCGTGACGGCCATCACCTGCCACGTAACCACCGTAAGCGTATCGGGCTCGTAGCGATAGAGGGCATAGATGCAGCCGCCCAGCACGAGGCAGGCTATCAGCGCGGCCACGATGCCGATGCCGATGGCGCGGCGGATGAACGGCCCACGGATGAAACTCCACGACGCACCCACAAGTTTCATGGTGTGGATGGAGAACCGGCGGGCGTAAATACCAAGCCTCACGGTGTTGTTAATGAGCGAGAACGAAACGAAGGTAAGCAGCACCGCCAGCACAAGCAGGCCGATGCTGATCTTGGTGAGCGTAGTGTTCACGCTGTCGACGAGGTCTTTCTGGTACGTGATGTCGCTCACTTTGGGATAGCGTTTCAGCTCTTTGGATATCCATTTCAGCGAGTCGGTGTTGGCATAGTCGGCCTTCAGCGTCAGCTCTACCGATGCCAGGAAGGGATTGTCGCCCCCGGTAAACTCCGTAGGGTCGGTACCCATGGCGGCAGTTTGCTCCTTGAGCGCCTGCTCCTTACTGATAAACGAGAGCTGGTTGATGTACGGACGGGCTTTCAGCTTGGTGCACAGCTGTTGTGCCTCGGAGTTAGTCATGTCCTGTTCAAGCATCATCGTCACCACGAGATTTTCCTTCACGTACGACGAGAGATTACGTGCCGTAAGCACGGAGAACACCACCATTCCCAACAAAATCAACACCAGTGCCGTACTGATACATAAAGTAACGACCTGCAACCCCTGCCGGCTGCGGGCTCTATTTCGGTTTTTTCCCATTAGCTGAAAGCAATATTATACCTAAGTTATCAAAAGCAGAAAGCCATCCGCTTGCAGGTACGGCCTGCGCAGGGGACGGACTTCGTCTAATTTCGGTGCAAAGTAACAAAAAAAATTACGATTAAGCGACTGTTTAACGACCATTAACTACGCAGAATACGAAAAACTGAAGATTGCCACTGCTTTCTCCCGATTTAGTTGTACCTTTGCTTCCCGACAACCAAACCAAAAGAGCATGAGTACAAGAATATACCCCGCACCCATCTACGGGCCCGTTCACAGCCGCCGGCTGGGGCTTTCACTGGGCATCAACCTGCTGCCGCCAGACGGCAAGAGCTGCACTTTCGACTGCGTGTACTGCGAATGTGGCTTTAACAAAGACCGCCTGCCCAAGCTGAAAAGGCCCTCCCGAAGCGAGGTGGCCGCGGCCTTGGAGGCCCAGCTAAGGCTGATGCACGAGCAAGGACAGCACCCCGACGTGCTCACCTTTGCCGGCAACGGCGAGCCTACCAGCCATCCGGAGTTTGCCGGAATCATCGACGATACCGTGCGACTGCGCAACAGCTACTGCCCCGAAGCCAAGATTTCGGTGCTCAGCAACGCTACTTTCATTCACCGGCAGGATGTACACAGCGCGCTGATGAAGGTCGACAACAACATCCTCAAGTTAGATACCGTCAACGCGGACTACATCCGTAGGGTCGACCGACCCGTGAGTCCGCACTACGACGTGCGGCAAATCATTGCCGGCCTCAAATCGTTTGGTGGCCACGTCATCATCCAGACGCTGTTCATGAAGGGAACAAGCGGCGGCAAAAGTGTTGACAACACGGGCGACGAATACGTCACCCCGTGGCTTGCAGCCGTTAAAGACATCGCCCCGAGCGAGGTGATGATTTACACCATCGACCGCGAAACGCCCGACCACGGCTTGCTGAAAGCCACCCCGCAGGAGCTTGATGCCATACGCGACCGGGTGGTTGCAGCCGGAATTCCATGTACGGCATCGTACTGACCGGTGGTAATTGAGAATGGAGAATTGACAATTGATAATTATGATTTGTGATAATTGAGAATTGAAAATGGACAATTGATAATTATGATTTGATTGGTGGATAATGCCTGCTTGACGCAAACAATCAACAATCATTAAACCAATTGCCACCCTTTTTTATAGCTTTTTCAGTTCAAAAGACCACATTCGGGAACTTTCGACACTTGTCGCACGATTGTGTGACACCTGTCAAACGATTGTGCGACAAGTGTCGAAAGTTCGTGAAGCATCACTATCGTACTCCGAAAGCGGCACTTCAAGCTCTTATTTTATATTCTCCTGGAATGCGAATAATATATTGTATTATGGAAATATACTATATTCGCAAATGACAAAGTTAGCAGGACAAAAACAAGAAAAGGGCGAAAAGCAGCGGCGTTGCGGTGCTTTTCGCCCTTTGAAAATTGCTGGTCTGCAGACCGGGGCAGGCTTACTGGCCGAGATACTGCCTGAAGAACTGCTCCATTCTGTCAAAGGGAATCTTGTCCGTCTGGTCATACAGGTCTGTATGTGTGGCTCCGGGAACAATCAGCAACTGCTTGTTGTCACCCTGCAACAGCTTGAACGCATCCTCTCCCATATAGCGACTGTGGGCCTTCTCGCCATGAATAACGAGCACGGCACTCCTTAAATCCTCCGGGTGAACGAGTATTTTGTCGTTCATATAGTTCAGGTTGGCCGTCAGATTCCAGCCTTCGTTCGAGTTTACCGACCGCTTATGGTAGCCGCGCGGCTGCTTGTAGTAGGCGTAATACTCCTTAACGAACTGCGGTGCATCTGCCGGCAGCGGGTCAACTACGCCACCTGCTTTGGCGTAGGTGCCGTTGCGATAGTCGGCAGTACGCTGCTTGTTGAGCTGCTGTTTCATCTCGTAACGCTCCTGGGCGGTAGTTTTGTCAAAGTAACCGTAGGCACCCACACGCGGCATATCGTACATGGTAGAGGCCACGGTGGCCTTGATGCGGGTGTCGATGCTGGCTGCGTTGAGGGCAATGCCACCCCATCCGCACACGCCGATGATACCTATGCGCTCGGCGTCTACGTCGTTACGGTTGCTCAGATAGTCGACGGCAGCGCTGAAATCGTCGCTGTTAATGTCGAGCGAGTTCATGCCCCGCGGCTCTCCTCCACTCTCGCCGGTAAACGAGGGGTCAAAAGCCAGCGCCAGAAAGCCACGCTCGGCCATGGTCTGCGCATAGAGTCCGGAGCTCTGCTCCTTCACTGCGCCGAAAGGACCGCTCACGGCCAAGGCAGCCAGTCGCCCCGTTGCGCCCTTGGGTTTGTAGAGGTCGGCCGCCAGCGTGATGCCGTAACGGTTGTGGAAGGTAACCTTGCAGTGGTCTACCTTGTCACTCTGCGGGAACACCTTGTCCCATTCCTGCGTCAAATTCATTTGCTCCATACTCTTTTCCTTTCCTGTATTCTGCGCCCCCACACCTGTTGTCAGCATCAGGAGGCAGGTTATTAAACTTACTGCTTTCATACATACACTTTGTTTGTTGCATGCAAAGGTAAGGAAAAACAGGCAAATTCGCGCTATCCGAATTGCTGGAGAAGTTACCATTCTTACTGCAATAACGGCTGCCGATGCCGTTCGGGCGCTGGTCAGAGCTTTACTTTCACCGCCTTGCCGCTGTACTTCACCATCCGCCCCTGTGGCTTGTCAAGGTCGAGGGGGCGCCCATGGGCAGCGTCTATCAGCACGATGTTGAACCTGCGCTGCTGCAACATACCGTCAAACCGGCCGTTACGGCGACTGATGGTGAGCGTCTGCGAAGCTGAATGATAGCTGAATTTGATTGTCGAATACTGCCCTTTCTCATAGTCATAGTTGGTATTCTCATCTTCGTAAAGCGTGAATTCAGCATCGCGCCCGCCGTAAACATAGAGGTTGATGAGCTCCGCCGGCTTCTCGTCACTCCACTCCATAGCCGGTCCAATGGGAATGATGGAACCTTCGGGAACGAACACCGGAATGCGTTCATACGGCGCACTGGCCGTTATGGTCTGGCCACCGGCATAGTGCTTGCCCGTATAGAAGTCGAACCAACCACGCTGCCGCGGCAGGTAAACCTCGCGGGAGCGGGCCTTGTAATAACCCACCGGGCACGCCATGAGCGAGGGGCCGAACATCCACTGGTCCTTGATGTTGTTGACGCGGGCGTCGTCCGTGAAGTCCATCACCAGTGCCCGCATCATCGTGTAGTCGCTGAAGTGGACGGCGCCGGCCATCGAATACAGGTACGGCATGAGCCTGTAGCGCAGCCGGTGGTACCATACGATGCTCTTGTAGGCCGGATGCGACTCGGGTGCTATGTTCCAAACCTCGCGCAAAGGCCACTGTCCGTGCGTGCGATACAACGGGATGAAGCAACCGAACTGGTTCCAGCGGGCTTGCAGCTCGCGCCATTCCTGCAGGTCGGCGTTCTCTTCTCCGGTCTGGTCAAAGGCAGTCTGGGCTGCCATATACCTGTTCTCGACACAGAAACCGCCCTGATCCATCCCCCAGAAGGGTATGCCGCTCATGGAGAAATTCATGCCCGCAGTCATCTGGGCACGCATGTCTTCCCAACGGGTGCCTATGTCTCCGCTCCACGAAGCAGTGCTGTAGCGCTGCTCGCCGGCAAATCCGCTGCGCGTAAGCAGGAACACCCGGCGGCCGGGATTTACCGAGCGCTGCCCGTTGTAGATGGCATCGGCATTCACGATGCTGTAGGCGTTGAAGTATTCTGTTGCCGAGCCGAGGGCCGTGGGGCCGCAAAGTGCCTTGCGATACCACATCGGCGTGCAATCGCGTACATTGGGTTCCGAGGCATCCATCCACCAGGCATCGATGCCATAGCGGTATTTCGAGTAGAGTTCTTCATTCATCTGCTTCCAGAACAGCTTGCGTGCGCCGGCGTCGTAGGCATCGTAGAACGAGCCCATGAAGCCCAACCAGTCGTATATGGAGTCGCGAACAGCCTGGTGATACATCCATCCGCGGGCGTCCAACTGCCTGTAGTGGTTGGTCGTGACATAGAATTTGGGCCACACGCTAATCATGAACCGGCCGTGCATGGCATGCACGCTGTCGAGCATAGCTTGCGGATTGGGATACCGGTCAGCCTCAAACGCATGGCTGCCCCAATCATCCAGGCGCCAATAGTTCCAGTCCTGCACGATGTTATCAATGGGTATGTGGCGCTGACGGAACTCAGCCAGCGTCCGTTCGATTTCTCCGGAGGTCTTGTAACGCTCCCTGCTCTGCCAGAAACCCATGACCCAGCGGGGCATTACCTGTGCCCGGCCAGTCAAGGTGCGGTAACCCGAAATCACTTCATCCATGCTGTTGCCGGCTATGAAGTAGTAATCCATGTCGCGCGACATCTCGCTCCAGATGCTCAACTTGGCCTGCTCGGCTTCCGGACGGGGCGCGGCAGCACGCAAACCGCAGTAACTCACGTCGCCATCAGGCTTCCAGTCAATCTTCAGGCGGGCACGCTTGCCGCGCTTCAAGGCATAGTTGAACTTGTACGCATTGGGGTTCCAGGCCGTGCGCCAACGCTCGGGCACCACCTCGGTACCGTCTATGAACACCCTTACATAGCCCGCATAATAGAGTATGAAACGGTAGAGATTGTCGACGGGAGCCTCGATGAAGCCCTCGTAAGTTACGTGTGAACCATTCAACTTGAAGCCCCGGGGCAGGTTGACGATGGTCTCCGAGTTCTCAAAGTAAATGGAGTCTTCTGTCCTGACGAGCTGCTCGCCGTTCTTGCCAACATAAGTTCCGGTCAGTCCTCCGGGCTTTCCGTCGCGGTCGTAGAGGCTGAAAGCGCCGTTCAACTGCAGGTATTCGGCCGGATTTCCAAAGCGGCAATAGCTGTAACTGTCCCACAGGAGGCCGTAGCCCTTGTTGCTCAACACGAACGGAACGCTGATTTTGGTATTGTACTGGAACAAATCTTCGTTCCGTCCTTTCATGTTCAGCTCCTCCGACTGATGCTGCCCGAGCCCGTAGAAGGCTTCATCGGCAGGCGAAGCGAACGTAGCCTGCCACGTCCAGCCATGCTTTTGGGCCTCGGTGAGCTTGCTGTCGGCGCCAATCTCTCGCTCCGGCACGGTGAACGGAGTAAACTTCATGCCCCCTGCCCCGTCGCCGGCAAGCAGTTCGCGGCCGCCGGACGAGAAGAAGCGGACGTGCCCGTTACTGCGGTCGACCACAGCCCGCAGGCTGCGGGTGCTTACGGTTACGGCCGTTGCCGATTGCTTTACCTGATAGTCGGAGAAAGGTTTCTGCGGCACGATGATGAGACTCTGCTTAGCAGGGAAGGCCCGTTCGGGCGTTGCCTCCACACGTATGATTTTGTCGCTCACAACCTGCAGGCGCACCAGCTGCGGCCCTCCGGCTACCGGACTGAGCAGCGGCACGTCGACGAAACGCTGTGCCCAAAGCTGCATGGACACCATACAGAGCGCTGAGAGGAGAAATATCGTTAGCTTTTTCATAGCCTTCGGGATTGGTTATTGTGCTTCCAGAAAGAGCACACGGCTCGACCATTCGTTCCTTTCGGCATGGTCTACGGAGTGCGTGTAGGGTATTTCGAGGCCATGCTCCATCAGGTACGCGCCGCTGAAGCTCTTTCTCTCGAAGTCGAGAGGTTTGTTGTCGATGCGGTTCAGCTCGTGTACGCGATAGTTCCTGTTGGCCTGCAGGCCCGCCATCTTGATGCGCGGCAGGTGTTGGTTGGCAAAGTTATCGGTCTTCCACCAGTAGAACACGGCCTTGCTCCGGGCATCATCAACGTACATGAGCGAGGCCACTCCCTGCCTGTCGTATGGGCTCTGCAGGCGGTAGATGTTGCCAAACTGGACCACGGGGCGTATCTGCTTGTACTCCGTAATGGCCTGCCGGCAGAGCGCCTTCTCGGCATCGGTCATGTTCTTGGGCTGGATTTCCATGCCCAGCCGGCCGCTCATGGCCACGTCGATACGGTACTTGAGCGACGTGGTGCGGAACACCGTGTGGTTTGGTACGGCGCTGATGTGGCTCGCCATGGCAATGGCGGGGAAGAAATAGCTGGTGCCCCACTGCATGTACACACGCTGTAGGGCGTCTGTGTTGTCGCTGACCCAGAACTCGTCGAACCAAGGCAGCACGCCCCAGTTGGCCCTTCCGCCGCCGCTGGCACATGCCTGAATGGTGAGGTCGGGATACTTCGAGCGGATGCGGTCGCACAGTTTGCGGAAGCCCTCGTGGTAGGCAATGTAGAGATGGCTCTGGTCCTGCATGGGCAGATACTGCGAACCGTGGTTCATGACGGCCATGTTGGCATCCCACTTGATGTAGTCGATGCCCGGATACCTGGTCATCAGCCCGTCGACTATGCCGAAGGCGAAGTCCTGCACCTTAGGATTGCTCAGGTCGAGCACCAGCTGCGTGCCTCCCCTACCCTGCACCGCGTCGCGCCGGGGCGCCTTGATAATCCAGTCGGGATGTTTTTCGTAGAGTTCGCTGATGCGGTTCGTCATTTCGGGTTCTATCCAGATGCCGAAGCTGATGCCGTGTTTTCCCGCGTCGGCTATGAGCCCCTCAATGCCGTGAGGCAGCTTCTGGCGGTCCACCTGCCAGTCGCCGAGCGAGGTGTGGTCGTTCTTTCGCGGGTATTTCTCGCCGAACCAGCCGTCGTCCATCACAAAGAGTTCGCCGCCCATGCCGGCTATGTCGGCCATCATCTGGTCCATGCCGGCCTCGTTGATGTCAAAGTAAACACCCTCCCAGCTGTTGAGCAGTATCTTGCGAGGCTTGTTGCCGTGGGCCAGTTGATAAGTGCGGCCCCACTTGTGGAAGTTTCGGCTGGCCCCGCTCAGGCCTTCACGGCTGAATGTTAGTGCCAGAACGGGCGTGCGGAAGGTCTCTCCGCGCTTGAGATGATACTCGGAATTCTCCTCATTTATGCCTGCAAAGAAGTAATGATAGTCCGTATCATCGGTCTCGACCTTAAGCTTGTAGTTGCCGCTGTAGCACAGGGCGGCGCCTATTACGTCACCTGCATTCTCGCGACCTTTACCATCCAGGGAGAACATTACTTCGGCATGGTCGGTATGACTGTTGCGCACGCCGTCCTTGTTCTTGATGATTTTCTGTCCCGGCAGCAGCTCCTCTTCGGCCAGCCGGCCCTCGTTGGCCCACGAGCCGTAGAGGTGCGAGAGCCACACGTTGCCCCGGCGGATGGGCAGCATGGCGCTGGCAAACTGGGTGAGCGTAACGGCAGACTTCTCGCGGTTGGTTATCTCGGTCCACATCTCAATCATGTCAACATCTGCGTAGGCCTTGTATTTCAGGTCAACCTGCGTGGCATAGACGGGGTCCTCGAGGTGAATGGTGGTAACATTGCCCTGCCGAGATACGCCCGTTGCCACCAAGGCAGTAGACAGGTTGCCGTCGGCATGGCGCATGGCGAGTGCTGCTTCGGCCGGCGTGTTGAGCCCATAGGCCGGGTAAGCATCCATGCGGCCGCCCTGGGGCAGCTGCAGGGCAGCCTCGTCGGCAGCACTCAGCCGGGTGCCGAAGTAGAGATACTGGGGCTGACGGCCATTTTCAACATCCAGAACAATGGCGATGTTCTTGGCGGCAATGGTCACTTTCTCCGCCCGCACACCGACGGCAGCAGAGAGCAATACAAACAATAAGAAGAGGTTTTTTTTCATTTCAAGGTGGTAGTTGGATTTACTTGCAAAGCTACAAAAAATTATCAGTTCGCGCAACTCGCAGCAGCTAATTGTGTAAAATTGTATCATGAAAGGGCAGAAACGTATCAAAGCCTCTGCGCAAACTGTGCAGAACGATGCCGGCCGGCATGCTCTCGGGTTGCAAAAGTTGCGGCAAAAAGGTGTTGAAAGGCACAAGCAGGAACTTTCGACAAGTGTCGCACATGAATTCGACACTTGTCGCACGATTGTGCGACACCTGTCAAAAGTTCCCGAAGGTGGGGTGTGGGGTGTTGGGTGATGGCTTCCGGGAAGCCGTCCGGGCTCCCGCCGGCCCGGCGGAAAACAAAAAGACAGGCTGACCTCTCGGCCAGCCTGTCTTCGTACAAGTAAAAATGTATAGGTATGAATTACATTTTACTGATAATTCCAAGTTTGGTTGCTTTGATGAAATTCACTATTTCGCGAATTTCAGGACTGTCGGGCACCTGGGCGTTGATTTGCAGCACGGCGTCGAAAACACTGTTCTGGCCGTGGAACACCAGCCTGTAGGCGTTGGCAACGTGCTTCTGCACCTTGTCCTCTATACCCATAGTGGTCATAATGGTGTTGTTAGGACCGGCGTAGGCCACGGGCTTTCCACCGGCTACAATGTATGGAGGAACATCCTTGGAGAAGGTTGTTCCGGCCTGTATCATTGCGCCTTTGCCCACCCGGGTCTTGGCATTCTCGATGACGGAGGAACTGAAGATGACGCCGTGGCCTATCTCGCAGTCGCCTGCTATCTTTGTTCCGTAGCCGAAAACGCAGTTGTCGCCCACCTTTGTATCGTGCGAGATGTGGACTCCCTCCATCAGGAAGTTGTCGTTGCCGATAACGGTCTGCCCGCCTGCATGCGTGGCGCGGTTCACCACCACGTTCTCACGAATGATGTTGTTGTTGCCGATGACGAGCTCCGACTTTTCGCCCGTAAAGTTGAAGTCCTGCGGAAGAGCGCCGAGAACGGTGCCCTGGTGCACCTTGTTATCGCTGCCCATGCGGGTTCCGTTGAGGATGCTCACGAAGGGAAAGATGATGCAGTTGTCGCCTATCTCTACCTCGTCTTCGATATACACGAAGGGGAATATCTTGCAGTTGTTGCCTATCTTGGCGTTAGGAGATACCACTGCCTTGTCACTTATTTGGCTTGCCATAATTCTATTGTTTAAGTTCAACACTACTTTGCACCGCCTCCGAGGGCATAATACAGGTTGACCACGGCCTGCATCTTGCTGAAGTCGTCGGCCACCTTGGACAGTTCTGTGTTCAGCAGGCTGCTCTGCGCCGTGATTACTTCAAGGTAGGTGCTGCCTGCACTGGCCATGAGGAGCTTGGTGTCCTCCACGTTCTGCCTGAGCACTTCTATCTGCTTGGCCTCTATGGCACTCTTCTCGGCCGAGGAGTTGTACAGCACGAGGGCGTTGCTCACTTCGTTTCCGGCCGACAGAATGGTGTTCTGCCACGTGTTGTAAGCCTGCTGATACTGGGCTTCGGCTACGCGCAGGCCGGCTATGAGCTGCCCCCGCATGAAGATGGGCTGCGTGAGCGCGCCCACTGCACTGAGCAACCACTTGCCCGGATTGGTAATCATGCCGCCGCCACTGTTGGTGAAAGCGCCGCTGCCACTGATGGTGATGGAGGGATAGAAGCGGCTGCGAGCCGTCTCGACACCGTAGAAGCACTCGGCAAGAGCCATCTCGGCAGCGTGCACGTCGGCCCGGTTCTTGAGCAGCTGGAGGCCTACGCCGGTGGAGAAGCTGGTGGGCAGGTTCTGGTCTTCTATCCTGCCGCGGGCTATGGTCTGTGCCTGCTGTCCAACGAGCAGGCTGAGCGCGTTCTCGCTTTCGCGTATCTGGCGCTTGATGTCGGTCTTCTGGGTGAGTACCGAGTAGTAGTTTGACTCGGCGCCCTGCACGGCCGTGGAGCGTACTCCGATGACTGCATCCTTCTGCAGCTTCATGATGTCCCAGGTGTCCTTGGTCAGTTTCTCCATGTCAGTTACCAGTTCCAGCTGCTTGTCGAGCATCAGGAGCGTGTAGTAGAGGTTGGCCACGTTGGCTACTACATTGGTCTGTACGGCCACCTGGTAGTCTTTGCTCTGCAGCAGGGCCATCTGCGCGGCACGCTTCTGGCTCAACAGGTTGCCGAAGAGGTCAACACTCCAGCTCGCGTTGATGGGCAGGCTGTAGGTCTTGGTGGCCTTGTTGCCGTCCCAAGAGGCGATGGTGCCCTGCGGAGTGAAGGTAAACGAGGGCAGGAACGAGAGCTTGGCGGCCTTGAGCTGGGCTTCGGCCATCTTCACGTTGAGCGCTGCGTTGAGCAAATCTTTATTGTTGTCGAGCCCTTTCTGTATGATTTGCTGCAGCTGCGGGTCGGTAAACACGCTGCGCCAGGGTATGTTCGCAAAGCTCGTAGTATCGGTAACGGCAAGCGTATCGGTAACAGAGGCCGAGTCGCGCACCAGTCCCGCCGTGTTCACAGCAGGGCGTTCGTACTTTCCGTACAGGCTCTTGCAGCTGGTGAACACCGTCGCTGCAAGGCCCAGGAACAGGATTGATTTATTTATTTTCATCTTCGTCGAATTGATTTACGTAAGTAGATGGCTTCTTGGTGTGTGCATACTGCTGGAGCTCTATGGCCGCCTCTTCGTTTACTTCGTCCTCGAATACGATGGGCTTGATGCGCTCCTGCAGCCACTGGAAGACGGCGAACAGGGCCGGAACCACAAATATCTGGCACAAAGTACCGATGAGCATACCGCCTACTGCGGCTGCGCCGAGGGTCTGGTTACCGTTCTTGCCTACGCCGGATGCGAACATCAGCGGCAACAGACCGATAATCATGGCCAGAGAAGTCATCAGAATAGGACGCAGACGGGCGCCTGCTCCCAAGATGGCTGAATAGCGGATGGCCATACCTGTTTGCCTGCGCTCCAGTGCGAACTGCACAATAAGGATGGCGTTCTTGGCAAGCAGACCGATAAGCATAATGAGCGAAATCTGCATGTAGATGTCATTGGAATGGCCGAACAGCTGAGTAAAGATGAAAGCGCCGGCAAGTCCGAACGGTATTGAGAGTATTACAGCCAGCGGGAGGATATAACTCTCGTACTGGGCCGACAGTATCAGGTACACGAAGACCAGACACAGCACGAATATAAGTGCCGTTGAGTTGCTGCTCTCGGCCTCTGAACGGCTCAAACCTGAATACTCGTAGCCGTAGCCATCGGGCAACGACTGGGCTGCAACTTCCTTGACAGCTTCCATGGCCTGGCCGGACGAGACGCCCGTTGCAGGCGTAACGCTCACGCTGATGGAAGTAAAGAGGTTGAAACGTGTCACGTTTGACGGGCCATATACACGCCGCAAGCTCACGAACTCACTTACAGGAGACATCTGTCCCGATGCCGTACGCACATAGATATTGCTCAATCCGTCGGGGCGCATGCGGCTGGCCACGTCGCCTTGTATCATCACACGGAAGAGCTTACCATAGGCATTGAAGTTCGAAGCGTACAGTCCGCCGTAGTAGCCCTGCAGCGTTGCCAGTACAGTTGACGGCGAGATGCCGGCCTGCTTGGTCTTGGAAACATCCACGTCGACCATATACTGCGGGTAACTTGGGTTGTAGGAAGTCATGGCGGTCTGCACTTCTTCACGCTTGTTGAGTTCCTTCAGGAAGCTTTGTGTTACCTGGAAGAATTTGTTCAGGTCGCCACCAGTCTTGTCCTGCAGCGAGAGCGTCAGACCGCTCTGTGCCGAGAAGCCCGGTATCATTGGCGGACCAAAGGCCAGAATCTGTGCGTCCTTGATGCTTGCTGTTTGCTTGTAAATCATGCCCAGCACGGAGTTTGCCTCCTTGGGGTTCACGAACAGGGCCATAGGGTCGGCCTCGGTGATGGCGTTCTTGATGCGGGTAAAGAAACCGCCTCCGCGCTCCTCGAACGGCTTTAGCTTGATAATGAAGGTTGCCTGGTCAGAACCCTGGCCGGCGATGAAGTTATAACCCATCACAGCCTCACGCCGTTGAATGGCCGGGTTGCCTGCAAGCATCCTGTCAACCTCCTTCACTATTTCCGACGTACGTGCCTGGCTGGTACCGGGAGCGGCCGAGATGGTTACAAAGAGCGTACCGGTATCCTCGTCGGGAACCAGTCCGGTCTTGGTTGTTCCCATGGTTATAACCAGCGCGATGATGCCTACGGCCACGATGGCAGCGGTGATGATGCGGTGGTTGATAACGTGTTCTACACCTTTCTTATATTTAGTGGTCGTCTTCTCGAATACCTTGTTGAAGTTCTCATGGAAGCGGCCGATGAACGTCTTGTTCTTTTCGGTCTCCTCCTCTTTGTGCGGTTTCAGGAAGATAGCACAGAGGGCAGGCGACAAGGTCAAGGCGTTGATGGCCGAGATAACGATAGACACGGCCATCGTTACACCGAACTCACGGTAGAAAGTACCCGAAGTACCGCCGATGAACGATACCGGCACGAACACGGCCGACATCACCAGCGTAATGGAAATGATAGCGGAACTGATTTCGTTCATGGCATCGATAGATGCCGTAAGCGAGCTCTGGTAGCCCTGGTCGAGCTTGGCGTGCACGGCCTCAACCACCACGATGGCGTCATCTACTACAATGGCGATGGCCAGCAGCAATGCCGAAAGCGTGAGCAAGTTGATGGAGAAGCCGAATACCCACAAGAAGAAGAACGTACCTATCAAAGCTACTGGCACGGCAATCATAGGAATGAGCGTGCTGCGGAAGTCCTGCAGGAAGATGTAAACCACAATGAACACCAGCAGCAGGGTGATGAACAGCGTCATTACTACTTCTTCGATAGAGGCGAAGAGGAACTCGGTAGTATCCTGCTCGATGGTATATTCCAGTCCAGGCGGGAAGTTCTTTGACGCTTCCTTCAGGGCTGCCTTCACGTCGGTGGCAATCTGCGTGGCGTTTGAGCCGGCTATCTGCTGCACCATACCCATTACGGCAGGCTGGCCGTTGTTAATCAGGTTCACGTTGTACTGCAGCACACCGAGCTCTACCTTGGCCACATCCTTCAGCTTGAGGGTCTGCCCCGTGGTGGAACTTGTCAGTATAATGTTCTCGTACTCCGTTGCAGTCTTGAGCCTGCCTTTATAACGCAGCACGTACTCATAGGCCATGTCGCTCTGCTCGCCGAACTTACCCGGCGCAGCCTCTATGTTCTGCTCGGCCAGCGCTCCGCTGATGTCGGTAGGCACGAGGCCGTACTGCTTCATCTTGTCGGGCTTGAGCCAGATGCGCATGGAGTAGCTGGCGGTAGACGGGCTCTGCACGTCGCCCACGCCGTTGATACGCTTGAGCAGCGGTACAATGTTGATATTGTTGTAGTTGGTCACAAACTCGTTGTTGTAACGGCCGTCCTCGGTCGTAAGCGAGTACATGATAACGTTCGACGTCTGGCGCTTCATCACCGTTACGCCCACACGAGTTACTTCGGCCGGCAGCAGTGCCTGGGCCTGCGAAACGCGGTTCTGCACGTTCACGGCAGCCATGTCGGCATCGGAACCTTGCTTAAAGTAGACCGTAATGGAGGCCGAACCGTCGTTGGTAGCCTGCGAGGTCATGTAGGTCATATTCTCCACTCCGTTGATGCTCTCCTCAAGAGGAGTGATGACGGAGTTCAACACCGTGTTGGCATCAGCGCCCTGATAGGAGGTGAAAACCACGATAGTAGGCGGCGCGATATCCGGGTACTGCTCGATAGGCAGTGATATCAGTCCGATTGTACCCAGCAGGACGAAGAAGATGGACACCACCGTCGAGAGTACCGGACGTTTGATAAAGTTTGTAAATGACATATTTCTGGTTTTATGTATCCTGGTAGCCGGCATCATTCGCTGTGCCCGTCAAACAGCCCGAAGGCCGTTTCCGGGCACCTTGATGCCGCATCCTTATTTGCTCTTCATTGCATCTATGAATCCCTTGGCGGTGCCTTGCTGCTCGGAGAGCTTGGCAGCGTTGTCTATCTTCTGCTGGTACTGCGCCTCCGTTATGGGCTTTATTTCCATGCCGTCGGTAAGTTTGGTAATGCCCTTGCTCACATATCGGTCGCCAACTTTCAGTCCGCTGGTCACGATGTAGTTCTTTCCGTCGTTCTGCGGGTTCACGGTTATCTCGGTATATTTCACCTTGTTGTCCTTGCCCACCACGTAAACGAAAATCTTATCCTGCACCTCCGAGGTTGCCTCCTGCGGTACCAGGATGGCGTTGTTGTTGGCTCTGGGGATGATAATCTGCCCTGCGCCGCCGCTCTTGAGCAGCTTCTCGGGGTTAGCAAAATGGGCTATGAGCGACACGGAGCCGGTGGCTGCATCTATCACGCCGCTCATCTTGACTACCTTTCCGGGATGGTTGTACACCGTGCCGTCGGCCAGCTGCAGCTTTACTGCGGGAATGGAGTTGATAGCGGAGCTCACGTTACCGGCCGATTTGGTAAGCTCCAGTATCTCGCTCTCTGACATGGAGAAGAACGCCTCCACTGTACTGATATTTGAAACGGTGGTGAGCGGCTCCATGCTCGATGCGCTCACCAGTGCGCCCTCCTTGAAAGGCAGACTGCCTACCACGCCCGATGCCGGGCTCTTGACGGTGCACCAGCTCAGCGTCTCGTTAGCCGAAGCCAGCGCTGCCCGTGCCTGCGACACAGCTGCCTGTGCCGAGGCGTAGGAGTTCTGGGCCGTACTGAGCTCGTACTGGCCTATGACGTTCTTCTCAAAAAGTTTCTTATTGTTCTCGTAAGTCATCCGGGCAGTGTTCATCTGCACCCGAGCAGTGTTGAGGGCGGCCTGGGCCTGGCGCACTGATGCACGGTAGGTCTCGCTGTCAATAGTAAACAACACCTGGCCGGCGCTTACCGTCTGGCCCTCGTGTACATACACTTTGGTGATGAATCCCGACACCTTGGGGCGCACCTCCACATCCTGAATGCCCTTGATGGTAGCAGGATAGGTTGTCTGCAATGCAGTACTGGCGGAACTCACCGTACGAACGGCAAACTCGTTGTCACCCATCTTCATCTGGTCGTTGCCTCCGCAAGCGACAAGCAATGCAGAAAGGGCCGCCACGAACAAATAACTCTTACTTTTCATACCTATACTTATTTAATATTAATGTTTACGAATTTCGTCATCCTTAAATGATATCAATATAAAAACTCAAATGCTTCAAACAGTTTTCAAGCCACAAAATTACAAATTATCTGATAATAGCGAACGCACGGGAGCTTGTTTTTAACAATTATTAGATGCACATACCTAAAAACAGGTAGGAAGGAACGGCATTTATATCATTTTCGGCCTGCTTCCCGATTGGCAAGGGGGAGAGGTTTCAAATACCGTTTCAACTACGCGATGCAGGCCGAAACGTCATTCCGGCCGTGCGCATTCCGAGGTGCCGGAACAATGAATTTGAAGGCTCAAAGCATAGCTTCGTGAACTTTCGACACTTGTCGCACGATTATTTGACAGGTGTCGCACGATCGTGCGACAAGTGTCGAAAGTTCACGAACGGCACCACCAAGACTATAAAATCGCGCTCTCCGCCACTCAATAACTTTAGTTTCCCTCTCCTTGTACTTATCGTTTCATAAACCTGCTGACAGATCATCCCCTCCTAACCTCCCCTTTCCAAGGGGAGGAAACATTGCTGCACGGCTATTGATGGCAAAATACAGTCAGTTAGAGTATTGCAACAAGTCAAACCGGTAACCTTCCCTTGGAAAGGGGAGGCGGAGGAGGGGATGATTAATTAGCAGCCTATAACAGAACTGCTGAAGGTGTCATATCCCCTACTCTCGCCGGTCCAAGGGAAAGAAACGCAGCAACGCGCGCGACTGCTCATTGCTAACCGTTGCTTTACATATTATATAAGAGGTAACGCAAAAGAAGATACAAGAAGACCTACTCCCCCAACCACTACAGTCGGGAGAAGCTATTAAAAGGAAGAAAGAGGAAAAAGAGAAGCAACAGAAGCTATCGGCCAGCCGGCTCCAGGCCCATTTTGCGGGCCTGCTCCATGAGCAGCTGCATGAGCGGTTCGCGCTCGTTGGGCACGCGGTTGTCGAGTACGGCCTCCTTGAGGCATTTTTTCAACTCGCCCACCTCGCGACTGGGCTTGAGGTGGAACAGCTCCATAATCTCGTTGCCGTTGATACATGGCTGCAACAATCGCTTGTAGTCGCGCTCCTCCAGGTCCTTCAGTTTCTCGCGAACCACGCGGAAGTTGTCCAGGAAACGCTGCTTGCGCTGCTGGTTCTTGCTCGTAATGTCGGCCTCGCAGAGCGTCATCAAGTCGCCTATATCGTCGCCCGCGTCGTTCATCAGCCGGCGCACGGCACTGTCGGTCACCTCCTCGTCGGCTATTGCTATGGGTCGCATGTGCAGGTCTACCATCTTCTGGACATACTTCATCTTGCCATCCATGGGCTGTTTGAGCCGTCGGAAAATCTCCGGAACCATCTTGCAGCCCACGTAGTTGTGGTTGTGGAAAGTCCAGCCCACGCCCGGTTCCCAGCGTTTGGTACGGGTTTTGCCCACGTCATGCAGCAAGGCAGCCCACCGCAGCCACAGGTTATCGGTGCTGCGGCATACGTTGTCGAGCACTTCGAGCGTGTGGTAGAAATTATTTTTATGTGCCCGGCCGTTCTTGGTCTCCACGATATCGAGTGCTGAAAGTTCGGGGATGAGCAGCTGAAGGAGCCCACAGCGGTGCAAATCTACAAAGCCCTTGCTGGGCGTGCGAGTCATCATGATTTTGTTCAGTTCATCAGCTATTCGCTCGCCACTGATAATCTCGATTCGCGAGGCATTGCGAGAGAGCGCTTCGAAGGTCTCATCATCGATGAAAAAATTCAACTGCGCGGCAAATCTTACGCACCGCAACATGCGCAAAGGGTCGTCGGAAAAAGTGATGTCGGGGTCGAGCGGCGTGCGGATAATGCCGTCTTCCAAGTCGTAGAGGCCGTCGAAAGGGTCTACGAGTTCGCCAAAGCGGTCGGCATTGAGGCACACCGCCATGGCGTTGATGGTGAAGTCGCGGCGGTTCTGGTCGTCTTCCAGCGTGCCGTCTTCCACGTGCGGCTTGCGTGAGTCGTGGTCGTAGCTCTCCTTACGGGCCCCCACAAACTCCACCTCGGTATCCTTGTACTTCACCTGGGCAGTGCCGAAGCTGCGAAAAACGGAGATATGGGCCTTGCGGCCGAGCAGCTTCTTCAGCGCGTCGGCTACCTGGATGCCGCTTCCAACGACCACAACGTCGATGTCGTTGGACGGGCGTTCGAGAAACAAATCGCGCACATAGCCGCCCACCACGTAACATTCAAGGTGGAGACTGTCGGCTGCCAAAGAGATTTTATGGAAGATGTCTTTATCAAGTAGTTGTGCCAAATCGGCATTGGAGAGATGTCTCATCTGTTATGCTTTTAGGGTGCAAAGATACAAATTTAACCTCAGATAACGCTTTATGACCCGATTTTTTATTAAATTTGTGCGCAGTATGAAGAATTGTTTGTTACTTCTGTTGCTGCTCGTAACGCTTACCGCCTGCGAGCAGACGGCCGATGAAAAGGCCGAACCGCTGATGGCGGAGATAGAAACACTGTACGAGCAGGGGCAGTATCAGCTTGTCCTGGACTCCATCACCTCGCTGCGCCGGCAGTTTCCGCAGGCCGTCAAGGCCCGCAAAAGGGCACTCACGCTGTGGCAGGAGGCATCGCTTAAACTGACGCAGGCCGACATCGCCCGCACCGACTCGGCCCTGCAGGTTGCCATCCGGCAGTTTAACGAAGCGCGAACCATCAGGGAACGCAATTTCATCGGCATCAGGCGCGACTCGCTCCAAATCCGGTACGATGCCCTCTGCGGCACCGTAAGGGTTATCCATAAACGGCAGCAGGAAGACTAATATAAAAAAACCATAAAGCCGGAGGCCTAATCGCACTACTTTTTGGCTATCTCGCGATTAATCTGTAAATTTGCACCCAGTTATGGCAAAGGACAATACAGAACAGCAGTTCAGGGATGTGATGCACGAATGCCGCACGCTCTTCGAGCAGAAACTGCACGACTACGGAGCTTCGTGGCGCATAATGCGCCCGTCGTCGCTCACCGACCAGCTTTTTATCAAGGCCAAGCGCATACGCTCTCTGGAAATAAAAAAGGAGTCGCTGGTGGGCGAAGGCATCCGTCCGGAGTTCGTGGGGCTCATTAACTACGGCATCGTGGGGCTCATCCAGACGGAGAACGGCTATGTTGACACTGTAGACATGACGCCTGCCGAAGCCATGAAGCTGTACGACAGGCATGCCACGGAGGCGCTGGAGCTGATGCTCCGCAAGAACCACGACTACGACGAGGCGTGGCGCTCGATGCGGGTGAGCAGCTATACGGACTTCATTCTGACCAAAATACAGCGCATCAAAGAGATAGAGGACCTGCAGGGACAGACGCTGGTCTCCGAAGGCATCGACGCCAACTACATGGATATCATCAACTATGCAGTGTTCGGCGTCATCAAACTGGATGAGGAGAGCCAGACAAAATAAGACTTGTGGACAGCATCAAGAAATTCTTCACCAACCTGTGCAGGCTGATTCTGGCGGTCACCTTCATCTTCTCGGGCTATGTCAAGGCCGTTGACCCGCTGGGCACCCAGTACAAGATACAGGACTATCTCGAAGCACTGTCGCTGCAAGGATATGTGCCCGACTGGGTTACTCTCGGCACATCGGTAGGCCTCTCGGCACTGGAATTCTCGCTGGGCATCTTCATGCTGTTCGCCATCTGTCGCCGGCGCAATTCCCGGCTGGTGCTGATATTCATGCTGGTCATGACGCTCATCAGCCTCTGGCTCGTGGTTGCCAACCCTATAGAGGACTGTGGATGCTTCGGAGATGCCGTCAAGCTCACCAATGCCGAAACCTTCGGCAAGAACATTGTGCTGCTGGCGTGCGCCGTGGTAGTGGCCATCTATCCGCTGCGGATGGTGAGGTTCATCTCCAAATCCAACCAGTGGATAGTGATAAACTTCACGATTGTCTACATTCTGGCTACCAGCGCCGTGAGCATTTACAGGCTGCCGTGGTTCGACTTCAGGCCCTATCACGTCGGCGCCAACATTCTCAAGGGCATGGAAATGCCGCCGGGAGCACAGGCACCGCAGTTTGAAACGACCTTCATCCTGCAGAAGAACGGCGTGAAAAAGGAATTCTCGCTCGACAATTATCCCGACTCTACCTGGCAATTCGTGGACAGCAAGACGGTGCAGACACGCGACGGATACGTTCCGCCCATACACGACTTCTCCATACAGACGGCCGGCGGAGAGGACATCACGCAGCAGGTGCTCACCGACAAGGGCTACACCTTCCTGCTCATAGCGCCTCATCTGGAGCTTGCCAACGAGACTAACTTCGGCGATATAGACCAGATTTACGAGTACGCGCAGGCCTACAACGTGCCGTTCTACTGTCTCACGGCCAGCAACGAGCAGGCTATCAGCCACTGGGAAGACATTACCGGGGCCGAATATCCTTTCTGCACCACCGACGAAACAACGCTCAAGACCATCGTCAGGAGCAATCCGGGGCTGGTGTTGCTGAAGAACGGGACCGTCATCAACAAATGGAGCCACAACGAACTGCCGCAGACGGAGGAACTCACAGCCCCGCTCGCCGAGCTCAGTATCGGCCGGATGCCGGCCAACAGCATGGCAGGCAAGATTACCAAGATATTCCTCTGGTTCATCCTGCCGCTTATTCTGCTCACTCTCGCTGACCGGTTGTGGTCTTGGAGCAAGTGGGTAAGGGCCAAGGAACAAAGAATAAAAAGAGATATACCAACTTTTAAAAAAGAAAAAGAAAATGAGAAAGAAAATTGTTGCAGGCAACTGGAAAATGAACATGAACCTGCAGGACGGCGTGACTCTGGCCAAGGAGATTAACGAGTCACTGAAGGCAGAGAAGCCCAACTGCGATGTAGTAGTCTGCACGCCATTCATCCACCTGGCAAGTGTTGCCCAGGTATTGGATGCAAGCGTAGTAGGACTGGGCGCCGAGAACTGCGCCGACAAGGCTAAAGGTGCCTACACGGGCGAGGTTTCGGCCGAGATGGTGAAGTCTACCGGTGCTCAGTACGTTATCCTCGGCCACTCCGAGCGTCGCCAATACTACGCAGAGACACCCGAAATCCTCAAGGAAAAGGTTCTCCTGGCACTGCAGAACGGCCTGAAAGTTATCTTCTGCTGCGGCGAGACTTTAGAAGAGCGTGAAGCCAACAGGCAGAACGAGGTTGTAAAGGCAGAGCTGGAAGGCTCGGTATTCAACCTGACTGCCGACGAGTGGAAGAACATCATCCTGGCTTATGAACCCATCTGGGCCATCGGAACGGGCAAAACCGCAACCTCCGACCAGGCCGAGGAGATGCTTGCTTACATCCGCTCTATCGTTGCCCAGAAGTATGGAGAGGCCGTGGCAGAGGAAACTTCCATCCTCTATGGTGGCAGCTGCAAGGCTTCCAACGCACCCGAGCTCTTCTCAAAACCCAACATCGACGGTGGCCTCATTGGCGGCGCTTCGCTCAAAGCAGCCGACTTCAAGGGCATCATCGACGCCTGGAAGAAGTAATCAGGCCCAAGGTACATGGCTGGCAGCACGGCAATACGGCCACTGCCGGCCATTCACCATCAACTAAAATCAACAATCACATGAAGAGATTCGTCATTTTCCTGTTTATCACCCTTTGCTCTGTGTCAGCTGCCAGCGCACAGACTTACCTCGAACACCTGCAACAGAAGAAGCAGGGACAGGCTTCGGTAACCGTCAAGCAGAGCAAAGAAATCGACGATTTGGTCAACGGCAGCAATACAACACCGCAAAAGGACGAGAAGCCACTCAAGGATACAAAGACTTACCAGCAGAAAACCAGCGAAAAAGAAACGCAGCCCTATCCGCTCGGCACGCACAAGGCAGCCAAGGATTCGGCCAAGAAGGAGCAGCCCGTTCTCAAGGAAAATGCCGACAAGAGAGGCGAGGCTGCCAGGCTCAACGTGCCAACCACAAAGAAGAACGAAAAGAACGAAGATAGCGAAATGGACATACCTACCGTGGACTTGCGCAAGAAGGTGATGCGCAAGAGCTACAAGGTAACCGGCTATCGCGTACAAGCATACGCCGGAGGAAACTCCAGAGCCGACAGGCAACGTGCCGAGCAGATAGGCAACAGCATCAAGGTAAAATACCCGGACCAGCCCGTCTACGTGCACTTCTACTCTCCCCGATGGATTTGCCGCGTAGGAAACTACCGCAGCTATGAGGAAGCCCAGAACATGCTCCGGCAGGTTCGGGCCATGGGCTACCGTGCAGCAACCATCGTGAAGGGCAAAATAACCGTACAATATTGATATGAATCCGGAAACTGAATTACGTGAGGGACTCGACGAACTCGCATCCCACTACAGGGCCGTACTGGAACTTTTGGGCGAAGACCCAACCCGCGACGGCCTGCAGAAAACGCCCGTGCGGGTGGCAAAGGCCATGCAGATACTCACGAGAGGATACACACAGGACGCGCACAAGGTACTTACCGACGCACTGTTCGAAGAGAAATACAACCAGATGGTTATCGTCAAAGACATCGACTTCTTCTCTTTGTGCGAGCACCACATGCTCCCTTTCTACGGCAAGGCACACGTGGCCTACATCCCCAACGGATATATAACCGGGCTGAGCAAGATTGCCCGCGTGGTCGACATCTTCAGTCACCGCCTCCAGGTACAGGAAAGGCTCACCCAACAGATAAAGGACTGCATCAACGAGACACTGAAACCACAGGGCGTGATGGTAGTCATAGAGGCCAAGCACATGTGCATGCAGATGCGCGGTGTAGAGAAGCAGAACGCCATCACCACCACGAGCGACTTCTGCGGAGCCTTCAACCAGGCCAAGACCCGCGAGGAGTTCATGAACCTCCTGCGCGGAGAATCCAAGCGAATTTAACTTAAAAGGATGCAAGATTCCGGCATCTTTTACGTTTACATATTATTTAAAGAAGATGATTATGAAAAGACTAAGCAATCAAATCCTGATGTTGGCCTGCCTCATTACGGCAGCCTTCACACTTTCGTCGTGTCTTGACAGCGACGATGACGACAACGGTTACACCAACGAACAGATACAGCAAGCCATGCTGAGCATGCAGGGTAACTACACGGGTGCTTCCGTTGCAGCAGTTTCTCTTACCGAGCACGACTCCATCAACAACGTAAATTGGTCGGCCGATTCCATTATCACCGTCAGTAACTTCCCCCTGAGCAACATTGCCTTCTTCTTAAACAAGAGCACCGACAGCAATGTCAAGGCCGTTGGAGAGGCGCTCAAGGCCCTCGGAAGCACCAAGCTCAAGATTAGTTACGGCTACTACGGCATGAACGAGACGGCCATCAGCCTCTATACAGAGGGACGGCCATTGGAACTGAGCGTTGTATCAGGCGGCAAAACCGTTAAGGTTAAGGTTACTTTTGTACCCTATCAGCGCATTGACTACACCTACGGTATCTTCCGCAAGGCAGAGAACAAGACGCTCATTCTGCTGACAGTAGCCGAGCTGACCATCGACGATGTGCCCGTAAGTCTGCCTACCAGTCCCCAGATTCTGCTCACATCAAAAATGAAGATCTAAGCATGAAACTTATTTCCTGGAACGTAAACGGACTACGTGCCTGCGTGAACAAGGGCTTTGAAGACAACTTCAAAGCCCTTGATGCTGACTTCTTCTGCCTGCAGGAAACCAAGATGCAGGCCGGTCAACTCGACCTGCAGTTCGACGGCTACGAGTCTTTCTGGAACTATGCCGACAAGAAAGGCTACTCCGGTACGGCCATCTACACCCGCCACCGGCCGCTCAGCGTGAGCTACGGCATGGGCATCGACGAGCACGACCACGAAGGCCGGGTCATCACCCTCGAAACGGCAGACTTCTACCTCGTAACAGTCTACACCCCCAACTCGCAGGACGAACTGCGCCGACTGGACTACCGCATGAAGTGGGAGGACGACTTCCGTGCCTATCTCAAGCAGCTGGACGCCAAGAAACCCGTCGTTGTATGCGGCGACATGAACGTGGCCCACGAGGAAATCGACATCAAGAACCCCAAGACCAACAGGCGTAACGCCGGCTTTACGGACGAGGAACGCGAGAAGATGACTCTGCTGCTGGCCGATGGCTTCATTGATACATTCCGCACGCTGTACCCAGAACAGGTAACGTACAGCTGGTGGTCGTACCGTTTCCACGCCCGGGAGAAGAACACGGGGTGGCGCATCGACTATTTCCTGGCTTCCGAGCGGCTGCGCAGCCAAGTGAAAGATGCCAAGATACACACCGAAATCTTCGGTTCCGACCACTGCCCTGTAGAGCTCGACCTCTGACCTGCAGGCCCACCAACAGAAAAAGGCGACTCTCCCGAGTCGCCTTTTTTCATGTTCCGATAATTGTATGATATTATAAGAGAGATTGTATTTCAGAGAGCGGCCGGCGCTGCATGTCGCCGTTGGGAGTCGTTACCGTAAAGTAGTTGTGCTTTGAAACGCCTTCCTCGAACTGCATTACGGCAATGCTGCCGTCGTGCATCTGAACCGTGAAATAGCCCTCGCGCTTGCCGTTCTTGTAAGTACCGTGTGCCTTCTGCTTGCCGTTGGGATAGTAGGTTGTAACCTCACCGTCCAGCACCGTATTCCTGTCATTGCCCAAGTCGATGAAGCTGTAGCCGCCTTCGGCCTTCAGCTTGCCGTTCATGTAGAAGTCCCGGAAGAGTTCCTGCTTGTTCATACCGGCGCCCTTGGTAAGCAGCAGGCGGTAATAACTTGCATCGCTGCGGTCCGACACGTTGCTCATGTCCTTGGCGTAGTAGATGGTGTCGGCCACTACTACTGCATTTTCACTCACATGCTTGCGGCCGTAAGAAGCCACGGTCATCAAAGCCATCACTGTAAAAAGAATAATCTTCTTCATTGCTATTTGTAATTGTTTAGGTTGCTTGTTGTTTTCGCCTGCAAAGATATGCAATTAATATGAGACTGCCTAATGTTTTAACGATAATTTTTAATTTATTTTCAGCGCTAAAACGATTGTAAATTAAAGACGTGCTTTCATTCTAAAACTTCATAAAATGGTGTCACTTTGCTATAATTTGATATCTGCACCCTTCTCACAGGGGTATATTCTGACATTATGAAAGATATATACGCCATTATAGCCTGTAATCATATCATTTACCACAAAAGACCATACGGGATGCTTACAGATTGTTTTGTAATGATATATTACCACATTTACATCTTGCGAAAGCAACAACCGGTAAGGCTGACAAAAAGCCATCGCGCCCTACCCTACCAACAGCAAAAAGCCACCAAACGACACCTTTCACAGCGCAAGCTGACTTGAGCCAAATCAAGAGCATAGCTTCAAGCCTCTTGATGGGCATCTTCAAGGCCGCTGAAGGCATCGTTCAAGAGCCTTGAACGTATGCTCCTGTCCAACAGGCCCGCAGAGGCCCTGCTGCAGGGGCTGTGCAGCAAGCTGGCAGAAGGAAAGAAAAAAGACGGAAAAGGGCTGACTGACAGTCAGCCCGCAGAAAACAATTCAGCCCGCCACGGCACCGACCGGCTCGGGCGCTATTTGAGTATCAAGTCTTTGAGCGTTGTGCCTTCGGCGAACACATCCAGGTCTACGGCCGTAGAAATGCCGTCGACAGTACCCTGGTCGGTATGCTGCCAGATGTTGTGGCGCCCCGCCCCGCGCACCACAGGCGACTCCGGACTGTACCTGGCAAGGAAGAGTTGGTACTCATTGAAGTGCGGCGCCAGGTGCGAATTGTAGAACTTGGCGTAGCTGTAGATAAGGGGAGCCTTGCCATAGTGGGCTTTCACCAGCGCGGCAAACCTGCTCAGGCTGTCGCGCAGCTGCTGGTGCGTCCAGCCGCTCACGCCCTCCTGCTCCACGTCAACCATGGGTATGAGGTCCTGCTTCTCCTTGGCGGCAAAGTGTGCAAAGCTCCGGAACTGCAGCGTTACGGGGCTGGACGACGTAAGGTAGTGGTAAGAACCCACCTTGACACCGGCCCGCCGGGCCTCATCTATATTAATAAGGTATAGCGAATCGAGATAGGTGTAGCCTTCGGTGGCCTTGATGTAGACAAAGCGGACACGCGGGTCGACGGCCACCTTGTCCCAGTCGATGTCGCCCTGGTGGTGTGACACGTCGATGCCATCATAGTCGAGAGCGAGATGGCGGTTCTGGGGTTCGGACGCAAAGAGGTTGAGCCGGTCGGTTACCAGATGCAGCGTAGCGGGCGAAAAGACGGCAAAGACCACGAAGACGGCGAACAACACGCCCGCTGCCCCCAGCAAAAAGCTGAACAGCTTGCGCACTTTGTCGCTGCGGTGGCGGTGATGGCGGTGATGGTGATGATGCGAGTGGGAATGACGGGTATCGTAGCTCATGGCTCAGGTTATTGCAAATGGATGTTTATGGGCAGCGTTACGCGCGTGCTGACGGCCTTTCCGTCCAACTTGCCCGGCTTCCAGCGGGGCATCAGGCGCAATGTTTTCACCAGCTCGCGGTCTATCTCGGGCGAGTTCGGCTGCAGTATCCGCACATCGCCGATGCTGCCGTCAGCCTCCACATCCATCGCCACCATCATCCTGCCAACGGTGTTTCCACACACCACGGCGGGCGAGAGATTGAGGTTACCGGAAAGGAACTGCACCATGGCCTGCTGCCCGCCGGGATATTCGGGGTACTCTTCTACCGTCTTGTACACGCGCCATCCGTCGAGTGACACGGTGTCTTCAGGCAGATATTGGGGCGCAGGTACGCTTGCCGGCTTGCCTTTAAGCAGCTTGCGGGCCTCCTTTGCCAAGAGCGAACCAACGCGGTCGTAGCTCACCCGGGTAGCGCACTGCCCTATCTCTGCATCCGATGCGTAAATGAGGTCTATGAGCAGCCCGTCCTGCTGCATGGCTGCGCCCTGGAACTGGATGGAATACACCTCCTCCGGCAGTGGCGAGGTGGCGCCCGCGGCGAGGCTGTAAACAAAGTTGGCATCGTACATCCCGCTCTCTATACGCCCCACGCGCAGTAGGTCGGCCATCTCCATCACGCGGTCGTTCACGATGTCGTAGGTGAAGAGCGACTGCAAGGTGTCGCCCTGCTGGGCCGAAGCCTTGGCCGGACTCACCACGCGCGCCATCCGGAATGAGACGAACCGGCCGGGCATGTAACCCACCTGCTGCAGACTGCACGTTACGTAACAGAACTTGTTATCATCGGGCAGCTGCCCGAACTGCTGCGTTACGGGCTGGCCGAAGCGCTGCAGGAACTGCCGGCAGGCTGCGTTGAAGCTGGCCGAATCGGCCTGGAAGAGCTGCTTGGCCAGATAGTTCTGCAGGCCTCTCAGCTCCGAGAAAGCCAGCCGTTCGGGCCACTCCACGTTGATATCTATCACGTTGGTCTCCGCCCCACGCTGGTAGAGCAGGTGCCGGAGCACGTATCTCACGCTGCTGTACTGCGGGGCCGGCTGCGCCGTAACCGTGCAGACGGCGGCCAGGAACAGGACGGCAAGCAAGTATTTCTTCATCTTCTACTTCCTCTCCTTGTTGAAAACCATCTCTCCCGAGAAGCCTATCCGCTCCCTTTCGCGTGCCTGCACCTCGAGTGTAGCCTTGCCGTTGTCGAACACATCAATCATATAAAGGTAGTCGTCCTCCTCGTTGCGTATCGTAATTTCAATGCGCGTGAGGTCGCGCTTCACGCGAGTGCTGCGGTAGCTGTTGGCCACTGCCTTGAAGTTAAGCGCCTTGCCGCCGCCGTAGGGCACGCGATAGGCGCGGCCGAAGTACGGCAGGTAGGAGTCAACACTGTCGCCGTGCACCGTAAGTTCGTAGCCGTAGCTTATCCGGCGCGATGCTCCGCGCTGCGGCATCACGTAATCCATCGCTATCGTAAAGTGGCGGTTGGCTATAGCTTCGGCCACTCTGTCGGCTTGCTCGGCCGCTTTGGCCGCCCGCTCCTGCGGAGTGAGCCGCGAGGTGGCACAGGCAGCAAGCAGCAAAGCCGCCAATGCGTATAAAAACAATTTCTTCATGCCTGTTGTTATTTTTCTGCTAAGATAGCACTTTTTGGTGATTTCGCCATGTTTTCACCACATTTTTTCGCCTCGGAGCATGCAGAGAGGCTAAAAACTGCTGCCGGAGGGGGACGGGAATGCAATCATTGTCAAACATTTCCTATATTATTTTGGTATTTTATATTTTAATTGCTTACCTTTGCAACATTGCCATTTAAAGAATGGCAGACTCTTGGTTTTATTTTAAATCTATAGACAGGCCATGACACTTAAGACTTTAATACTTACTTTATCTGCATCATTTTTGTGTTTCTCATGCAATAACAAAGATGATGATTTGTATATGGAGATAGCCAACACGGATTTAAAAGAAGAACTGAAATTTTGTGTAGATTCGCTTAATTCCATTCACCAAGGGCAGGATTATGCGATAAGAGTGTACTGCCAGAACATCAACGACTCGATAAGAAGGTTCACGGTTAGCACGGAAATAGACTATGACATCTGGTATCATTGCCCTTATCACTTTAAAAGTAAGGTCGGTGGCAAGGACATCTTGTTTGTTATGTTAGCGGGACAAGAGACCGACAGAGGATTTGAAAAGCCGTTTTTTACCTTGGATAGCACGCGTTACAGCAATGTGGTTAAGAAGTATTTTCCGAAAATATACAAGAAGTATGGACTGCAAAATTACAGAAATCCGGAAGTAATATATGAGCCTCCACTGATACATCTTACTTTTCTGAATGGTAAACTAATTGGGAAATGCCACGAGATGGGAATGCCCGCTGACAGAGTTCCTGTAAATATTGGTGGCAAAACCGTGTATTTGTAATTGCTTTCCTCATTTAACAACGGCAGTACCTTTATTGGTTTCTTGCCCCATCGGTACCTTACAATACGCTCTGTCGTCAAGAAACAAAGGAGCGAAGGCAGCCACAAGACAGCGTGAAGGAACCGGACAAAAAGCAAAGAAAAAGCCCGAGGCCAAAAGACCTCGGGCTTTCAGGGGTTATACTCCCTTCTAATAAGAATGTCGGGATTACTGGACTCGAACCAGCGACCTCGCGCCCCCCAGACGTGTGCGCTACCTACTGCGCCAAATCCCGAATTCAAGTGCAAAGGTAAATATTAAAAATGACATCTGCAAATATCCGCATCACTTTTTCATTTAAAAAGTTTTATTTAATCATATTACATGAAAAAGAACTTGGGTAGATACATTATATTTTGTATTTTTGTACTTTCAAACAACAAGGAATGAAGAAGAACCTCTTTTTAGTGATACTCCTGTCGGTTATCATCGCTTCCTGCTCCAGCAGCGAAAGCGCCGAAGAAGACGGCAGCAAGCCAGAAGTGACGGCCGACCAGGACGAGGACGACGCCACCATCACCGATAACTACATCTACAAACTTCCCGTTATCTTCCATGTTCTGTATCAGGATAAAGGCAATCCGGAGCAATACACGCCGGCCAGTCGTATTCACGACATCCTTAAATACGTGAACCAACTCTACTCCGGCGGCGTTTACGGCATGGCGGATGGCGGAAGCGAGAACTTAGGAGTGGAGTTCGTACTGGCCGAACGGGACGAGAATGGGCGCAAGCTCGACATACCCGGCGTGGAATACATCAAGTGGACAGGCACTTACCCCATTGACCCTGCCGACCTGATGACCAAGAGGGAATACGCCAAATACATCTGGAAGCCGAACGAATACATCAACGTCATGCTGTACAACTTCGCGAACGATGATGCCTCGGGCAGCGTAACGCTGGGCATCAGCCACATGCCCTACACCGTAAAGGGCGACCACAGGCTCGAAGGACTCAATGAACTGGAAGCCCGCCAGGCCGGTATAGAGAAATCGAACCTGGGCTTTGCCTACTGCTCTTCCATCAACAGCCTCTACGCATGGAAAGATGAAAGGGGACAGCTGTACCAGAGCGACCGCTACACAAACGGCAGCCACGAGATAGAAGAGACCACACTCGGCCAGGTTTCAAGGGATGTGAACGTGACCGTTGCCCACGAGCTGGGCCACTATCTGGGCCTGCACCACACGTTCACGGAACGGTTGAGCGACTCGTCGGCAGAGGCCGTGGACTCTTGCGGCGACACCGACTTCTGCAATGACACGCCTTCGTACAACCGGATAGTTTACAACGAGCAAATAGAGGACTATCTCAACTCGCTTTCTGAGAACGAAACCGTAAGCTCAAGGATGCTGATGGCACGCTCGAACTGCGCAGGCGACGACTTCTTTGCCGCCAACATCATGGATTATGCCTATACGTACGGCTTCCGGTTCACCAAGGAGCAGCGCGACAGAGTGCGCCACGTGCTCTACTACTCGCCGCTCATCCCGGGGCCGAAGAAGGATGCTGCCGTCAAAACGCGGGCCGTGGTTAAGGGCATTATAGACCTGCCCATACGTATTGTAAAATAAAGCAACCCACCATGACCTACAAGATAACACCACCCAGTCATATAGACACCACCATTGAGCTGCCCGCCTCAAAGAGCGTAAGCAACCGGGCACTCATCATCCATGCCCTCTCCGGAGGCGACATTCTGCCCCACAACCTGTCCGACTGCGACGATACGGGAGTCATCATCCAGGCGCTTAGCAAGATGCCTTACGAAATAGACATCAAGGCAGCGGGCACTGCCATGCGCTTCCTCACGGCCTATCTGAGCGTAACGGAGGGTGAGCATGTCATCACGGGCACCGACCGCATGAAGCGGCGGCCCATCGGCGCCCTCGTCGATGCACTGAGATATCTGGATGCCGACATTGCCTACGTGGACGAAGAAGGCTATCCGCCGCTCCTCATCAAGGGCAAACCGCTGCAAGGGGGCAAGATAGCAATACCCGGAAACATCAGCTCGCAGTACATCTCGGCACTGCTCATGATAGGCCCCAAGCTCGAGAACGGACTGGAACTGCAGCTCACCGACGACATCATCTCGCGCCCCTACATTGACCTTACGCTGTGGATTATGAGGGAGTTCGGAGCCAATGCCGACTGGACCGACGTGGATACCATTACCGTAAAGCCCGGACCATATCGGCAACAGGAATACCTCATTGAGAACGACTGGAGCGCCTCGTCCTACTGGTACGAGATGTTGGCACTCTGTAACGGCATGGATTCGGAAGTCAGGTTCACCGGTCTGATGGACGGCTCCAAACAAGGTGACTCGGTGGTGAAGTACATCTTCAGTCTTCTCGGCATCCGTACAGCCTTTGAAAACAAGGCACAAGGCACGCCGACCACCGTTACGCTAACCCGACATGAGAGCATGCTGACGCGGTTGGACTACGACTTCGTGAACTCTCCCGACCTGGCACAGACGTTTGTCGTAACGTGTGCCCTGATGGACAAGCCTTTCCACTTTACCGGGTTGGGCAGTCTGCGCATCAAGGAGACCGACCGCATTCAGGCTCTGAAGAACGAACTGCGCAAGTTAGGCTACCTTATCTACGAGCGCAACGACACCGAACTGCTCTGGGACGGAGCTCGATGCGAGCCCACCTTGGAGCCTATAGACACCTACGAGGACCATCGCATGGCGCTTGCCTTTGCCCCCGCAGCCCTCAAGTTTCACGGATTAAGCATCCGTAACCCCGAAGTCGTGACAAAGTCTTATCCCCGTTACTGGGACGACTTGCGCCAAGCCGGCTTCACAATTACCGAAAGTCTATGATTTATCTGTTTTATCTGCTGCTCTTTCTGCTCGTCGTGGTCGCTTTTGTCTGGTTGGCCCGACACAACCGAAACTCCCAAGAGGGCGATGGGGACAATGAGGACGACGACGTTATCCGCATCATCCCCACCTGCGCAACGTGCGACGGAGTGGACCCGAAGTGCGAACAAGAGTGCATGATGGAGGCAGCCACCAAAGACATAGAATATTACGACGACGAGGAACTGGATGCCTTCAAAGGCAGGGAGGCCGACGATTACACCGACGAGGAGGCAGAGCAGTTTGCCTACGTGCTGCATACCATGCGGCCTGAAGAGGTGAAGGGCTGGAACCGCAGCCTCATCCTGCGAGGTATCAACCTGCCCAATCAGCTCAAGGACGAGGTTATCATGATGATACAAGACGACTAAATGGAGATACTCGAATACGCTTTCTTCCGCCATGCGCTGCTCGGCGCCCTGCTGGCAAGCATCCTGTGCGGGTTTATCGGAACCTACATCGTGACGCGGCGGCTGGTTTTCATCAGCGGCGGTATTACCCATGCGTCCTTTGGGGGCATAGGAATAGGCGTGTTCGCAGGCATCAATCCGGTGCTGTCGGCCATGATTTTCGCCGTACTCAGCGCCTTTGGCGTGCAGTGGCTGTCGCGGCGTGGCGACGTAAGAGAGGATTCGGCCATCGCTGTTTTTTGGACTTTAGGCATGAGCGTGGGCATTATCTGCTGCTTCCTCACGCCGGGTTTCATGCCCGATCTTCCCTCCTTTCTCTTTGGCAGCATCCTGACCATCGAGCCGGCCGACCTCTGGTTGCTCGGAATTCTCACCCTCACGGTGGTTATTCTGTTCACTTTGTTCTACCGGCAGATACTCTACGTGGCCTTTGACACCGTGTTCGCACGCTCCCAACAGCTGCCCGTTACCTTCATAGAGTACATGATGATGGCACTCATTGCCATGACCATAGTCTCTACCTTGCGCATGGTGGGCATCGTGCTGGCCATCAGTCTGCTCACCATCCCACAGATGGCAGCCAACCTACTCACTTCCGATTTCAGGCAAATGATAGTCTACAGCATCCTCATAGGCTGGGTAGACTGCCTCTGCGGATTGGCTATTTCCTATTGGCTCAACGTGCCTTCGGGCGCTTCCATCATCTTTGTAAGCATCATTCTCTATCTGCTCATGCGCTGCATCAAGGCCATCAGTCAGAAAACAAACGGCAACCGTGAAACCGCATAACGCCACACATATTGCTCCGGTTGTCCTTACGCTCTGCCTGACGTTGCTGACAGCCTGCTCGACACAGAAGAACACCTCTGCGTCAAGATGGTGGCATTCGTTCCATGCACGCTA
Source organism: Prevotella sp. kh1p2 (assembly GCF_900111525.1). NCBI lineage: Bacteria > Pseudomonadati > Bacteroidota > Bacteroidia > Bacteroidales > Prevotellaceae > Prevotella > Prevotella sp. kh1p2. The sequence goes on from NZ_FOHY01000003.1 coordinate 189,823, forward strand.
TAACACCTACTTCAACGGCTCACAAGCCTACATTGACGGTTCTCTGGAAAAGGAGAACGGCAACCGTGACAACTACACGGAACTGCTACCCCTCTACACCGTAGGCAACAAGAACAGCCGCGACTTGGGCAAAGGCAACTTTGAACGGGCTGTGGAGAAGAGTGAGAAAGCCATCCATCAGCACAGCATCAGGCGCCGCCCGGTATGGGACAAACAGCGCCGCAAGACTGCCAAAGACATCGAGTGGCTCAATCGCAGGGAATACAATCCTTTCCTGTGGAAGGCGTGGCTCCTCATGGGACGTGCCCAGTTCCACATGGGTTCGTTCGAAGAAGCAGCCTCCACCTTTTCTTATATGAGCCGCCTGTATGCCACGCAGCCCGCCATCTACGGCCGGGCCAGGGCCTGGCTGGCCAAAAGCTACATTGAGCAAGGATGGATGTACGATGCCGAAGACGTAATTCGCAACATGCAGCGCGACTCCATCCACTGGCGTGCCGTTAAAGAATGGGACTATACCTACACCGATTATTATATCCATACGGGCGAATACGAAAAGGCCATTCCTTACCTGCAAAAGGTTATCAAGCACGAAATGCGCCGCAAGCAGAAGGCCCGTGAGTGGTATATCATGGGGCAGTTGCAGGCTGCCTTGGGTCGGAAACAGGAAGCCTACCGGGCCTTCAGGCGCGTGGTGCGGATGAATCCGCCCTACGAGTTGGAGTTCAACGCCCGCATCGCCATGTCGGAAGTGATGGCTGCAGGGCAGTCCAAGCAGATGATCAGGCGGCTGCAACGCATGGCGGCATCGGATAACAACAAGGACTATCAGGACCAGATATACTATGCCATCGGCAATATCTACCTGGCCGACCGCGATACCACCCACGCTATCTACGCCTACGAAAAAGGCAACGAGAAAGCTACGCGCAGCGGAATAGAGAAAGGTGTGCTGCTGCTTCGGCTGGGTGACCTGTACTGGCAACGTGAGAAATTCAGCGAAGCCAACAGATGTTACGGGGAAGCTATTGGCCTGCTTGATCAGGATCGGCCCGACTATAAGCAGCTGTCCGAGCGCTCCCGCATCCTCGAAAAGCTGGTTCCCTACACCGAGGCCGTACAGTTACAGGACTCGCTCCAAGCTCTGGCAAAGATGAACGAAACCGATCGCAACGCTGCCATCGACCGGGTAATAGACGCCTTCAAGCAGAAAGAGAAGAAAGAACGCAACGCACAGGCCGACGAAGAAGCTCAACGCATGCAGCAAGAGAGCGGAGGAATGGACCAGATGGACGGTCCGCTGACGCCAGTTGCCCCCACCCAGCAGGAGAGAGGCGTGTGGTATTTCTACAATCCGATAGCTGTGAGCCAAGGCAAAGCCACTTTCCAGCGGCTTTGGGGTAAGCGCGAGAACATAGACAACTGGCAGCGCGTGAACAAAACTGTGGTTGCCGGCATGGGTCAAGGTGAATTCCAAGGCAGCGCCGAGGGCGATTCGCTCGACATCCAGCCAGCTTCTGCCGACTCTCTCCAGCAGTATTCAGACAGTATTCAGAGCGACCCGCACCGGCGCGAATACTATCTGGCACAGATACCTTTTACTCCCGAGCAGCTTGCAGCCAGCAACCTGATACTCGAAGACGGGCTTTATAACTCCGGCGTCATCTTCAAGGACGAGCTCAACAACCTGAAACTCAGCGAGCGGAACTTGCGCAGACTGGTCGACAATTATCCCGATTACGAGCACATGGACGATGCCTATTACCACCTCTTCCTGCTTTATTCACGGCTCAACATGCCCAGCATAGCCAACGTCTACCTGAACAAGCTGTCAGCCGCCTATCCCCACAGCCAGTGGACCCGCATACTCACCGACCCGCACTACCGCGACAACGCTCGCTTCGGCGTACACTTGGAAGACTCGCTCTATGCTTCCACCTACAACGCCTTTAAGGTCGGACGCTACGGCGAGGTAGCTGCCAACGCACGCCTCTCGGCCTCCCGCTTCCCGCTTGGTGCCAACCGCGACAAGTTTATCTTCATCGGAGGACTGAGCAAGCTCAACGGCGGCGATGCCGCAGGCTGTCTGGCAGACATGCAGACCCTTGTGCGCGACTATCCGCAGAGCGAACTCAGCGAGATGGCGGGCATGATAGTGAACGGTGTGAACGCAGGACGAAGGCTGCGCGGAGGACGCTTCGACATAGGCGACGTGTGGAGCCGGCGGAGCGAAGTGCTCAACGACAGCGACTCCATAGCCGCACGCACCTTCAACAACGACCGCCAGGCAAACTTTGTCTTCATGGTTGTTTACAAGCCGGATTCCGTCAACGAGAACCAGTTACTGTTCGAATTGGCCAAATACAACTTCACGAACTTCCTCGTGCGGAACTTCGGTATCAGCATCGAAGATGTCGACGGCCTCCACCGCATGCAGGTAACAGGCTTCCGCAGTTACGACGAAGCCCTGCAGTACGCACGCCAGTTCCACCGCCAAGCCGGCATTGTGAAGCGGTTGGGCAACAGCCGCACCATCATCATCAGCGAGCCCAACCTCGAACTCTTGGGCGCTCCGTTCAGCTACGACGATTACGACAAATTCTATTCCAAGCACTTTGCTCCGCTCAAGGTGAGCACCTACAGACTGCTTACGGAACCTGCCGAAATCACTATCGGGCAGCAACCGGAGCCTACCCAGCAAGAGATAGACAACGTATTAGACGACGGCACCATTATCGACAACGGCCTCGAACAGCCCGACATCAACACAGGCACCTACGTGATACCCGAAGAGGAGCCGGTTGCCAAGCCCCGCACGGGCACCATCATAGAGCCGGAAAACAACCTGCCGCAAACTTCCGGACAGGGCACCACCATCGTGGTACCCGAGCAGAAGACCGCAGAAAAGCCCGCCCTGAAACCTGTCACCACGCCCCGAAGGCAGCCGGAGACCGTAGGACCCGTCAAGCGGCCAGCCACACCCGCACCACCTGCCAAGCCGGCTGCCAAGACTCCGACTGCCAAACCGGCACAACCCAAGCCCGCAAAGCCTGCAAGGCCGTTGCGGCAAAAGGACTATACGGGCATCTACTTCGACGACGGGTTCGGTTATGACAGGTCAGATTCCACCGCCGTCAGAAACACCAAGGGCAAGCCCGGCAGCAAGCCGGCCGACAAGTCGGCTGCAAAAAAGCAAGAGCCGAAGAAGAAACAGACCTTCGACCTTGAGGATGAATATTACGAATTAGAAGGATTTTAGAACATGACAAACGGATTACTACTTTGGGTAGACGACGAGATAGAACTCCTCAAGGCCCACATTCTCTTCCTGGAAAAGAAAGGCTACGAGGTCGTTACCGTGAGTAACGGCTCCGATGCCATAGAACAATGCCGCCAGCGCACCTTCGACCTCGTGCTGCTGGACGAGATGATGCCCGGCCTTACGGGGCTGGAGACCTTGCAGAAAATCAAGAAAATAACGCCCGCCACACCCGTGGTGATGGTTACCCGCAGCGAAGAAGAGAACATCATGGACCAGGCCATTGGCTCCAAGATTGCCGACTACCTCATCAAGCCCGTAAACCCCAGCCAGATACTGCTGGCACTCAAGAAGAACATACACCGCAGGGAGATAGTTACCGAGGTAACACAAAGCGGCTACCGACAGAACTACGGCGACATTGCCATGCAGATTTCCGACTGCCGAAGCACGTCAGACTGGATGGAAGTCTATAAAAGGCTGGTGCACTGGGAGCTGGAGCTGAGCTCTACCGACAGCAGCATGACGGAGATGCTGGCCATGCAGAAAGAGGAAGCCAACATCGGTTTTGCCAAGCACATCAAGAACAACTACCTGCAATGGATTGCCGGACAGGGTGCCGACCGCCCGCTGATGAGCCCCGACATCTTCAAGACAAAAGTCTTCCCCCTGCTCGACCGCAAGAAGAAAGTGTTCCTCATCGTCATCGACAACTTCCGCTTCGACCAGTGGCGCGTGCTCTCACAGGAAATTGGCGACATGTTCGATATCGACGAGGACATGTACATGAGCATCCTGCCCACCGCCACGCAGTATGCGCGCAACGCCATCTTCAGCGGGCTCATGCCCGACAAGATTGCCAAGATGTTCCCCGATTTATGGGTCGATGAGGACGAAGAGGAGGGCAAGAACCTGAACGAAGAGCCGCTCATACAAACCCAGATAGAGCGCTACCGCCGTCACGACACCTTCTCCTACAACAAGATAAACGACTCCGCAGGGGCCGAAAAGTTCCTCGAAAAGTTCAACGAACTGCGTAACTACGACCTCAACGTAATGGTGGTTAACTTCATCGACATGCTCTCTCATGCCCGTACGGAGTCCAAGATGGTACGCGAGCTGGCCAACAACGAGTCGGCCTACCGCAGCATCACGCTGAGCTGGTTCCGCCATTCGGTCATTGCCGAACTGTTGAAGAAGCTCGCCCAGAGCGACTACACCGTCATCCTGACCACCGACCACGGCAGCATACGCGCCTCGAAGCCCGTTAAAATCATCGGCGACCGCAACACCAACACCAACCTGCGCTACAAGTTGGGCAAGAACCTCAACTACAATTCCAAGGACGTCTTTACCGTCCACGACCCGGCCAAGGCGCTGCTGCCCTCGCCCAACATCAGCACCACCTACGTGTTTGCCACCGGCAACGCCTTCTTTGCCTATCCCAACAACTACAACTACTACGTATCCTACTACAAGGACACCTTCCAGCACGGCGGCATCTCGATGGAAGAGATGCTCATACCGCTCATAACCCTGAACCCAAGAAAACGATAAATATAAGCAACATGCAAATCAAGATTCAGTCATTAGACAACATCCGCGAGGCTGCCCGCCGGTTTACAGAGAACCTGGGCGAGCGCACCGTCTTCGCCTTTTACGGCAAGATGGGCGCCGGCAAGACAACTTTCATCAAGGCCGTATGCGAGGAGCTGGGCGTAGAAGACGTCATCACCTCGCCCACTTTCGCCATTGTAAACGAGTACCGCTCTGCAACAACCGACGAACTGATATACCATTTCGACTTCTACCGCATCAAGAAACTCGAAGAAGTCTACGACATGGGCTACGAAGATTATTTCTACAGCGGTGCCCTCTGCTTCCTGGAGTGGCCGGAACTGATAGAGGAAATCCTGCCCGGCGACGCCGTGAAGGTGACGATAACAGAACAGGAAGACGGCTCCCGCATCGTAGAATTCGATGCCTAATGGGCAGTCTGCATTTCTACAGGCAGCCACTTTGGCAGTTCCTCCATTCCTTTCCACCGCCTTTCAGTGCATCATCCCCTCCTACCCTCCCTTTTCCAAGTGGAGGATACCAGTTAGCCTTGCTACTAAAACCTGCCGTGTATCATGATTATAGGCAACGTCCAAGCATAAGAGGTTCCTCCACTTAGAAAGGAAAAGTTAAAAGAAGATGATGTCTATCAACTCTTACGCATAAGTTGCGAAAGGTCATCCCCTCCTCCGCCTCCCCTTTCCAAGGGGAGGATACCAATTTGACTTACTGCTATCATTCTAAATACAAGCAAACAAGTAGCTGCACGCAGCCGCCAGAGTATCCTCCTCTTGGAAAGGAAAAGTTAAGAGAAGATGATGTCTATCAACTCTTACGCATAAGTTGCGAAAGGTCATCCCCTCCTCCGCCTCCCCTTTCCAAGGGGAGGATACTGGTTTGACTTGCTACCAATAGCCACCGCACATCATGATTACAAGCAACGTGCAGGCGCCAGAGTATCCTCCCCTTAGAAAGGGGAGGTTAGGAGGGGATGATAATTTCAGTGAAAATGAAGTTGACGAACTAATAAAAGTACCACTCAAACAAACATGCAAATTCGGCCCTAAAAACATAAACTCTCAAATCAATATGTGGCTTTCAGGAACTTTCGACACTTGTCGCACGATTGTTTGACAAGTGTCACACATGAATTCCACACGTGTCGAAAGTTCCTGAAGCATAGCTTTTGCACTTCCTAAGCAGGTTATCAAACACCTCAAACGGCTGCAGCCGTCAGCACGACAGGCTGCAACAAAAAAGGCGTGCGGATGGTTTGTCCGCACGCCTTTGTTCTTTACAAATTAATACTGTTATAGGAGAGCCTTGAATTTCTCGTCGAGTACGGCCTTGGGGGCAGCGCCCACGAACTTATCGACCAGCTTTCCGCCCTTGAAGAAGAGGATGGTCGGGATGTTGCGTACACCGAACTCCATGGCTATGTCATCGTTTTCCTCAACGTCGCACTTTCCTACCACGATTTTTCCTTCGTAGTCATTGGCCAGCTCACTCACTACGGGGCCAACCATGCGGCAGGGCCCGCACCAGGTTGCCCACAAGTCTACTACCAATGGCAGGTCGCCATTCTTATAACTCTCGAAGTTCTGGGTTGTGATTTCTACTTCCATTTCTGATACTTTCTTTTATTCAATAATGTTGTTTGCAAAATTAAGCAATAATGTGGATACTTACAAACATTGTGCCAACTTTTAGTTGACATGATAGGACATGCCCTCGTGCTGCTCGATGTAAGTAATGAAGTCGCGCTTCAGGTTGATAGCCTTGTCGGCCGAACGGAGCAGAACGCTCTCCTTGTTCTCCACGTCCGTAATCTGGAAATAGAGCTCCGTGCGGCCAGGGTTCTCACTTACCAGCGTAGCGAGGTCGTTCACCTTGGTGTCGTCTACTATGCTGCTGTCCATCACTATGGTAAAACGCTCGATGCGGTTTTCCTTTACATCGTTCAAAAAAGAGATGTTCTGAATTTGCAGCCGCAGGTTGTTGGGATTGTTCCACCGCTGCACCACCTTGGCATTAACGTAGATGGTGTACTCCCGCTTGAGCATTCCGCTCCAGCGACTCCACTCTTCGTCGAAGAGCGTAAGCTCGCCCGTGCCGTCGTAGTCTTCGAGAGTGATGATGCCGAAGGGCTTGTTGGTGCGCGAGGAGAAGCGTTCCTTGACGTCGGTCACAATGCCGCCGAAGGTTATGTCCTCACGTTTGGCCAGCGTCAGCATATCGGCGTCGCGGCCCAACTCAGACACTCGCGTGTTGCACATCTCTGTTAGCACGATGCTGTAGTCGTCGAGCGGATGGGCTGAAAGATAGATGCCTACCAGCTCGCGCTCCATGTTGAGCTTCTCGATGGTGTTCCAACTCTCGGCCTTCGGTATGGGCGGCGTGGCTATATCCACATCGCTCTCGCCAAAGAGTGAATGCTCGGCCTCCATCTTCTCGTCCTGATAACGCTGTCCGTAGCGCACAAGCGAGTCGAGGAACATGTCGCCCTTGCCGTTGACGGCAAAGTACTGCTCGCGCTGCAGACCGAACCCGTCGAAGCCGCCGCTCTTGGCCAGGCTCTCGAAAGCCTTGCGGTTCACGTTGCGATAGTCAACTCGTTCGGCGAAATCAAAGATGTTCTTGAACGGCCCATTGGCGTCGCGCTCCTTGATAATGGCCTCTGCAGCTGCCACGCCCATGCCCTTGATGGCCGCCAGACCAAAGCGGATTTCGCCTTTCCTGTTCACACCGAAGTTCTCGTAGCTCTCGTTCACATCGGGCCCCAGCGTGGGGATGTTCATCGACCGGCACTCATCCATCAGCTTGGTTATTTCCTTGATGTCGGCCTTACGGCGCGTCATGATGGCTGCCATGAACTCTGCAGGATAGTGGGCCTTGAGGTAGGCCGTCTGGTAAGCTACCCAACTATAGCACGTGGCGTGCGACTTGTTGAAGGCGTAGGAGGCAAATTTCTCCCAGTCGGACCATATTTTCTCCAGTATCTTAGGGTCGTGGCCGTTGGCTTCGCCCTGCTTCAGGAACTTTGGTTTCATGGCATCAACGATTGCCTTCTTCTTTTTGCCCATGGCCTTACGCAGTGCGTCGCTCTCTCCCCGGGTGAAGCTGGCCAGCTGACGGCTGAGAAGCATCACCTGCTCCTGGTACACCGTGATGCCGTAAGTATCCTTGAGATACTTCTCCATGCAGGGAATATCGTACTTGACGAGCGAGGGGTCGTGCTTGCGTTTGATGAAGTCGGGAATGTAGTCCATAGGTCCGGGCCTATAGAGGGCGTTCATGGCGATGAGATCTTCAAACACCGTAGGATGCAACTCGCGCAGATATTTCTGCATGCCGGGCGACTCGAACTGGAATGTTCCGATGGTGCGGCCCTGCTGGTAGAGCTCGTACGTCTTGGGATCGTCAATGGGTATGTGGTCCAAGTCAACCTCTTCGCCCGTCGTGAGCTTCACGTTCTTAACGGCCTCCTTCAACTCCGAGAGGGTTTTTAGGCCCAGGAAGTCCATCTTGATGAGGCCGGTAGACTCGATGACATGGCCGTCGTACTGCGTTACTGCAGTCTTCAGTTCGGGAAAATCGGGGTCATCGGCCGTGCTCACAGGCACCCAGTTGCTGATGGGGTCGCGGCAGATGATGAAGCCGCAGGCATGTATGCCCGTGCCGCGGATGGTTCCCTCCAGCTTCTTGGCATATTTAATGGTATTGCGCTCCTTTGGGTCCAGGGACGCCTCGGCCTCCCTCAGCTCCGACGTACACTTGATAGCGTTGGTCAGGTTCATCTTCATGCCGTCGGGCAAACGGTCGGGTATGGCTTTCTTCAGCGCGTTGGAACGCTCCAGGGGCAGCTTTTCCACGCGGGCAACGTCGGCAATGGAGTTCTTCGTAGCCATGCTTCCGTAGGTTATGATGTGGGCACAGTTCTCCACGCCGTACTTGTTCATCACCCAACGCAGCACCCTGCCGCGGCCGTCATCGTCGAAATCAGTGTCAATATCGGGCAGGTTCACGCGGTCAGGATTGAGGAAACGCTCAAACAGCAAGTCGTATTTCAGCGGGTCAATCTTCGTGATACCCAAGCAGTAAGCCACCACCGAGCCGGCTGCGGAACCACGTCCGGGTCCCACCATAACGCCCAGCTCCGACTCTGCGGCATTGATGAAGTCCTGCACAATGAGGAAGTAGCCTGGGAAACCCATCGTCTTCATGACATGCAACTCAAAGTTCACGTGCTCTTTCACATGTTCCGGCAGCGGGTCGCCGTAGCACCGCCGCGCGCCTTCATAGGCCAGGTGCTTCAGGTATTCGGCCTCAAACTTGATGCGGTACACCTTGTCGTAGCCGCCCAGTTCGTCTATTTTCTTCTGTCCCTCCTCGGGTGGAAGCGTGTTTTCTCCATTCTCGTCGGACGAGAACTCTTTGAGCAAGTCTTCCTTGGAGTACTTCCGGCGGATGTCATCTTCGGTTCCGAAGCTCGCCGGTATGGGGAAGAAAGGCATGATGGGGCCGTGGTCGATGGAATAGAGTTCCACCTTATTCAGTATCTCAAGCGTGTTGGCCAAGGCCTCCGGCACGTCAGAGAAGATGTCGTTCATCTCCTGGCGCGTCTTAAACCACTCTTGTTTAGAGTAGAGCATGCGCGTGGGGTCGTCCAGATCCTTGCCGGTCGAGAGGCAAAGCAGATGGTCGTGGGCCTCTGCGTCGTCCTGGTTTTCAAAGTGGCAGTCGTTGGTACACACCAGTTTAATGCCGTACTCGTGGGCCAGCTCGATAAGAACCTTGTTGGCCTTCTGCTGCAGCGGGAAGGTTTCTCGGTTGGCCCGCTGCGACGGATCCTTTACTTCGTGGCGCTGGAGTTCCAGATAATAGTCGTCGCCAAACACGCGATGGTACCATTCCACGGCCTCGCGCGCCCCGGCGATGTCGCCGTGCAGTATCTTTGAAGGCACCTCGCCGGCTATGCAGGCGGTGCAGACGATGAGGTCCTCATGATACTTCTCCAAGTCCTTGCGGTCAGTACGCGGACGGTAGTAGTAGCCGTCTATCCACGCGTTTGACACGAGTCGTATCAGATTCTTGTAACCATTATAGTTCTTGGCCAGCACCACCAGATGGTAGCCGGAGTTGTCTCCGTTCTCCTTCACCTTGTCTTCCTTGTTGTGGCGGGCCACATACATCTCGCAACCGAAGATGGGTTTGAAAGGCTCCAGCCCCTCTTTGGCTCGCTGCTTGTTTACCGATGAGCAGTAATCCGCCAGTTCCTTGATGCCATACATCACGCCGTGGTCGGTCAGGGCCATGCCCTTCATGCCGTCGGCTATGGCCTTGTCTACCAGGCGCGGAACCTTTGACAAGCCGTCGAGGATGGAGTAATGGGTGTGGACATGCAGGTGTACGAAATCTTCCATATCTATAGTTCTGTCTTTGCTGAATAGGAGCTGTAAAGTTACTGCTAAATACCGACACAGCCAAAAGAATAAAGCGAAAAATTTGTGGCAATCATAAAAAAGGATTACCTTTGCAACAATATGAAACTGCCAATATAATATGGGTAAGAGAATCAAGAAACTGAAGAAAATACGCATACATCGCGAAGGCACCGATACGCTGGTGTGGAGCTTCATCATCATCGCGTCCGTGGCCCTGCTTCTTTGGCGCTCGTTCGACTCGAAGATACCGTTCTGGTGCTTTGTCGCCATTTTTGGAACTGCATACGCAATCGTCCTGAACTTTTACCGCTGCCCCATACGCTATTTCAAAGATGATACCGAGAAGCTGGTTGTTGCCCCGGCCGACGGCAAAGTGGTAGTTATCGAAGAAGTAGAAGAAAACAATTACTTTCACGACAAGCGCCTCATGGTGAGCATCTTCATGAGTCTGTGGAACGTGCACGCCAACTGGTTTCCCGTTGACGGGCAGGTCAAGTTCGTACGCCACTATGACGGCAACTACCACAAGGCCTGGTTACCCAAGGCCAGTGAGGAGAACGAACACGCCGATGTCATGATAACAACGCCCGAGGGTACCGACATTCTCTGCCGTCAGATAGCCGGAGCAGTGGCCCGCCGCATTGTTACCTATGCCAAGGAGGGCGAAGACTGCTACATCGACGAGCATCTGGGCTTCATCAAGTTAGGCTCACGCGTAGACGTGTTCCTGCCTCTGGGCACCGAAGTATGTGTCAAGATGGGGCAGGCAACCACAGGAGACCAGACGGTGATTGCCAAACTCGCATAACAACATCAGGGCCGGCGCTCCCGTCGGGAGAATGCTCCCTGCCTATCGCCACATACATGATAAAGAAGAATATACCTAACGCCATTACCTGCTGCAACCTCATTTCGGGCTGCATAGCTACCACAATGGCCTTTCTGGGCGACGTCCGCATGGCGCTGCTGTGGATTATCATCGGCGCCGCATTCGACTTTTTCGACGGCATGAGTGCCCGACTGCTCAAGGTGTCTTCGCCCATTGGCAAAGAACTTGACTCGCTGGCAGACGACATAACCTTCGGAGTGGCGCCCTCTACCATCGTTTTCTATGCGCTCACCATTATCGACTATCCCGACTTCCTCGAACCCCTGCGCTCCTTTCTTCCCTTTTTTGCCTTCGTGATGGCAGCCTTCTCTGCCCTCCGCCTGGCCAAGTTCAACCTCGACGAGCGCCAGACCACCTCCTTCATCGGACTGCCCACGCCGGCCAATGCCCTGTTTTGGGGCGCACTGGTGCTAACCCTCGAAGACCGGATAGCATCGCTGCCGTACATGGTGTTCGTACTCCTGGCCCTGGTATGCCTAAGCTGCTGGCTGCTGGTATGCGAGCTTCCCATGTTCGCACTCAAGTTCAAGCACTGGTCGTTCAGGGGCAACGAGGTGAAATATACATTCATGGGGCTGTCGCTCCTAGTGCTCGCAGGCTTCGGATTCCTCCGGGGCTGGTGGATTGTCATCGCCCTCTACTTCCTCATTTCGCTCGTACTGTACCTCAAAGAGCACTCCGGGGGCACCGCCAACGATAAATAACTACGGCCTATGGCAGCATTTTTCCAGTTCCTGCTTCTCATGTTCGTGGCGGCCTTCGTCATCATTGGCCTCTTCATCTACCGTGTCTACAAGCAGATACACGATGCAGCCCGCCAGTTCAAGAGCCAGATGGATGGAACCGCACAACAGCAGCAAGGCCGGCAGAACCGTACCTACGGAGACCAGGAAACGGTGGTTGACAACCGCGACCCGGAAGTAGCAAACCAGAAGATATTTACCGAAGACGAGGGCGAATACGTAGACTTCAAGGAAGAAGAATAGCCATTCGCGCCCCTAATCCAAGCTTCCGGGCAGCCTCGCCCCCACATCTCATGTCACCGAATACCAACAACTCTGAAACCTGTCAGCACATGCAAAACCGCATTCTTTTACTCTTCTCGCTCCTGTTAGCCGTCGCCGGCAGCAGCAAGGCACAGGTAAAGCTCTATGACCCCGAGGCAGAACTCTCCTTGGCGCTGGGAATCAACAGCAATACTGCCTATGAAATGGAAGCTGCCGTGGCCGTTTACCCCCTGCAGTGGGTGGGCGTTTCGCTGGGTTTTAACGTGAGCCGGCAACGCGATTCGGCATGGGAAGACATCATGCACACGTCGAACGAAAAAGCTGTCAGCTGGAATCTGGAAGAGAAAAAGCTGATAGCATGCTCTCTGATACCCGCACTCAGCCTGCGCACCCCCGTGCTGCATCTGGGCAAGCACCACGCCGACGGGCTCTTTCTGCAGGCCGACGCAGGGCTCTACACGGTGCTGTTTCCCAACCAAAAGGTAACTTTTAACATCGTGACGCCGCAGGGAGCGGGCCAGTTGAACCACTCCACGGAGACGCGAACCAACCATAATGCCCGCTGGTTCTACGGGCGCGGCAAGTTCAGCGTAGCCTACCGGCTTGACGAGACCGTTTTTTCAGCCGGCTGCAGCGTGTCCGACTTCGATGTTTATGGCGGCTTGCGCAACATCCAGATACACGGAGAACAGCTGAACAATTACCTGCCCGAACGCGAAAACACCATCACTTTCTTCGTTTCCATAGCTGCAACGCTCTGACGGCATGGCACGACGGGACTCACAAAACTGCATCAGCCCTGTCAGAAAACTTGCCCGATTTTAACACACCATGCGCCGGTCAGAAAGATGAGAAAAGTGCAGTTCAGGGACTGAAAACAGCCTGTCGGCAGCCCCTTTTTGGCCTCCGGAACAATCAAAAGCATGCTTTCAGTTGCTGTAAGCATACAATCAGCGTTGCAAAATGACATCATCAAGCCGCTTGATGCTATGCTTTGAGAACGCCGGAGCTATCTTTCGGCGTGGCCGAAACATAGCTTCAGCCTTTCCGAACACAGACTGCAAGGAACAAACTGCTGATTTACAGTTATTTAAAGAAAGAGCAACAATCAGGCTGTTTTCATCCACAAGGCTAGCCGAATGAAAACTCGCACAAACTGAAAAGTTAAATTGTAAAGGGATATGCGGCGTTTTAACATATCCCGAAAGGCGTCTGCAACATTGCTACGGGGAAGCTGCAATGGCCTGCGGGCTAACAGCCTGAAGTCCTGCCGGTAAACAGTGCAGGCGCGTTCAGCATATTGAACGCGCCCGCAACTGCTTTAGTTGTGCACCAGCGTGCCTATGTCTTCGCCGTCGATAACGCGCTTCAGGTTGCCCACTACGTCCATGTTGAACACGTAGATGGGCAGGTTGTTGTCCTGGCACATGCAGATGGCGGTAAGGTCCATTACCCTCAGTCCGCGCTCCAGCACCTCTTTGTAGGTTATCTCGCTGAACTTCACGGCCGTTGGGTCTTTCTCGGGGTCGGCCGTATAGACACCGTCTACGCGCGTACCCTTCAGCATCACGTCGGCCTCTATCTCTATGCCGCGCAGCGACGAGCCTGTATCCGTGGTGAAATAAGGGCTGCCGGTGCCGGCCGAGAAGATGCAGACGAGCCCGGCTTCCATAGCTTCAATGGCTTTCCACTTGTTATAGAACTCGCCGATAGGCTCCATGCGAATGGCCGTCAGGACTTTATTTCCAACGCCAATCGCACCAAGAGCCGAGCTCAACGCCAACGAGTTGATGACCGTGGCGCACATTCCCATCTGGTCGCCCTTTACGCGGTCGAAGCCTTTCTGGCTCCCGCTGAGTCCGCGGAAGATGTTTCCGCCGCCTATCACGATGCCTATCTGCACGCCCATGTCGTGTACTTCCTTGATTTGACGGGCGTAGTCTGCCAGCCGCTCGGGGTCTATGCCGTAGTTCTGGGTGCCCATCAGGCTCTCTCCCGACAGTTTCAGGAGTATTCGTTTAAATCTTGCCATAAGTGTATTGTTATTGAATGGTTTGTCTGTTGCCGGGGTTCAGGGGTTGGAGGGCAGGCAGAACGCCACCTCCTTGAAGGCGTAGGAGCGCGCATGGCCGGTGCGGTCGCGCAGGATGAGGTGCCCGTCGTCCTCCACTTCTACGATGGCCGCCTCGAACTCTCCATCCTCATCGCAGAACCGATGGAAGCCGCTGCGGCAGTAGAGTGCCTCGTGATAAGGCGCGGTAATGGCCATGTAGTCGCCGTTTACGATGCAGTCGTAGTAGCTGCCGAAGGCCCGGAGCACGCGGTCCAGCACCTCGCGGGGCGGCACCTCCGTGCCGGTTATCTGCACCAAGGACACGGGGTTGGGCGCCGGACTGGTAAAGAGGCGCTGGTTAACGTTTATGCCAACGCCGAGGATGCAGTCGTGTATGCGGCCGCCGGCTATCTTGTTCTCGATGAGGATGCCGCAAATCTTGCGGTCGTTCCAGTAGATATCGTTGGGCCACTTTATGGTCAGGCAGTCCGTATAGGCACTCAGCGCGTCGCGAACGGACAGGGCAACGGCCTCGGAGATAACGAACTGGCCGGCTACAGGCAGCATCAGGGGATGCACGAGGATAGAGAAGAGCAGGTTCTTACCCGGCTCGCTCTCCCACGTATTGGTGCCCTGGCCGCGTCCACGGCGCTGGTAAGTTGCCACGGCCACGGTCATCTCCTCGTCCGCCGCAGGCTTGTAGGCCCGCAGGTAGCTGTTGGTGCTGTCGGTCTCGGTCAGTTCTATGAGTTTGGTATTCATGCTTTTGCTTTGTAGGTTGCCGCCTTTCAGCCCTCACGCGAGCAGCGGATTAAAGGCGTTCTCAATGTGTTCGATGCGGCAGTGGGTATCGTCGGTGCCCACAACGGAAATGATGTCGAACCTCACCTCGCAGTCGATGGCGAACTGGCGGATGTAGGTATCGGCGGCGATGCCGATGTTCCGTATCTTCTTTCGGTCCACCGCCTGCTCCGGTTCCTCCAGGTCGGCACTGCTGCGGGTCTTCACTTCGGCGATGACAAGCAGCCGTTCGTCTTGCGAAATGGCCACAATGTCGAGGTCGCGGCGGCCGTCACGCCAGTCTCTGTCGCGTATGGCGAAGCCTTGGCTGCGCAGATAAGCGGCAGCCTTTTCCTCACCCCATTTGCCCAAATCGTTGTGTTCTGCCATCAAGGAAATGCGTGTAGATGTTGCAAAAATACGACTTTTATTCTACAACTCAAATAAAATGTCTTACTTTTGCACAAAAAGGAGAAAGCTATGAGTAAGGATGAAGAACAGCAGAAGCAGGACGAGCGCTTCATGCAGATGGCGCTCAAGGAGGCCGAAGCGGCCCTGCAGGAGGGCGAGATACCGGTTGGCGCCGTAGTCGTGTGCCGGGGCAGGATTATCAGCAGGGCCCACAACCTGACCGAAACGCTGCACGACGTGACGGCGCACGCCGAGATGCAGGCCATAACGGCGGCTGCCAACCAGCTGGGAGGCAAGTATCTGCAGGACTGCACGCTCTACGTAACGGTGGAACCCTGCGTGATGTGCGCTGGCGCCATGGGCTGGGCACAGCTTAGCCGCATCGTCTTCGGCGCGCCGGATGAGAAGAGGGGCTATCAAAAACACGCTCCCGACGCCCTGCATCCTAAGGCTGCAGTAACATCGGGAGTGTTGGAAGACGAGTGCCGGGCACTCATGCAGAATTTCTTCAAGGCCAAACGATAGCTCATGCGATAAGCCTTGAAGGCTTTTAGAGCTGACCATGAAAGGCAGAGCCGGTAAAGAACGGCAGAGCCGACCACGGCAAGTCTCAAGGCTGGAATAGTGTTAAAGTCGTTAAATTGCTTGTTTGTGTCCATGCGGTTACATAATTTTGTAGCCGATTACATACAACAAGCAATATGGAAAAGAACAGGGCGACGACAGAGGCTAAACTGCTTCAGGCAGTCGGCGAAATCATAGCACGGGATGGTTTTGAAGCATTGGGCATTAGAAAAATAGCCGAGCAAGCAAATGCCAACAAGACTTTGATTTATAGATACTTCAATTCCATGAACGGTCTTATCGTTGCTTATCTGAAAGCGAACGACTTCTGGACGAGTCCCAAAAGCACCAATTTCAATGGAAAGAATGCGAGAGAGCATTTAAAAAACTTCTATAGACAAGAGGTTTCCCTGCTTAGAGCCAATGTTGCCTTGCGCAAGTTGAGGTGCTGGGAACTAACGACAGAGAATGAACTCATCGACGAAATCAGAGAGCGGAGGGAGGAAAACGGCAGACAGTTCATGGAAGAAATGGTGCGCTATGCCGCAACTGAGAAGAATAATATTCAGGCTATCGCTACACTTTTGGATGCTGGCATTGTCAATCTGGCATTGTGTGCAGACAAATTCCAGTTCTACAATGGCATTGACATACAAAGTAACGAAGGCTGGGAACAGATTTTACGGGGGATTGACACGCTGATAGACGCTCTTGTAAAATCAGAAGATGAATGAAGATATGAAAAGAATACTGATAATTAACGCAAGTCCACGCCGGCGCGGTGGCATCGATCGCATGTTGACGATTATAGAAGATGAGGCAAGGGCGTTAGGCGCAGACGTGGAAACCGTACGCATAAGCCAGCTGACTATAGCCGCCTGCACGGGGTGCATGGTATGCAGAAAGAAACTCGCGTGTATACTACCGGAAGACGGGGCACAAAGTACGTTAGGAAAAATCAAGGCTTCTGATGTGCTGGTTATCGGCGCACCATGCTATTGGGGCAACATGCCGGGGACACTCAAACTGCTTTTCGACAGGATTGTCTACGGCATGATGGACGAAGATAAGCGAGGCATTCCCGTAGCATTGCACAAGGGTAAGCAGGCCGTAATCATTTCTTCCTGTACTACCGTTTGGCCATTTAACATACTGTTCCACCAAAGTAGAGGCGTGGTAAGAGCTTTGAAGGAAATATTAAAGTGGAGTGGCTTTCGCATCATAGCTACTATGGAAAAGGGGGGAACCAAGAACCACCCGGACCTCAAGGAGGTAGAGAGGAGGAAATGCATAAGAATTGCAAAGAAAATTGCCATTTGAAATCCATTAACCACACAAGAAGCTCTCTTTACATGGTAATAATCCATTAACCGTTCCCGCCCGTGAAACAGGGACAAGTCCTGTTAGCCGAGAGACCCGAAGACAAGAAAAAAGGACTGCCACATGAAAGCGACAGTCCTTTAATATTCTTAGTCATTGCGGTCTACTTCACGAGGATGACCAGATACTTGCTGGTACTCCAGAATATCTGCGGGTTGGTGATGTTCAGAACGTACATCTTGTTGGCGTCTTGAGTGAGCGTATAGCTGCTCGAGGGGTGCATGGTAAGCAGGCGGGCAGACTTGGAATAGAGCTTAATCTCCTTGTCCACACGGATGTCTATCTTCGTAAAATAGCTCTTGTTGAAGTTAGACTGCAGCACTTTTCCGTCCACCAGGATGTGCTGATCCTTAAGTTCTTTCTTGGTGCCGAATACGAACCACGCCGTGTTAAGCTGCTTGTCCTGGTTGCTGATGGTCTGGCTCTTGGCCTGGTTGTCGGTAGTAAGAGTGTTCACATTCGTGTTCAGGTTGTTGATAGTTTCGTCCAACTCGGTAATGTGAATGTCCTTGGAATCGAGTTCAGCACGCAGTTGCTGCAGCTGCTGGTCCTTTTCGTCCAGCTGCTTGGTCAGGTTGGCGATGGTTTTCTTGAGCTGGTCGCCGCTGAAACTGCTCTCGCGCAGCTGCTGCTGCAGTTTCTTGATGAGCTCGCGGTTACGCTTCATGGTTCCTGCTATGAACTGCATGTTCTCCTTAATCTGCTGATTCTTGTTCACGCCCTCACCATCTTTGGCCACGCTTACGCGCTGTTCGGCCTCGTTGATTTCACGGAAGCCCTCCTGGATGTCGTTCAGGGTTCCCATCATATCATTAATTTCGTTGTCTCTCTGCGCGATTACCTTCTGCAGCGAGTCAGCCTCAGCCATGTTAGCCATGTCGGGCGATGATTTCTTGTCTGAACAGCCGGTCAACGCAAAAACTGCGATGCAGGCGAAATACAATAACTTTTTCATAATTTATTCCATTTTAGATTTATTTTCTTTGGGCTTTATTCCAGCCAAAACGATTACGATTTCACCACGGGGTGCAGTCTCCGTGAAGTGCTGAATGACTTCAGCCAGCGTGCCGCGCACATGCTCCTCGTGCACTTTAGAGATTTCGCGGGCCACGCTAACCTGCCTGTCGTCGCCGAATACAGCAGCAAACTGCTGCAGCGTCTTGAGCAGGCGGTAGGGCGACTCGTAGAACACCATCGTGCGCGGTTCGTCCTTCAGCGAGGCGAGGAACGACTGGCGCCCTTTCTTCTGGGGCAGAAAGCCCTCGAAGCAGAAGCGATCGCACGGCAGTCCTGACGACACGATGGCCGGTATACAGGCCGTGGCGCCCGGCAGGCATTGTACCTCTACACCCGCTTTGGCAGCCTCGCGAGCCAGCAGGAACCCCGGGTCGCTGATGCCGGGGGTGCCGGCGTCGCTGATGAGAGCTATCGTCTGCCCGCCCTTGAGCCGCTCTACAATGCCGGCCGAAGTTCCATGTTCGTTGAACTTATGGTGCGACATGAGGTGGTTCTGGATGCCGAAATGCTTGAGCAGAATGCCCGACGTGCGGGTGTCTTCAGCCAGTATGAGGTCGGCCTCGCGCAGTACACGCACGGCGCGTAGCGTCATATCCTCCATGTTTCCTACCGGTGTAGGTACTATATACAACGTGCCCATATTATCGGCAAATATAGTTAAATAATCCGCTCATGCAAAAAAAGGGCCTATTTCTTTGCAATTTTTAAAACGTCTTTGTTTTTTTAGTCCAAAACCACGTTGTTAGTATAATTATTGTTGACTGTCAGGGCGGAACCGGGTGCATATCACCGTTTTCTGTTAAAGAGTGTGTAAGCATCACGAGGCGGAAGAAACAGGAAGACGACAGAAACCGAGAACGGAAAACAGAGACTGAAAACAGCGTTTCCGCACGGGTTGCAGAAAGGCTGTAGTCGCCTCATGCCGCACTTCAGAATGTATGTACGGAACACCCTGCCCGCCTCCTTCCAACAACCGAAAGCTATGCTTCGGGAACTTTTGACAAGTGTCGCACGATTGTGTGACAACTGTGAAACGCTTGTGCGACACTTGTCGAAAGTTCCTGCTCCATGCCTGCAACATCGCAGTCCACGTCCTGTCCTGGATTTAGTTGACAGTTTTTGTAGTTAAATGTTCTTTAGGTTGACAAGAAATTTCTTATGTGGAAATATAGTTGTCAGGTTTTTCTGTTAAGTGCACTTCGGGTTGACAGCTGTCTTCCGGATGCAAAGTTAATCATTTTCTGTTTTCTGTGAGCTCTTTGACCTCCTTATTTTAAGTGGAACGTTGAATTGATGAAAAACACCGGGGGGCGGCCTTGCGGCCGGGGGCTCGCAGCCCCCGGGAGCCTCTGTGGCTGTCATGCGGCCTGGGAAAGGAGCCGCTGCATCTCTTCCATGGGCGTGCGCATGCCCAGGCTCTGGTGCGGACGCACGGTGTTATAGAGCTCCACGGCCCTGGCGAGGAGTTCCTCTACCTGCCGGAAAGTCTTGTCCTGTGTCTCGAAGAGCCAGCCGTTCTTCACGGTGTTGTTCACTCTCTCGGCCAGTGCGTTGTGCAGCGGGTCACCCGTCTGCGTCATGCTTATCCTCATGCCGAGGCTCTTGAGCAGGCCGGTGTACTCGTTGCAGCAGTATTGGACGCCGCGGTCGGAGTGGTGTATCAGGCCTTCCGTGGGCACGCCTTGGCCGGTGTAGAAGTCAGCGCCCATCCTCATGGCCTTGATGGGGCCTTCGCGGCAGAGCGTGGGACAGAGTGCCCAGCCCACGATGAGGCGTGAGGCTGCGTCGGTGACAAGCGAGAGATAGGCCCAGCCGCTCTCTGTGGCCACATACGTAATGTCGGCCACGCAGAGCTGACCGAAACGTGTGGGGCGGAGCTTGGGCGTGGTGTTGAGCAGGTCCTCATAGATGTAGTAGTTGTGGTTGGAACAGGTAGTCCTGGGCCGCTTGCGGTTCCGCCGGCACAAGCCGTTGGAACGGAAAAGCCCGTAGCACTGGTCGCGCCCGATGATGAACTTCCGGCCGAACCTGCGGCGGCAGAGCTC
>NZ_FOHY01000014.1:0-109811 GCF_900111525.1 Prevotella sp. kh1p2
CAGAAAACAGAAAATGATTAACTTTGCACCCGGAAGACAGCTGTCAACCTAAAGTGCACTTAACAGAAAAACCTGACAACCAGATTTCCACATAAGAAATTTATTGTCAACCTAAAGAACATTTAACTACTAAAACTGTCAACTAAATCTAGGACAGGAGACCCCAAAAAGTGGTCCATCTGACCAATTTGAAAGTGGTCCACCCGACCTGCTGAAAGTGGTCCACCTGACCTGCCGAAAATGGTCCACCCATTTTCTTTGTTAAATGTTCCTCTGATTGCCTGAGAAAGGCTACCTTTATCTGTTAATTATTCTAAAGAGGACTAATTGCAGATGCCTATGCCTAACAATGCCATCAAGATGAACAAACTTCGTCAAGTATTAAGACTGGGCGGCAGCGCCCATGGTACCCGCAGCATCGCCGTGATGCTCGGTCTCTCCCGTACGACGGTGAGAAAGTACCTCCGTATCTACCACCGGCTGGGACTGTCCCTTGGGGAACTCCTTTCCAAGGACGACGCCACGCTGTATGAACTCTTTCAGGTCAATCCCAACTCCGGCCGCCCTGAGAGCCCGTCGGCCAGGGAACTCCTGGCCCTGCTTCCTTCATATGCACGGCGGCTGAGGAAGCGTGGGATGACCAAGAAACGTCTCTTCGAGCATCCCGTAGGTTACTCCAAGAGCCGTTTCAACTCCTTCCTGCTGGCCTACATGGAACAGGGCCGGACCGTCATGCACATAGAACACAGGGCCGGCGAGCGCATGTTCATAGACTTTGCCGGCGACAGGCTCCACCTGACCGACCCCACAACGGGGAAGCGGACTGCCGTGGAGGTCTTCGTGGCCATCCTGCCCTGCAGCCAGCTGACCTACGTCGAGGCGGTCATGAGCCAGGACAAGGAGCATCTCATTGCGGCATGCGATGGAGTTCTTCGGCGGCGCTCCGAGAATCATCGTTCCCGACAATCTCAAGTCCGCCGTGAAGAAGCCCGGTCGCTATGAGGCCGTGATCAACGACGACTTCGAGGCCTTTGCGGAGCATTACGGCTGCGCGGTCGTGCCGGCAAGGGTGCGCCGGCCCAGGGACAAGGCGCTCGTGGAGGATGCCGTCAGGCTGACCTACCAGCGCATCTATCCCATGATTTCCGATGAGGACGCGGCCTCCGTGGAACTGCTCAACGCAGCCATCAGGAAGGCCCTGGAAGCTCACAACAACACACCGCTCACGGGCAGGCCGTACAGCCGCAGGGAACAGTTCGAGGACATTGAGCGCACGGCGCTCTGTCCGCTTCCCGAACGCCCCTTCGAGCTCCACAACCGGCGCATGCTCACCGTGCAGCGCAACGGGCACATACGCCTGCACGGCCATTTTTACAGTGTCCCTTACAGCTATGCGGGCAGGAAAGTGAGCGTATTCTACAACTCTTCCGATGTGGACGTGTACATCCATTACCGGCTTATCGCGCACCATTCCAGAAGCGCGGAGGGGTTTGGATATACCACCGCCGCGGAGCACCTGCCCCCAGGACAGCGCATGGCCATGGAGGATGACCCCACGCCGTATATCCGTCAGGCCGGGGACATCCACCCGGTAGTTCAGGAGTATCTCAGCATGGTCGCCACGGGCAAGAAAGTACCGCAGCAGGCCTGCAATGCCTGCAGGGGCATCCTCTCCCTTGGACAGAAGGCCGGGAAAGAACGCCTCGTGGCCGCCTGCAGGCTGGCCATGCAGCTGCAGGCCTACAACTACGCGGCAGTGGAGCATATATTAAGAACCGGACAGGACCGCACCTCGGCCCCCGAGGACGGGACAATGCCGGAATCAACGCCAAGGCACGCAAACATCAGGGGAAAGGATTATTATAACTGACAAACTTAAAGGAACAAAGCAATGGAAATGAACAGGGAAACACTGGGCAGGATGCTGCAGATGCGCCTGCTGGGCATGCACGCGGCCTTCAAGGCCTCACAGGAAAACTTCACCACCGACAGGATGACCACCGACGAGTTTGTCTCCTGGCTCGTCACCAGCGAGTGGGACGACAGGTGCAACCGCACCATAGAGAGGCTCATCCGGCAGGCAGGCTTCCGCTATCAGGCCGCGGTGGAACACATTGACTACGGCACCCCGAGGGGGATTGACCGCAATCTCGTACAGCGCCTGGCGGAACTGGGCTTCATGGCAGAAGGACGGAACGTGTTCATCACCGGAAGTACGGGAACGGGGAAAAGCTATCTGGCCACGGCCCTGGGATACAGGGCCTGCCAGAAAGGCCACAAGGTGCTCTATGCCAACACGGCAAGGCTCATGGCACAGCTCAGGATGGCCAGGACAAAGGGAACCATCCTGCAGGAACTCAAGAAAATAGAGCGCACGGAGCTGCTCATACTCGATGACTTCGCACTACAGCCCTTCGACACACAGGCCAGGAACCATCTCATGGACATCATCGAGGACAGGCATGAAAGAAAGTCAACCATCATCGCCTCACAGATACCCGTACGGGGATGGTATGATGCCATTGCCGACAAGACCGTGGCAGACGCTCTCATGGACAGAATCGTGCATCAGGCCATCAGGATAGAACTTGAAGGAGAATCTCTCCGGAAAAGGCAAGAGAAAAAGAATTAAAACGCTTGCCATATTGAAAATAATGTTTATATTTGCAAAAAACAATTACTAACAATGACGTAGGAAAAGGAACACTCCAAAGGAAGAATGATGAACATTTTAACATATCAGATGTGCAGTAACTTGGGCGGGCCACTTTGCGTAGGCCAACTGGGTCTGTTTCGAGTGGATTTTTCATCTTGCGCTAAGTTTTTAATTTCTTGATGCACCTTGTTCCTCAAACACTTCGATATATAAATATGGTAGTGTAGCTCTTTGAATAAGTTAAAATCATCCTCTATAGAATACATGCTAATGATTCTTGTTGGGTCATGTACAAAATGTGTTACCGGTGTGTTACCACCGCAAAATTCATAGCAAAGTGAAAGTTTAAGGAATCTATATAGCACATTGACATATACTCAATTACATTAAAATGAAATAGTGCTGAAAATGATTCCAGCCGAATCACAAATTATTCCAGCGCCAGTTCGAGTTCCACGACCAGCTGCTGAGCGACCTCTCAGCCTGGCTCGGCTCGTTCCGGGCGCCGCGGCAGGATGCCGTTCGCGTGGCTTGCATCGGCAACAGCATTACCGACGGCATGGGTATAGACATGGCGGAGGCCGAAGGTTATCCCGCCCGGTTGCAGCAGTTGCTGGGCGAGGGCTACAGGGTAATGAACTTCGGGGTGAGTGCGCGCACCGTTCTCAACAAGGGCGACTGGCCTTATCAGCATGAACGGGCCTGGCACGATGCACTCGGCTACAACCCCGACCGGGTAGTGCTGATGTTGGGAACCAATGATTCGAAGCCTTATAACTGGCAGTACGGCAGCGAGTTTGAGCACGATTACCAGCAACTCATAGACAGTCTGCAGGCCCTGCCGGCCAGGCCGCACATCTATCTCTGCACCCCGATACCGGGCCAGAACTCCTCGTGGGGCATCAACGACTCCACCATCAGCCGGGCCATTATCCCCGCCCTACGCCGCTTGGCCAAGCGTAACGGCCTGCCGCTCATCGACCTGCACGCCCGCTTCAGCAACAAGGACGGGCTGCAGCTGCAGCGTGACGGGGTGCATCCCACGGCCCGCGGCGCGGCTCAGCTGGCCGAAATCGTGTGCCGGGAGCTCAAGAAGAATTGACAGCCCGATTGACATAAAGCAATAAAACGCCCGTTGCAGCGCTTTTTTATGTTCCTGCCGGTCGGGCGGTTCACGTTTTTTCGTACTTTTGCAGCGTACAATCAGCAAGCAAATTCACGAAACTCAACTTACGCATGGAACCCATCGAACAGGTTACTTCCGAAAAGATACTGCGGCGAAAGCTCGACTTGCTTCTCCGCACAGGCCAGATTTTGGTAGAGAGTTCGGCCGATACGAGCCGCATCATCCGGAATATGAAACGCACGGCAGCCTACCTCGGTCTGCCTGAAGAGAACCTGCACATCAACGTAGACTACTACATGCTGCAGGTGAACGTGAGCGACGAGACCCATTCTTTTTCCAAAATGCAGCGCTGCGACCGGCATGGCATCGACATGACTGCCATCCAGGACATCAGCAAACTGTCGTGGCAGGCCATCAAGGAAGACTATTCGCTCGACCGTTACAGCGAGGAACTGGAGAAAATAGCCCACACCCGGCGCCATTACTCGGAGTGGATGGTGGCCATCTGTGCAGGTTTCGCCTGCGGTGGTTTCTGTATCCAGTTCGGCTGCGACTGGCCTGCGTTCTTCTACGCCTCCATTGCCGCCATTCTGGGTAACCGCTTCCGCATGTACTTGAACAGCCTGGGTTCCAACGTGTATGCCAACATCGCCATCGCTGCCTTTGTGTCCACACTCATTGCGTGGGCGTCGGCGTTCATCTCAACGCCCGTGGTAGAGGCTCATATCCCCGACTGTCTGCTGCCTGTGTTCCATTCAGATACGCCCTGGCATCCGCTCATGGCCTGCGCTCTCTTTATCGTTCCGGGCGTTCCGCTCATCAACTTTGTGAGCGATATGCTCGACAATCACATCGAGACCGGCCTGGTTCGGGCCACCAATACGGTCATCATGGTACTCGCAATGTCGTTCGGCATCGCCGTAGCCATTAAGGTTTGCGGCATCGATAACTTCGTGAAGAGCTTGAGCATGACGCCCCACCACACGTTCGGTGAGTATGCCTTGGCGGCTGCCATATCAGCTATGGGCTTCGCAACCATCTTCAATGTGCCCCGCCGGCTGATGCCCTGGATTGCCGTTGGCGGCATCATAGCCGTTTGCTCGCGTAACTTTATCAACTTAGGGCCGAGCAACGGCAATATCGGTCTCGACCTGGGACCCATCCTCGGCACGCTTTGCGGCTCGGCGCTCATCAGCATCGTCAACATCAAGATGGTGCATCTGGTCCACACGCCGCATCAGTGCATCACCATTCCGGCCGTCATCCCGATGGTTCCCGGCGTGCTCATGTACCGTGCCCTCTATGCTGTTATCGACATGCAGGGCGTGGTTGGCGAGGTTACCCTGGCCGCCCACAACGCCATCAACGGCTCGCTGCTCATCATCTGCATCGCCATCGGCGTGGCCATTCCCAACATCTTTGCGCGTAAGTGGATAGCTCCCGACCGGCGGAAGAAGCTCAACCGCCTCATTGAGGAGCGCAAGGCGAGGGGAGAGTTCATTGACCTGGACGCCGTGGTGGAGAGCAAATGACCCCTTGGGCTGACAGAATTGTCAGTCAGAAGTGTGCCAATTTTGTCATTCGACGAGATTGGCACACTTTTCGTATAGCGTAGGGCGTAAACCTGAAAGTTCAAACAAACAATTAAAATATAAGTATTATGACAATTAAACCATTAGCAGACAGAGTGCTGGTACTCCCCGCACCAGCTGAAGAAAAAGTAGGTGGAATCATTATTCCGGATACAGCAAAGGAGAAACCGCAGCGCGGCAAGGTGATTGCTGTTGGCAACGGAACCAAGGATGAGGCAATGTTCCTGAAGGTGGGCGATACCGTTCTCTATGGCAAATATGCCGGCACCGAACTTGAAAACGGCGGTGAGAAGTATCTCATGATGCGCCAGAGCGATGTGTTGGCAGTTGTTGAAGACTAATACAAACAGATAACAGATAACTTTAAAACATTAAATAATAACGAAATGGCTAAGGAAATTAAATTCGATACAGATGCCCGCGAACTCCTGAAGAGTGGAGTTGACCAGCTGGCTAACGCAGTTAAGGTAACGCTGGGACCAAAAGGACGCAACGTAGTGATAGAGAAGAAGTTCGGTACTCCGCAGATAACAAAGGACGGAGTGACCGTAGCTAAGGAGATAGAGCTGGAAGACAAGTTCGAGAACACGGGCGCCCAGCTCGTTAAAAGCGTAGCCAGCAAGACCGGCGACGATGCCGGCGACGGTACCACTACTGCCACTATCCTGACCCAGAGCATTGTGAACGAGGGCCTGAAGAATGTTGCTGCCGGTGCCAACCCGATGGATTTGAAGCGCGGTATCGACAAAGCTGTCAGCAAAGTGGTTGACTACATCAAGGAGAATGCCGAAGTCGTGGGCGATAACTACGACAAGATAGAGCAGGTTGCTACCGTTTCGGCCAACAACGACCCTGAAATCGGAAAGCTGCTGGCCGATGCCATGCGCAAGGTTTCTAAGGATGGAGTCATCACGATAGAAGAAAGCAAGACCCGCGAAACCAACATCGGCGTCGTTGAAGGCATGCAGTTCGACCGCGGCTACCTCTCCGGCTACTTCGTGACCGATGCCGACAAGATGGAGTGTGTGATGGAGAATCCCTACATCCTGATATATGACAAGAAGATAAGCAACCTCAAGGACTTCCTGCCTATTCTGCAGCCGGCTGCCGAGAGCGGGCGTCCGTTGCTCGTGATAGCCGAGGATGTTGACTCCGAAGCCCTCACCACGCTGGTTGTGAACCGTCTGCGCGGCGGCCTGAAGATTTGCGCCGTCAAGGCTCCCGGCTTCGGCGACCGTCGCAAGGCCATGCTCGAAGACATCGCCGTACTTACCGGCGGCGTGGTTATCAGCGAGGAGAAAGGTCTCAAGCTCGAGCAGGCTACGCTGGAGATGATGGGCTCTGCCAAGAAGGTAACTATCTCTAAGGACAACACAACCATCGTAGATGGTGCCGGATCAAAGGAAAACATCCGCGAGCGTGTTGCCCAGATAAAGAACGAAATTGCCAATACCAAGAGCTCGTACGACAAGGAGAAGCTCCAGGAACGCCTGGCCAAGCTCTCCGGAGGCGTAGCTGTGCTCTATGTGGGTGCCAACTCCGAGGTTGAAATGAAGGAGAAGAAGGACCGTGTTGACGATGCTCTCTGCGCCACACGCGCTGCCATCGAGGAGGGCGTAGTTGTGGGTGGCGGCACTACCTACATCCGTGCACAGCAAGCGCTGCAGAACCTCAAGGGCGACAATGCCGACGAACAGACCGGTATCAACATTGTTTGCCGCGCCATCGAGGAGCCTCTCCGCCAGATTGTTGCCAACGCCGGAGGCGAAGGCGCAGTAGTTGTGAACAACGTGCGCGAGGGCAAGGGCGACTATGGATATAACGCCCGCACCGATGCCTACGAAGACCTGCGCGCCGTGGGTGTTATCGACCCGGCTAAGGTTGCACGCGTGGCACTGGAGAATGCGGCATCCATTGCCGGCATGTTCCTTACAACCGAGTGCCTCGTCTGCGACAAGCCTGAGGAGAAACCCGCCATGCCGGTTCAGCCGGGAATGGGCGGCGGCATGATGTAACCGCAATTTTGAAAACTTCAGATATCAAAAGAGGGGCAGACCATGTCGGTTTGTCCCTTTTTTAGAGATAATTTGCAAATAAATAGTTTTTTTTCTTTTAAGGGTTTGGAGCATATAACGAAAAACCCTATATTTGCGGCATCATTAATGTGGTAATTACGGCTAAGGCCGGAAAGAAATATTTTTTGATTTGTTTTAGTAGATTAGTTTTTAAGTAGTTTGTTTTTTGAAGGTCGGCTGTCGGGATGACAGCCGGCTTTTTTCGTTTGTCTCCGTTCCGTCCGCCGGCGGCTTGTACCATCCTCATATACATTTTATTCCCGTGCAGGCAGCAGTCGGCTGAGGTGCTGAAGCTATGCTTCTGCAACTTTCGACACTTGTCGCACGATGGTGTGACACCTGTCGGATGATTGTGCGACAAGTGTCGAAAGTTCGTGGGTGATAGGTGTTGGGTGTTAGGTGTTGGCTTGTGAGAGGGCAGGGGAGCAGCTGGTTGAGGCGGAAAACGCATTTCCGCCATCAAAAGGCAGGGCAAAACGCAAATAAAAAGAATTGAAATCCTTTTGTTATTCACGCTATTTCACTATCTTTGCAATATGAATATGAAAATTGACTGGAAGCATATCCTGCTCTTTGCCTTTGTTGCCGGAGGGCTCGTTTACATTACCAGGCACCTCTTGGGCATGTCGTACACGGCGTCGTTCTTCATGTCGCTCGGCATCTTCATGCTGTTGTTGCTGGGCGATCGCTTTGCAGCCATGTACGATGAGAAGAGGAAACGCGAGCGTAAACGCAAGGAGCAGGAGGAAAAGGACCGATGGATGAAGTGACCATATTCCGCGGTGAGTTCGACAGCCGACTGGAACAACCGTTTGTTTCGGGCGGCATCAAGGCCGGTTTTCCAAGTCCGGCGCAGGACTACATGGACGATACCCTGGACCTGAACTCCTACTTGGTGAAGCATCCTGCAGCCACTTTCTACGGCAAAGTGAAAGGAGACTCGATGAAGGATGCCGGCATCGACGAGGGCGACATCCTCATCATAGACAAGTCTCTCAATCCCCGGAGCGGCGACATCATCATTGCTTATCTCGACGGAGAGTTCACCATGAAGTTTCTCGACGCCTCTCACCGCGACGAGGGCTACATCATGCTCGTGCCGGCCAATGCCAAGTACCGTCCCATCAGGGTCGACGCAACCGACAACTTTACCGTCTGGGGAGTGGTGGCATGGACCATCAAGAAGCGCGTAGCCTCGCTTCTGAACAACGAACTGTAAGCTAAAACAAAACGAAAAGACATACATGAGGAAACTCGCAGAGCTGTACACATCCTGGAAAGGGGCCGAGCCTGCCCGCGTGGAGCAGCTGCCGGGCGCCGGAAGCAACCGCGCCTACTACCGCATAACCGACAACGAAGGTAACACCGTGATAGGAGTCATCGGCACCAGTCGCGACGAAGACCACGCTTTCATCTACCTCTCACGCCACTTCACGCTGCGGCAACTGCCCGTGCCACGCATACTCGCCGTGAGCGACGACGAGTTGCGCTACATCCAGACCGACCTGGGGCGCCTCTCGCTCTTTGACGCCATCAGGGGCGGACGTGAGGCCGGAGGCCGTTACAACCAGCAGGAAAAGCAGCTGTTGGTGAATACCATACGCGAACTGCCCAACATCCAGATACGCGGAGCACGTGAGCTGGACTGGAACAACTGCTATCCGCAACCCGTGTTCGATGCCGACAGCGTGCTCTTCGACCTCAACTACTTCAAGTACTGCTTCCTCAAGCCCACCGAACTCGACTTCCATGAGCTCAAGCTCGAGGCCAACTTCCGCCTCTTTGCCAATGATTTGGTGGCCGAGGAGAGCGAGAGTTTCCTCTACAGAGACTTCCAGGCACGCAACGTGATGCTCGATGCAAAGGGCAATCCGTACTTCATCGACTTCCAGGGAGGCCGCAAGGGGCCCTTCTACTACGACGTGGCCAGCTTCCTGTGGCAGGCTTCGGCCAAGTATCCGGCCAAGCTCCGCCGCCAGCTCATCTATGAATATTACAACTCGCTGAAGCACTACGTTGAGGTTCCTTCAGAGCGCCACTTCATCCAGAGGCTGAGTCTGTTCGTGCTCTTCCGTACCTTGCAGGTGCTGGGAGCCTACGGGTTCCGCGGCTACTTTGAGCGGAAGAAGCACTTCCTGGACTCCATTCCGCCCGCTATGGACAACCTGCGCGACCTGCTCCGGGAGCCTGACGTCTTCCCGTATCCCTACTTGATGGACATGCTTCGCCGCCTCACGGAGATGCCGCAGTTTGCTCCCAGGCAGCAGCCGGTGGTGAAACGGGCCGACGGATACAAGATTACCGACCACGACATCTACCAGGCGAACCCGCTCGACGGCCCTGCAACCTTCTCGAAGTTCGACGGCAAGGGGCCGCTCGTTGTCCGCGTGTACAGCTTCTCGTACCGGCAGGGCATCCCCGACGACCCCTCCGGCAACGGCGGAGGCTACGTGTTCGACTGTCGCTCCACGCATAATCCCGGCCGATACGAGCCCTACAAGCAGCTCACTGGCCTCGACGAGCCCGTTATTCGATTTCTGGAAGACGACGGAGAGATAATTACCTTCCTCTCCGAAGTCTACAAACTGGCCGACCACCACGTACAACGGTACATGCAGCGCGGCTTTACAAGCCTCATGTTCAGCTTCGGCTGCACCGGCGGACAGCATCGCAGCGTGTACTGTGCGCAGCATCTGGGCGAGCACATACACCAGAAATTCGGCGTCGAGGTACACATCATTCACCGCGAGCAGCACATTCAACAGACGCTGGAGGCCGCCTCGCCCCAACCCGAAGCATAACCTTATCAATTTATCTTATTATTAACAATTAATCTTTAACAGTATGAACGAAGAACTGAAAGTAACCGAACCCATGCGCGAACACCTGCTGTCGGCCGTAAGTTGGCTCAAGTTCCTGGCCGTGTTGGGCGTAATCGGAGTTGTGTTACTGGTGCTGATTAGCATCGGAATCATGGTTTTCGGCAACCAGTTGGGCGATGAAATCCCGTTGGGAGGCTATCTCGGCGTCATCTATCTGGTGCTGGCGGCCATTTACATCTATCCGCTCGTCAAGTCGTTTTCCCTCATCCGCAACACCCGCGAAGCCTTCCGGACGGAGAACGGACAGCCTAACATCGAGCAGGCAGCGGCCGACTGCCACGCAATCCTGAAGTATATGGGCATTCTGACCATTGTTCTGATGGTAGTCTATGTGCTCATCATCATCGGTGTCATTGCCGCCGGCATAGCCGGAATGGGACAATTAGACTGACATAACCCTTGAACCGGGCAGTGAGCAGGCAGCCGGCAGCATTGTTGCCGGCCGCCTCTCTGCTGCCCACCTTATTTATATATAGAGATGAAACAAGCCATGATATTTGCGGCCGGATTAGGAACGCGCCTCAAGCCGCTCACCGACAGCCGGCCCAAAGCCCTCATCGAAGTGGGTGGCCAACCGCTGTTGAAGCGCGTGATACTGAAGTTGCGCGATGCCGGATTTACGCGCATCGTGGTCAATGTGCACCATCTGGCCGGCCAGATAGTGGACTACCTGCAGGCCAACGGCAACTTCGGGCTCGACATCCGCATCAGCGACGAGAGCTCGCGTCTGCTCGATACGGGCGGCGGCATCAAGAAGGCGCTTCATTTCTTCGACCCTTCGAGCCCCATACTCATCCACAATGTCGATATTGTGAGCAACGTCGACCTATCCTCTTTCTATGCCCGGGCCGCGCAGAATGACGCCACCCTGCTGGTGAGCGACCGGCAGACGAAGCGCTACCTGCTCTTTGACGACGACATGCTGCTGGACGGTTGGACCAACATAGAGACCGGCGAGGTGCGCTCGCCCTATCCCGGCATCCGGCCGGAGACGTTGCACCGCTACGCCTTCAGCGGCATCCACGTGTTTTCGCCCTTTTTGGCGCCGTGCCTGATGGAGATGCCCGAGAAGTTCAGCATTATCGACTTCTACCTGCGCTGGTGTGCCGACTACCCGTTCCGGGGCTTTGTTCAGCCCGACCTCCGCCTCATCGACGTGGGCAAAATGGATACGCTCGCGCAGGCCGAGCAGCAGTTGAGCCAGATGGAAGGATAGCTGTTGAACCTCATTTTGTAAAGAAAACATGCCTGAAAACAGTGCTGCTTTCCCGCTCGAAATAGAAAGCAGAGAGGCTGTTTTTGGCCTTTTCAACCTCCGGAAACCACCTCCCGCAATGCCGGAGATGACCTCCTGCACCTCAAAAGCTATGCTTTAAAGCCCTTGGAGCTATGCTTCGGCGTTCTTGAAGCTATCGTTCAAAGCCCTTGAAGCTATGCTTCAGCGTTCTTGAAGCTATCATTCAAAGCCTTTGGAGCTATGCTTTTAAGCGTAAGGAGCTATGCTCCTTATTGTAAGGAGGCCATCTCCTTATTGTAAGGAGGCCATCTCCTTATCGCAGTGAGGCCATCTCCTTATTGTAAGGAGGCCTTCTCCTTATCGCAGTGAGGCCATCTCACTATCGCAGTGAGGCCATCTCACTACAGCAGTGAGGCCATCTCACTACAGCAGTGAGGCCATCTCACTACAGCAGTGAGGCCATCTCACTACAGCAGTGAGACTATCTCTCTGCGGTCAAGAAGCATGCTGTAAAGGTAACAGATTGATGTTCAATGTGTTACGGAAGCGGCCCGAAACTCGCGTATTTGCGGCCAATAGGCTGCTTGTTGGCAAATACGCGAAACCTGAAAGGGCTTTTGTAAAATAATCAGAGCATGTGTTTTTGTTTGCATCAAACGGTTTCGGGCGTTTGCGCAGCTGTCGTCTCACCGTTGCGGTAAGCGAGGGGAGTGAGTCCGGTCATGCGTTTGAAGTACTTGCAGAAGAAGCTCGTGTTGGGAAAGTTGAGCTCATCGGCAATCTGTTTCATCGCCTTGTCGGTGTGTTTCAGGTCCACTCGGATGGCCGTCAGCAGGGCTTCATCCGTCCATTGTTTGGCACTCTTGCCGCTCACCTGTTTGATGAGCGTGCTCAGGTAACGCGGTGACAGACAGAGCTTTGAGGCGTAGAAGCTGATGGTCGGCCGCCTCCTGACGTGCTCGTTTACCAGGCTGATAAAGTCGGTAAACAGCCTTGCGTCGTGAGTTTGTACCCTTGTCTCGTCCTGCTGGCGTTTTTCCCACATGTTGTTGACGTACCAGAAGAAGGCCGCCGAGAGGTTGCGCAGCACGTGGGTCTCGTGGTTTGCGTCCAGCGTGGCCCGGTAGAGCAGCCGGATGAGGCCGCTCAGGAAGCGGCGCTCCTGCGGTTCGGTGTGCAGGCAGAAGTCGCGTACGTGGCCGTCGAAGGCTTTCGGCACGAATGCAGCTATGGCCAGGCGGAACAGTTCATCAGAAACGGAGAAGCCCTCTATCGCCACCTCGGGCGATACACGGCTGACCTGGGCCGTGGAGTTGCTGCTTACGAAGATGAGATCGCCCGCCTCGCAGCGGCGCGGCAGCAAGTTGATGACGGGTTCCGCCCATCCTCGCTTGATGATGATGACGCGCATCTCGCGCAGCCGTATGGGTTGGCTGAACAGAGTGAGCACGGCCTTGGGCATCGCGTGGCGTATAACGGCCACGTCGGGACGCATGACTACCACGTTCCGGTCGCGGCTGCCGGCAGTGTCGTCGTTTTCGTGTTGAGCCAGCAGTGACCAGAATTGCTCCAGCGATACGGGTCTGATTTCTTTATGGTTCATGGCTTTTTGGTTTGAATATCAGATGCAAAGATAACGCTTTCTGGCAAATTCAAGCATCCCGCAGTCGTTTTTCGTACAAAAAGAACATCATTGAATGCGTACGGATAACAGTCCTTTACCCGATTAGGCCTACCTTTGCAGCCGAACAAACATTCCGCTCATGAACAGAGAAATCGCAACCATCGTACTCTCGCTCACGGTCTTCGGGCTCTCGGCACAGAGTATAGACGAGTGTCAGAAGGCCGCCGCGCGCAACTATCCGCTCATCAGGAGGTACGAGCTCATTGCCCGTTCGGCCGCTTTCACGGTAGCCAACATCGGCAAGAGTTGGCTGCCCCAGGTCTCTGCTACGGCTCAGGCAACCTGGCAGAACAAGGTGGCAACGCTGCCCGATGCTCTTACCGCCATGATGGCAGGGCAGGGACGGGCGCCCGAAGGCCTGCGGAAGGACCAATATAAAATAGGTATAGACATCAGTCAGACGCTTTACGACGGTGGCGACAGCCGCGCCCGCCGCGACGTGGCACGCTGGCAGGGCAACGTAGAGCAGGCACAGAACGAGGTCGACCTGTACGCCGTAGGCCGGCGGGTGAACGAGCTCTACTTCGGAATCCTGCTTACCGACGACCAGCTGCAGCTCAACCGCAACCTGCAGGAGCTGCTGCTGGCCGACGAACGCAAGCTGGCAGCCATGCTCAAGAGCGGCACCGCGGCCGAGAGCGACTGCCACTCCGTGCGCGCCGAACGGCTCCGGGCCGTGCAGCAGGCCGTGGAGCTGGAGAGCAGACGCACGGCATTGCAGCGCATGCTGGCAGCTTTTACGGGGTGGGATTCCGTAAGGGTGGAGCGTCCGGCTGAACTGCAGGCCTCCGATGGGAATAACCGGCCCGAGCTGTCTTTGGTTACCAGCCGACTGATTTTGGCCGACATGCAGGAGCGGATGTTGGATGCGGCACTCAAACCACGGCTCAGTCTGTTCGCCCAAGGATGGTACGGCAGTCCCGGACTCGACATGTTTCACGACATGATGACGCGCAGCTGGTCGCTCAACGGGCTGGTAGGTGTCCGCCTCTCGTGGAATATCGGGGCACTCTACACGCGCCGCAACGACAAGGCACGTATCGACCTTACGCGCCGGCAGGCCGAAATCGACCGCGAGGTGTTCCTCTTCAACAATCGTGTGGAACGGTTGCAGCAGGACGAGAACATCTCCAAGTACCGACGCCTGAAGGCTGCCGACGATGAAATCATCGCTCTGCGGGAGGCTGTGCGGCGGGCTGCCGAGTCTAAACTTGCCCACGGCATCATCGACACAGACGCGCTGGTGAAGGAAATAAACAGCGAGAACGAGGCCCGGTTGCAGCGTTCCATCCATGAGATTGAGATGCTGAAAGAGATGTATGACATGAAGTTTACCCTTAACCAACAGAATAATGAAGAATGGAAGTAGCCTGCTGGCGGCCTTGTTGCTGCTGTCAGCTTGCGGAAACAGTGAGAAGGCGTACGACGCAACCGGCACTTTTGAGGCCACAGAGACCACGGTATGCGCCGAACAGAGCGGCCAGCTGACGAGATTTGACGTAACCGAAGGCGACAGCCTAAGGATGAACGAGGAAGTGGGATTGGTGGACACGGTGCAAATTAGCCTGCAGATAGCCCAGACGATGGCCACCAGACAGGTTTACAACGCACAGCGGCCCGACGTGCGCAGGCAGCTGGCAGCTACGCAGGAGCAGCTGGTCAAGGCCCGCCGGGAGCAGCAGCGGTACACGGAATTGGTAGCCGACGGGGCGGCGCCGCGCAAGTTGCAGGACGACGCACGCAGCCAGGTGCTGGTATTGGAGCGGCAGTTGGAAGCGTTGCGGTCGTCGTTGGCCGTTGAACAGTCAACCCTTACGGCCCGCCAGAAAACTGCCGACACGCAGGTGAACCAGCTTGCCGACCAGCTGCGCAAGTGCCATATCGTGGCTCCGCTCACCGGAACGGTACTCGAAAAGTACGTGGAACGTGGCGAATTTGTTGCCATGGGCAAACCGCTCTTCAAGATGGCAGACACCCGGCACATGTTCCTCCGCGCCTATGTTACATCGGCCCAGCTCGAGCATATCAAGGTAGGGCAGCGGGTGAAAGTGGCCACCGACTATGGCGACGGACGTGGCCGCTCCTATAACGGCACCGTAACGTGGATTTCGACCAAGAGTGAATTCACGCCCAAGACCATCCTTACCGACGATGAGCGGGCCGACCTGGTGTATGCGGTCAAGATATCCGTGGTCAACGATGGCTATATTAAAATAGGTATGTACGGCCAAGTGAAATTCACGGAGTGAGACATGAGCAGCGTCATCGAAGTAAGTCATCTGTCTAAATCGTACGGTGCAGTCAGTGCACTCAGCGATGTTTCGTTCTCCGTTGAGCCCGGCGAGGTGTTCGGACTTATCGGTCCCGACGGTTCGGGCAAGACGACGCTCTTCCGTATCCTTGCTACTTTGCTGTTGCCGGATGCCGGGCAGGCAACCGTTTGCGGCTTCGACACGGTACGGCAGATGAATTCCATCCGCCGGATGGTGGGCTACATGCCCGGCAGGTTTTCCCTTTACGAGGATTTGACGGTAGCAGAAAACCTGCAATTCTTCGCCACGCTCTTCGGTACAACGGTGGAGCAAGGGTACGACAGCATCAAAGCTATCTACTCGCAGATAGAACGTTTCAAGGGCAGAAAGGCCGGGGCACTCTCCGGAGGCATGAAACAAAAGCTGGCATTGAGCTGCGCCTTGGTTCACAGTCCGCGTGTGCTGTTCCTTGACGAGCCAACTACGGGGGTGGACCCCGTGAGCCGCAAGGAACTGTGGGACATGCTCGGCACGCTTCGCGAGCGGGGTATAACCATCGTGGCAGCCACTCCCTATACGGACGAAGTGCGCCGGTGCAGCCGCGTGGCGTTTCTCCGGCACGGCCAGGTGGCAGGCGTCGGCAGCGCGGAAGATATCCTGACGCGCTTTCGCGACGTGTTCAATCCTGCGCCAATCAGCCCCATCGTGCATGAGGAAACAGAACAACCGGCTATCGAAGTGGAGCATTTGGTTAAGGCTTTCGGTAACTTCAGGGCTGTTGACGACATTTCCTTCACCGTCCGAAAGGGTGAAATCTTCGGCTTTCTGGGTGCAAACGGAGCCGGGAAAACCACTGCCATGCACATCTTGACCGGATTGAACCAGCCCACCGGAGGCAGTGGTAAGGTGCTGGGCTACGACGTAACGACGGACTATGAACAAATAAAGAAGCACATCGGCTACATGAGTCAGCGTTTTTCTCTCTATGAAGACCTGACCGTGGCAGAGAATATCAGCCTCTTTGGAGGCATCTACGGCATGCCCAAAAGTGAGATACGGGAGAAGACCAAACGCATGTTGGCCTATCTGGGAATGGAAGAACAGCGCGATACTGTTGTGAAGTCAATCCCTTTAGGATGGAAACAGAAGCTGGCGTTCTCGGTGAGCATCTTCCACGAACCGGGCATTGTGTTCCTGGATGAGCCAACGGGAGGCGTCGATCCGGCCACAAGGCGCCAGTTCTGGGAACTCATCTATGATGCTGCCCGTCGTGGTGTAACCGTTTTCGTAACCACTCACTACATGGACGAAGCGGAATACTGCGACCGCATTTCCATCATGGTCGACGGCAAAATCAGCGCCATGGGAACCCCTGCCGAGCTGAAAGCGAAATACAACAAGCCCGATATGGACGGCGTGTTTACTTACTTGGCCCGCGCGGCCAAACGTGAGGATTGAGCCTATGAGACAGTTCACAGCCTTTGTTATCAAGGAAGCCAGGCACATACTGCGTGACAAACGCACCATGCTGATACTCTTCGGTATGCCTGTGGTACTGATGTTGCTCTTCGGTTTCGCCATCCGCAACGATGTACGAAACGTGCGGACGGTGGTCGTTACGTCGTCAGTTGACGGGCTGACGCGCCAAATCGTCGACGCGCTTGATGCTTCCGAATACTTCTCCATCACGCGAGCCGTAGCCACGCCTGCCGCTGCCGAGCGCTTGCTTCGCCGCCAGCAGGCCGACGTGGCCATTGTTTTCTCCCCCAACTTTGCCGGCAGCAGGCACCGTGATGCGGGTATGCAGGTGCTTGCGGACGCATCGGATCCCAACATGGCACTGCAATATGCCAACTACATTGAGGGCATTGTGACGCCTCTGATGGCTGCAGCAAGGGGCGGTTCCGTTGCCGGTTATAAGCCGGCAGTCATCATCCGGATGCTCTACAACTCGCAGATGCTCTCGGCGTACAACTTCGTTCCCGGCATTATGGGCATGTTGCTGCTGCTCATCTGCGCCATGATGACCTCGGTGAGTATAGCCCGCGAGAAGGAGAGAGGTACAATGGAAGTGTTGCTGGTGTCGCCGGTCAGGCCGCTGAACTTGATTTTAGCCAAAGCCGTTCCTTACATGTGCCTGTCGGTTATCATATTGGTTTCCATCCTCCTCATGAGTTATTACGTTCTCGACGTTCCCCTCGCCGGTTCCGTTTTCTGGATTTTCATGCTCTCGCTGCTGTACATCCTGCTGGCGCTCTCACTGGGATTGCTCATCAGCAACGTAGCCAATTCGCAGCTCATGGCGTTGTTGCTTTCGGCTATGGTGCTGTTGCTGCCCACTGTGTTGCTGTCAGGCATGATATTTCCCATTGGAAGTATGCCGCGCGTTCTGCAGTGGATATCGTGCATAGTGCCGGCTCGCTGGTACATTGCAGCCATGCGCAAGCTCATGATAATGGGCGTAGGGATAGGCAATGTGCTGCGAGAAGCACTCGTGCTCGTGCTGATGACGGTGGTACTGCTGTCCGTTTCATTGGTTAAATTCAAAACCCGATTGGAATGACACTTAACTATCTGCTTCGCAAAGAAGCCATCCAGATACTTCGCAACTCGTTTTTGCCGAAGCTCATCTTCGTTTATCCCATTCTGGTTATATGCGTAATGCCGTGGGTGATGAGCATGGAAGTGAAGAATATCAAGGTAGATGTGGTTGATGCCGACCGTTCTGCGACGAGCAGAAGGCTTGTTGACAGGATTGGAGCGAGCAACTATTTCGTCTTTAATGGTCAGCGGGAGTCCTACCGCGAGGCGATGGACGACATCGAAAGAGGCGATGCCGACGTGATTGTAAACATCCCGCAGGGCTACGAACGCGACCTTGTGAGGGGGTGCAACCCGCAGGTACTCCTCTCTGCCAATGCCGCGGATGCCACCAAAGGAGCAATGGGAGCCTCTTATCTTGCACAGATGGTGACGGAACATGTAAATCCCCAGGCCGGCAAAATGCAACTGGGACTGTCCGTACTCGACCTCTACAACAGGCATCTTGATTACAAGTTGTTCATGATTCCCGCCCTGATGGGCATTCTGCTCATGATGCTCTGCGGCTTTCTTCCGGCCCTGAACATCGTCGGAGAGAAAGAGTCTGGAACCATTGAACAAATCAATGCAACGCCCGTGAGCAAGTGGGAATTCATCTTGGCCAAGCTCATTCCCTATTGGATTATAGGCTTGCTGGTCATGACAGTATCGCTCCTGCTGGCCTGGCTCATCTACGGCATCACCTGCCAAGGCAGCCTGTTGCTGGTCTATTTCATGTCGGTGCTGATGGCATTCGTGTTCAGCGGCATCGGTCTTTGTGTGAGTAACTACAGCGACACCATGCAGCAGGCCATGCTCGTGATGTGGTTTATCGTGGTGATACTCATGCTCATGAGTGGCTTGTTCACCCCTGTAACTTCGATGCCTGCGTGGGCGCAGCAGCTGGTAACGGTCAACCCGATGCACTATTTCATTGATGCCATCCGCACGGTGTTCATCCGCGGTGCCGGTTTCGGCGGCGTTTCCACTCAGATAGCCATTCTGGCAGTGTTTGCACTCGTGACCGACGGCTGGGCCATACTTAGTTACCGTAAAAATCATTAGCCTGCAGCGCGGTCGTTGTTTTTTTAAGGTGACGATGAAGGATTATTGGAATAATTTGTCTACCTTTGCATTATTCTAATCAGAAAGGGATTCTCCCTGCCAAATAAACCTATTTTTACATGCAACAGAAGATAATAATTCTCGACTTCGGTTCTCAAACCACACAGCTCATCGGGCGACGTGTAAGAGAGCTCGACACCTTCTGTGAGATTCTTCCTTACAACAAATTTCCGAATAACGACCCATCTGTGATAGGCGTCATTCTGTCCGGTAGCCCTTATTCCGTTCACGACCGGGAGGCTTTCAAGGCTGACTTGAGCCAGTTCGTAGGCAAGCTCCCGGTGCTTGGTATCTGCTATGGAGCGCAGTTCATTGCCAATGCCGGCGGCGGCAAAGTGGAGCAGACAGGCATCCGCGAATATGGTCGGGCGAACTTGGAGACCATCGATTTGCAGAATCCACTGTTCAAGGGCTTCGACCAAAGGTCGCAAGTATGGATGAGTCATGGCGACACCATCACGGCCATACCGGCCGACTGCCACGTCATAGCCTCAACTGCCGACGTGAAGTATGCCGCCTACGCCTCCGCCGAAAAGCCCCTCTGGGCCGTCCAGTTCCATCCCGAGGTGTTCCACACCACGCAGGGAACGCAGCTGCTGCGTAACTTCGTGGTCGATATTTGCGGCAGCCGCCAGGAGTGGAGCGCAGCTTCGTTCGTGGAATCTACCGTCAGCGAGCTGAAGGCGCAGCTCGGTAACGACCGCGTGATACTCGGTCTCTCGGGCGGGGTGGATTCCTCCGTGTGCGCCACATTGCTGAACCGGGCCATTGGCAGCAACCTTACGTGCATCTTCGTTGACCACGGCATGCTGCGCAAAAACGAATTCCGGAAAGTGATGGAGGCCTATAAAGGACTGGGACTCAATGTCATCGGCGTTGATGCCTCAGAGAAGTTCTTCAAAGACTTGGAAGGAGTGTCCGATCCGGAGACGAAACGCAAGATAATTGGACGCGACTTTGTAGAAGTGTTCAACGCCGAGGCAAAGAAGATAACCGATGCCAAGTGGCTGGCCCAGGGAACCATCTATCCCGACCGCATAGAGAGTCTCTCCATTACGGGCATGACCATCAAGAGCCACCATAACGTGGGCGGACTGCCCAAGGAGATGAAGTTGCAGCTCTGCGAGCCGCTGCGCTGGCTGTTCAAAGACGAGGTCCGGCGCGTCGGCTACCAGCTCGGAATGCCCGAAAGGCTCATCAAACGCCACCCGTTCCCGGGCCCCGGACTGGCTGTGAGGATACTGGGCGACATCACGAGAGAGAAAGTGCGCATTCTTCAGGATGCCGACGACATCTATATAGAGGCCATGCACAACTACCTGATGCCCGATGGCACCAGCCTCTACGACCACGTTTGGCAGGCCGGCACCGTGCTTTTGTCGACCATACGTTCCGTGGGCGTGATGGGCGATGAGCGCACCTACGAGCATCCGGTGGCACTTCGGGCCGTTACGTCGCAGGATGCCATGACGGCCGACTGGGCGCATCTGCCTTACGACTTCATGGCTAAGGTCTCCAACGAGATAATCAACAAGGTGAAAGGAGTTAACCGCGTTTGTTACGATATCTCCTCCAAACCGCCTTCGACCATAGAGTGGGAGTAGCAGCCATGCGTGGCCGGCGGTCTCCGGAGCTTGTGATGAACAGATTAAACAGCATATAGCAACATACAGGGTGAGCGGTTTTTGACTGAAAAGACGGCTCACCCTTTTGCTTTACAGAACCATGAAACGATTTACATTTCTTGTTTTATTCCTCCTTGTTCCCATCTTCGAGCTGGCAGCTCAATCGTCGGTACAGGTGGAGTTTGATACGCTGACGGTTGCAGAAGTGGAGCAGATGGCCGGCATGTCGGTAGACTCCATCCGCCTCTTTGCTGATGCCGGCGACGCCACAGCCCAGTTTTATCTTGGTGTTTACTATGACCAGACGCCCTTTACCGACCTTGGCAAGGCCCGTTACTGGTACGAGAAGGCTGATGCACAGGGCGATGCGGACGCTGCCTTCTATCTGGGATGTATGTACGATGTGGGTCGAGGCGTGCCTAAGGACAATCACCGCGCTTTTGAATACTACCTGAAATCGGCCGAGAACGACCAAGTTCTTGCCGCCAATAACCTGGCTTGGTGCTATGCGTTAGGCCAAGGCGTGAAGCAGGACTATGCCGCTGCCGCCCCCTGGGCACAGAAGGCAGCCGATGCCGGCATACCAGCAGCGCAGCGATTGCTGGGGGTTCTCTATACAAGTGGATATGGTCTGCCCCGCGACTCTACAGAGGCTTTCAGGTGGACGTACCGTGCCGCCCGTCAAGATGACGCCCAGGCAGCGCTCAATCTGGCAGCTATGCTGGCTGGAGGTATTGGCTGCGAGCGTAATCTAAGCCTGGCTCGGGAGTGGGCTCTCAAAGCTCAGGCGGCGCAGGTTGAGGGAAGCAACGAGATGCTGGAGGCCATAGATGAGAGTATAGCAGGTGAGAAGAGACTGCAGAAGTTCGGCGTTACGCGTGAACAAGTGAAGCAAATGACGGACGCCGAGTCTGTTAAGCTCTTGCAAAAGATGGCTGCCGCAGGCGACGTGGAGGCGCAGTACAGCCTCGCCAGCGGTTATTACGGCGGCCATTGGGGCATCAAGAAGAATTACAAAAAAGCCCGCTACTGGTACCGCGAGGCAGCCAAAAACGGTTCGGAGGAGGCCAAACGGGCCCTGAAAGAGCTGGGCTGGTGAGCGGAAACATCCTTTCCGGTAATCAGAAAGCTATGCTCTTGGAACTTTCGACAAGTGTCACACAATCGTTTGACACTTGTCACACAATCGTGCGACACTTGTCAAAAGTTCCCGAAGGTATCATTCGGCACCCCAACAGTTATTATTCAGAGAGCTGAAAGAACTGTTTTTGCTTGCTCCGGCGAAGCATAAAACGCAAAAAGGCATGAAGCCGGGTCTGCACAATCAGCGGTGCAGGGTTCGGCTTCATGCCTTTTACAGGGTTCGGAGCGGCTTACTTGTTCTTCAGCAGGTCGCGAATTTCGCCCAGAAGTTTCTCTTCTGCCGATGGCTCGGGTGCTGCTTCGGGCTGCTCGGGCTCCTCTTTCTTGCGTGTAAGTTTGCTGATGCCCTTAATCATTAGGAACACACAGAAGGCAATAATCAGGAAGTCGATGGTGTTCTGGATGAACATTCCGTACTTCACCTCTGCACCTTCAACCTTCCACATGAGGCCTGAGAAGTCGGTACCGCCGGTAATTACGCCAATGAGAGGCATCAGGATGTCGTCTACGATGGAACTTACAATCTTGCCGAAAGCGCCACCTATGATAACACCTACAGCCATGTCAACCACGTTGCCACGCATGGCGAACGCCTTGAAGTCGTTTAAAAAATTACTCATTGTTTCTATTTGAAATTAAAAAAATAATATACTTGTTTTGCTACCTCTACATTTCAGTCGCCTTGCATGTATGTATTTTCGGGCACGATTACAAGTGCCGCTCCTCACATTTTATATAATTTAATACTCTTACAGCGTGCAAATATAGAAAAAAAATTGTAACTTTGCGGTCAGAAAAAGAAAAAAATGTCGCGTTGGTGTTATCTTTTAGATGTTTTCAGTAGATATTGAGCAGGTTTCGCCCGTGGCCGTCAAAGACGTACATTATTAATTCTTTAATATAAATTAAAAAGAAACATGATTAAAATTGGTATT
Organism: Prevotella sp. kh1p2; assembly: GCF_900111525.1. Taxonomy (NCBI): domain Bacteria; kingdom Pseudomonadati; phylum Bacteroidota; class Bacteroidia; order Bacteroidales; family Prevotellaceae; genus Prevotella; species Prevotella sp. kh1p2. The sequence continues at coordinate 22,913 of NZ_FOHY01000014.1, forward strand.
AATGGTTTCGGTCGTATCGGCCGTTTCGTTTTCCGTTCAACAGTTGAGGCAGAGAATGCCAAAGACGTACAGGTAGTAGCTATCAACGACTTGTGCCCAGTAGATTACATGGCTTACATGCTGAAGTATGACACCATGCACGGCCAGTTCAATGGTACTATCGAGGCCGACGTTGAAAAGAGCGAGCTGATAGTTAACGGCAATCACATCCGCGTAACCGCAGAGCGTGACCCCGAGAACCTGAAGTGGGACGAAGTTGGTGCAGAGTATGTAGTTGAGTCTACCGGTCTGTTCCTCGCAATGGACAAGGCAGAGAAGCATCTCAAGGCTGGTGCCAAGTACGTTGTTCTTTCTGCTCCTTCCAAGGCAGGTGAGGACGGCCGCCAGGCTGATATGTTCGTTTGCGGTGTAAACACCGACAAGTATGCCGGCCAGAAGGTTGTTTCCAACGCTTCTTGCACCACCAACTGCTTGGCTCCTATCGCCAAAGTCCTCAATGACAACTTCGGCATCGAGACCGGTCTGATGACCACCGTTCATTCTACTACCGCTACACAGAAGACAGTTGATGGTCCGTCGATGAAGGACTGGCGCGGTGGCCGTGCTGCTTCAGGCAACATCATCCCCTCTTCTACAGGTGCAGCAAAGGCTGTAGGCAAGGTTATCCCCGAACTGAACGGCAAGCTGACAGGTATCTCCATGCGTGTTCCTACTCTGGACGTATCTGTAGTTGACCTGACTGTAAACCTGAAGAAGCCTGCTTCTAAGGAAGCTATCTGCTCTGCCATGAAGGCTGCCGCCGAAGGTGAGCTGAAAGGCATTCTCGGTTACACCGAGGACGCTGTTGTTTCTTCTGACTTCCTGGGCTGCCCGTTGACTTCTATCTTCGATGCCAACGCCGGTGTTTACCTCACAGACAACTTCGTAAAGGTTGTTTCTTGGTACGACAACGAGATTGGTTACAGCCACAAGGTTGTTGACCTGATTAAGGTAATGAAGAAGTACAATGGCTAATCCCTGAACGGAATTAAGACATTCTAAGATAAAATGAGCCGCCCGGTATTGCCGGACGGCTTTTTTTTATTATATTTGCCGCATGAAGATGATAACCATTCTGGGCCCCACGGCCTGCGGGAAAACGGCTCTGGCGGCACGACTGGCATGCGATATGGAGGCTGAAATCATTTCGGCCGACAGCCGGCAGGTGTATCGGGGCATGGACATAGGCACGGGCAAGGACCTGGCCGACTATGTGGTGGCCGGGCGGCGGGTACCTTATCATCTCATAGACATTGCCGAGCCGGGCACGAAGTACAACCTCTACGAATACCAGAAGGATTTTCACCGGGTTTACGCCGACATCACCGGGCGCGGCGTAAGGCCGATACTCTGTGGCGGAACGGGGCTTTACATCGAGGCTGTGCTCAAAGGCTATCAGCTTTCTCCGGTTCCGCAGAATCCAGAACTGCGTGAACGGCTTGCCTCGAAAACGCTCGCCGAGCTGACCGAAATGCTCATTGCGCTGAAGCGACAAACGGGCTCCAACATGCACAACAAGACTGATGTGGACTCCTGTCAACGTGCCATCAGGGCAATAGAGATAGAAACCTACAACCTGGAACATCCCACCGAGCTGCGCTGCATGCCGCCTGTGAGTTCGCTGGTTGTGGGCGTTTCTATCGGCCGCGACGAGCGCCGGCACAGGATAACGCAACGCCTGAAGCAGCGCCTGGACAACGGTATGGTTGAGGAAATAAAGGACTTGCTTGCCCGGGGCATACCTGCCGAGGACCTGATTTACTACGGACTGGAGTACAAATACGTTACGGAGTACGTTACGGGCAGGTCGACGTACGGCGAGATGTTTACCGGTCTCGAGACTGCCATCCATCAGTTTGCCAAGCGACAGATGACTTGGTTCCGCGGAATGGAACGCAGGGGCATCGCCATCCACTGGATAGAAGCCTCGCTGAAGATGGAGGAAAAGCTGCGGATGATAAAAGAACTGGCTGCCGATGAGGATTAAGCAGGCCGCCGGAGCATCACTGTTTCTTAACGCCTTTTATACCTTATTAATATGGTAGATGAAAACAAATGGGGCATTATCTATTGCCCAAACCACTCCATCCGGGCGCTCAGGCGCTGGGAAAAGATAGAGAAATGCCTGCGGGAAAGTGGGATAGACTTCGATTTTGTGCAGAGTGAGAATGCCGGAAGCGTGGAGCGGCTGGTCAGGATGCTGATAAACAACGGCTACAAGACACTTATCATCGTTGGAGGAGACTCGGCGCTGAACGATGCGGTGAACTGCTTGATGCAGCTGGAACGCAGTCTGCGTGACACGATAGCGCTTGGCGTGATTCCCAACGGGCTCATCAACGACTTCGCCCACTTCTGGGGATTCCGCGAAGGTGACATTGCCCGCAACGTCGAGTGGCTCAAGCGGCACCGTGTTCGTAAGATAGACGTGGGGCGGATAGGCTACAGAAACGCGAAGGGAGAGCCTTGCCACCGCTATTTCCTGAATTGTGTAAACGTAGGACTAACGGCAGCCATCATGAACATGAAGCGCCGGACGCGGCGTTACTTCTTCGGATCAAGAACCATATCTTTCTGTATTTCGTTCGTTCTGATGCTGTTTCAGCGGCTGGAATACGACATGCACCTCAAAATAAACACCGATGTCATCAGGCGGCGGGTAATGACCGTCTGCATCGGCAATGCCCACGGCTACGGGCAAACGCCCAATGCCGTGCCCTACAACGGCCTGCTCGACGTGAGCGTGGTCTATCATCCGGCGATAGGGCAGCTCTTCGAAGGCATCTATCTCTTCGTGAGAGGCAGGTTTCTCAACCACAGGAGCGTTCATCCTTTCCGTGCCCAGGAACTCGAAATACTCTCCGCTCCCCATGCCATGATAGGTGTCGACGGCCGGTTACTTCATGCTCCGGCGCCTCCTTTCAAGGTTCGCGTGGAGCAGGAGGTTGTTAATTTCCTGATTCCTGATTAGCATTCCGGACACCGCTGACGGGGGAGAAGGGGTTCGCCTTTAACGGGTGCTCACCAAATTCGGGTTATCTGTAAAGGGTGCATGTTTGCTCCCGTCGTGTTGAAGCTATCGGTCAAGGCCTTTGACCGATAGCTTCAAGGCTCTTGACCGATAGCTTCAAGAACGCCGAAGCACAGCTTCAAGAAAGTGAAAAAGCATGAACAAGGAAGACGCATTGTAAACCAGACGGTTACAAAGATATGTACAAGAAAAGATTGAGGTATGCGAACGAGACCACGCAAGGTAACCTTCTGCTGTCCGCTGCCTGTAGTATTCAAGTAAAAACCACTAATCCCGCCGCGTAGCATGCCAAGCGGCATCAGCCTAATTCGGATATTCGCCTGAGTTCTTCCTCGTTTAAAAAGCAGATGGTACGGCCATCTACCGATATGATATGCTCGTTGGCGAAAGCCGAGAGCGTGCGGATGGCGTTGCTGGTCGTCATGTTCGAGAGGTTTGCCAGGTCTTCTCTGCTTAGTCTGATGTTCAGAATGCGGTTCTCGTTGAGTCCATAAATGTCTTCCAGAAAAAGCAATGCTTCGGCCAATCGGCCGCGCGTGTGCTTCTGGGTGAGGTTCAGGGTTCGCTTGTCGGCATAACCCAAGGCTGTTGATAGCTTGTTGATGAAGAACAGCGACAGGTTATAATTGCTCTTCATAATGGTTACCACGAGTTCCATGGGTATCATGGCAATGGTTGTGTCTTCAAAAGCCATGCCGGCCGTTTTGTAATCTTCCTGTGCAAAATACGCCCGGTAGGCAAAGAACTCGATGGGCTTGAGAACCCGCAGTATCTGTGGGCGCTTGCTGATGCCCTCTTTGTATATCTTAACTTTTCCCTTTACAAGGCACAGCAAATGGTCAGGAAGCTCCGAATCCTTGTAAATGATGTCGTTCTTTCGGTATTTCCTGATGGTCATCCTGTCCCTGAGCGCCTGGATATGTGCTTGCTCCAAAGGCGCCCAAAGTCTTGTCAGCTCTTTGACAACGAAGTGTTTAGTAGAATTATCAGCGGAAGGCATAATCATAACTTTCTGCTTGCAAAATTACTATATTTTTTCTTCATTTAGCATTTATTTGACGAATATATGCCTTAAAACACAAAATACGAACTTTAAATGCAAAAAAGCAAGCGATAATTTTGTGTGAGCTGTATTTTTTATTATCTTTGAAGCAATGGATTGCGAGTGTGTTACAACAACCTCGCTATAATAGTTGACAAATTTAAACCTTAATAGACTATGAGTTATCTACGATTCGAGAAAGCTCTGATGACTAACCTGGAGGAGTCTTTACCGAAAGAGTTGCTTCGCACCAACCGTTCGGGAGCCTATTCTTGTTCTACGATTGTGGATTGCAACACCCGCAAGTATCATGGCTTGCTGGTGGTTCCCATTCCGGAACTTGATGACGACAACCATGTCCTGCTTTCGTCTATGGACGTTACGGTCATACAGCACGGGGCAGAATTTAATCTCGGTCTCCACAAGTATCAGGGCAACAACTTCAGTCCGAAGGGTCACAAGTACATCCGCGAGTTCGATTGTGACCGTGTTCCCACCACGCTTTACCGTGTCGGTGGAGTACTGTTGAAGAAGGAGGTAGTCTTCCAGCACTATGAAGACCGCATCCTTATCCGCTACACGTTGGTAGATGCCCACTCGGTAACTACGCTTCGTTTCCGCCCGTTCCTCGCTTTCCGCAGTGTCCGGCAGTTCACCCATGAGAACTCTACTGCCAGCCGCGATTACAGCGAAGTGGAGAATGGCATCAAGACGTGCATGTACGCCGGCTACCCCGACCTGTATATGCAGTTCTCCAAGGGTAACCAATTCGTTTTCCAGCCCGACTGGTACAGGGGCATCGAATACCCGAAGGAACAGGAGCGGGGCTACGCCTCCAACGAGGATCTCTATGTTCCGGGCTATTTCGAGATGAACATCCGCAAGGGCGAAAGCATCGTTTTTGCCGCTTCAACGACTGAGTCCCGGACCGGAACGCTGAAACATATCTTCCAGAAAGAAGTTGACGAGCGTTCTCCTCGCGACAATTTCCTGCACTGCCTCATCAATGCTGCCCATCAGTTCCATCTCCGTGTCAAGGACGACGAGCGTTACATCCTGGCCGGTTATCCCTGGTTCAAGAGCCGGGCACGTGATACGTTCATCGCATTGCCGGGCCTTACGCTTTCGATAGAGGAAGAAGATTACTTTGAACTCATCATGAAGACGGCCGAAAGGGGCCTGCGCGAGTTCATGGAAGGCAAGCAGCGTACGGTCTGTCTCTATGAGATCGAGAAGCCCGACGTGATGCTGTGGGCCATCTGGGCCATCCAGCAATATGCCAAGGAGTGCGGACGCGACCGCTGCGACAAGATGTATGGCAAGCTCGTTGCCGACATAGTGCAGTTTATAGTCGACGGAAAACACCCCAATCTTACCTACAAGGACAACGGTCTGATATATGCCGACGGTGGTAAGGACAAGCCTATCACCTGGATGAATTCCACGGCCAACGGTCGCCCGATTGTGCCCCGCAACGGCTATATCGTAGAGTTCAATGCCCTGTGGTACAATGCTTTGAAGTTTGCTGCAGGCATGGCGGCCGACAACGGCTATCCGGACTACGCCGAACGGGTAGAGAAAGTGGCCGCCAAGTGTAAGGAGTCGTTCCTCGAAACCTTCCTGAACGAATACGGATACCTGTACGATTACGTTGACGGCAACATGATAGACTGGAGCGTACGGCCTAATATGATATTCGCCGTAGCGTTAGACTATTCGCCGCTTGACCAGCAGCAGAAGAAGAGCGTGCTCGATATATGCACCCGCGAGCTGCTTACACCAAAGGGTTTACGCTCCCTCTCGCCCAAGAGCGGCGGCTATAATCCCATGTATGTAGGCCCGCAGACGCAACGCGACTATGCCTACCATCAGGGTACGGCGTGGCCTTGGCTGGGCGGATTCTACATGGAGGCCTGCCTGAAACTCTACAAGCGTACCCGCCTGAGCTTCATTGAGCGCCAGATGGTGGGCTATGAAGACGAGATGTTCAACCACTGCGTGGGCACAATTCCCGAACTCTTCGACGGCAATCCGCCGTTCAGGGGGCGCGGAGCCATCTCGTTTGCCATGAATGTAGGTGAGATTCTCCGCACGCTGGAGCTTCTTGAAAAGTACACATATTAAATAAGGAGGGACGAGAATATGAAAGTATTAATGTTTGGATGGGAGTATCCTCCTCATGTATATGGCGGCCTCGCCACGGCCAATTACGGCATATCCCAAGGCCTGCACGCACAGGGAGGCGTCGATATCACGCTCTGCTTGCCTAAACCTTGGGGCGACGAAGACCGTTCGGCTGCCAATATCATTGCCATGAACTGCGTGCCCATAGCCTGGCGCGACGTTGATTATGACTATGTAAAGAACCGCATAGGGAACGTGATGAGCCCGGAAACCTATTATGAGCTGCGCGATCACATCTATGGCGACTTCAATTATATGAACGTGAACGATTTGGGTTGCATGGAATTTGCCGGCGGCTATCCTTCAAATCTGCACGAAGAAATCAACAACTATTCTGTTATTGCGGGCGTGGTGGCCCGTTCCATGGACTTCGATATCATCCATGCACACGACTGGCTCACCTATCCTGCCGGCATTCATGCCAAGAACGTGAGCGGCAAGCCGCTGTGCATACACGTTCATGCCACGGATTTCGACCGCTCGCGTGGTCACGTGAACCCTACGGTTTTCTCCATTGAGAAAGACGGAATGGATAATGCCGACTGCATTATGTGTGTGAGCGAGTTGACGCGTCAGACCGTAATCAACCAATACCACCAAGACCCACGTAAATGTTTCACCGTCCACAATGCCGTGTACCCGCTGAAGCAGGAGTGGGCCGACATACCCCGGCCCGACCACATCGGCAAGGAGAAGGTTGTTACCTTCCTGGGTCGCATCACGATGCAGAAAGGTCCGGAGTACTTCGTAGAGGCTGCCAGCATGGTGCTGCACCGCACTCGTAACGTACGCTTCTGCATGGCAGGGTCGGGTGACATGATGAACCAGATGATTTATTTGGCTGCTGAACGCGGCATAGCCGACCGTTTCCACTTCCCGGGCTTCATGCGCGGCAAGCAGGTTTACGAGTGCCTGAAGGATTCCGACGTATATGTCATGCCCTCGGTGAGCGAACCTTTCGGCATTTCTCCACTGGAAGCCATGCAGTGCGGAACACCTTCTATCATCTCCAAGCAGAGCGGCTGCGCCGAGATACTTACCAACTGTATCAAGATAGACTATTGGGATGTAAACGCATTGGCCGACGCCATCTACAGTATCTGTCACAACGAGAGCCTGTTCCGCTACCTATCCGAGGAAGGAAAGAAAGAAGTTGACCAGATAACATGGGTGAAAGTGGGCGCCTGGATTAAGGAACTTTACGAGCACACCTTAGGTTGGAAGTAATAAAATAACAAATAACCATAAATCAGAATCAAAATGAAAACGATTTGCTTATATTTCGAGATACACCAGATTATCCATCTGAAGCGTTACCGTTTCTTTGATATCGGTACCGATCATTACTATTATGACGACTACGAAAACGAGCGCAGCATAACCGAAATAGCCGAGCGCTCGTACATGCCGGCCCTGAACACGTTGCTGCAGATGATTAAGGACAGTGACAAAGCCTTCAAGGTGGCCTTCTCGCTCTCCGGAGTTGGCTTTGAACAGCTGGAGAGTCATGCTCCGCAAGTGTTGGAGAAACTGCAGGAACTCAACGAGACCGGATGCGTGGAATTCCTGGCCGAGCCTTACTCACACGGTCTCTCGTCGCTGGTGAACGAAGAAAGTTTCGCCGCCGACATCAAGAGACAGATGGAAATGGTAAAGGAATACTTCGGCCAGAAACCGAAAGTTCTCCGCAATTCCGGGCTCATCTACAGCGACGACATCGGCTTGCAGGCCTCGCAACTCGGCTTCAAGGGCATGCTGACCGAAGGTGCCAAGCATGTATTGGGCTGGAAGTCACCCCACTATCTCTATCATTGTGCCATGGCACCCAACCTGAAACTCCTGCTGCGTGACGTGAAGCTGAGCGACGACATATCCCTGCGGTTCAACAACAGCGACTGGGATGAGTATCCACTCTTTGCCGACAGCTACATTGATGAGATATCCCGCTTCCCTGCCGAGGAGCAGATAATCAACATCTTCATGAACCTCTCCGCCATCGGAATGGCGCAGCCGCTGTCCAGCAACATTCTGGAATTCCTCTCCGCGCTGCCTGCCTGTGCCAAGGCCAAGGGCATTACGTTCTCCACACCGACCGAACTCTGCATGAAGATGAAGAGCGTGGGGCAGCTGGATGTGCCCGACACGCTGTCGTGGATGGACGAGGAGCGCGACGTGTCGACCTGGTTGGGCAACCAGATGCAGCGTGAGGCATTCAACAAGTTGTACAGCGTGGCCGACCGTGTGCGTATTGCCAACGACCCGCGCATCAATCTCGACTGGAACTACCTGCAGGCAACCAACAACTTCCGCTTCATGACCACCAAGCCTTCGGGCGTGGGTATCGACCGCGGCATCTACAGTACGCCGTTCGACGCATTTACCAATTACATGAACATTCTCGGCGATTTCATCAACCGCGTGAACAGTCTTTACCCCGAGGATATAGACAACGAGGAGCTGAACAGCCTCCTCACCACTATCCGCAACCAAGGAGAAGAGATTGAAGTAAAGGAGAAGGAAATCGTGCGTTTGCAGGCCAAGATAGACAAAATAGAAGCAGCCAGCGACAAGCTGCGTGACAAACTCGACATGAAACCCGAGGTGAAGAAGCCTGCAGCCAAAAAAACTGCAGCCAAGAAAGCCCCTGCCAAGAAGGCGGTAGCAGCGGTGGCTGAAGTTAAAACGGCAGAACCGGCAAAGGCAGAAACCAAAGAACCGGCTGCCAAATAAGCCAACGCGAGTTTTTATTCATGAGAGGCCCCTGTTCCTATAGAGAGCAGGGGCCTTTCTGGTTGTTCCCTGCCGGCTCGTAGGAAACGGCCGGCAGCTGCATTCCCGGATGCCGAGATGCCTGCTGTTTCATGCAGTTCGGGTGCCGGATAGCAGGTTCCTGGCGTGCTGAAGCTATGCTTCGGGAACTTTCGACAAGTGTCGCACGATTGTGTGACAAGTGTCTAATGATTGTGCGACACTTGTCAAAAGTTCCCGCCGGCAGCTGATTACACCCCCAAATCACATCCGGCAACACTCCGGAACGGGCGTTTGCCACAGACAGCCGGGCATGCGCAGGCCTGAAAGCAGATTGTTACAGCGAAGCGGAGGGCTCTTAATGGCACTGTTTATCGTGCATTTCGGCTTCCCGGTGCGCTTTAATCGAGAGGCCGCATGTGTTAATTATCTCATTTTTAGGTAGAAATATTTGCTTTTGTGGAATATATATTTTATATTTGCTGCATGATTTTAAATGATTTCGAAGTTTCGAAATCGTCCCTCGAGGTTGGTAGCTTCCTGCGCCAACCTCTTTTTTATGGTAAATTATTTGGCTGTATGGAGAAAAGTATTTATCTTTGTCGCAAGATTAATTAACACATTAAATACAATAAAATCACGTTGCCTATTGACAGAACATTTACTTAATACAAAAATCTTAAGGAATGAACAATCTTGAGACAATGAGCGACGAAGAGTTGGCTCTTTCGTACATAGATGGAAACAATAGTGCATTCGACATTTTATTGCAGCGCAATGAGTCGAAAGTCTTCTCTTATATATTGTTTGTCGTACACGACAAGGAGAAGGCCAATGACATCTTCCAGGAAACTTTTGTGAAGGTGATAGTGAAGTTGCGCCAAGGCAAATACACCAGTAACGGTAAGTTCAGTGCGTGGGTTTTGCGCATTGCACGCAACATAATGCTTGACGGTTTCAGGGAGCAGAAGCGCGATAACGTGGTCGAGGCGCGGCAGGATAACGACCTGTCGAACTTCGGTTGCGAGATGCTCGACGGCAATATCGAGAACAAATTCATCAATGACCAGGTGCTGCTCGATGTGAAGAAGATGATGAACCTGCTGCCCGAAACGCAGCGCGAGGTTGTTTTTATGCGCTTCTATCAGGACATGTCGTTCAAGGAAATTGCCGAGGTAACTAATGTAAGCATCAATACGGCACTGGGGCGCATGCGCTACGCCATCCTGAACCTGCGCCGTATGGCCAAGACATACGACATAGCGCTGCAGCTCGATTAGGGGTGCAGCTCGCGCAGGGCGTGGATGGTAGAAAGCGGGTCGGTTGACTTGAACACGAAGCTGCCGCTCACCAGCACGTCGGCTCCAGCCTTTACCAGCCGCGGGGCGGTTTCGGCTTGCACGCCGCCGTCTACCTGTATCAGGGCGTGACTGCCTTTCTGGCGGATGATTTTCTTCAGTTTTTCAATTTTGCTGATGGTGTTCTCAATGAATTTTTGGCCTCCGAAACCCGGGTTCACGCTCATCAGCAGCACCATGTCTACATCCTGTATGATGTCTTCGAGCATGCTGACGGGAGTTGACGGGTTCAGGGTAACGCCGGCCTTCATTCCGTGGGTGTGTATATCCTGTACGGTGCGGTGCAGATGAGTGCAGGCTTCGTAGTGCACGTTCATCATCATGGCGCCCGTTCGGGCTACCTGTTCGATGTAGCGTTCGGGCTGCACAATCATGAGATGTACGTCGAGCGGCTTCTTGCAAACCTTGGCCACGGCTTCAATGACGGGGAAACCGAAAGAGATGTTGGGCACGAACACGCCGTCCATCACGTCCATGTGAAGCCAGTCGGCCTCGCTTCTGTTTATCATTTCCACCTCTTCCTGCAGGTGCAGAAAGTCGGCCGCAAGCAGCGAGGGAGATATAATTGTTTTCATAGTCAGCGTGGTTCCTTAGTTCAGGCAGTAGCTCTCGTTTCGCCCGTTAATGTTGACTACACGGTAGGTGTGGGCTATCTGTCTGATGAGATTTAGGGTCTGCTCCGACGGTTTCATTTCTTCAGGGGTAAAATACTTCATAGGCTTTTGTATAAGTTGTCTTTATTAAAAGAACGTTACACGTATGTCTTTATTACATGCAGGCCCACTTTTTTCGGTACGGGCATGCTTGCTGCGCAGTGGGAGAGTGACAGATGCGATACTGCTGCAATGCTTTTGCCGTTGCGCAGCAAACCGTAGACAACTATATATAATAAGGAGAAAATGTTAAAAACATAACAATCCGTAATTTTTATGCCCCGTATGTTTGCTGTTTCGGCAGATTAATGTATCTTTGCAAGCAATTAACAACAAACAGCGAGATGATGACATTTACAGTATCTACTTCTTGGTGGTGGCGTAGCTCAAGATTAAATAAGTCGTGAGTCGCGAAGCCGTGTAGATATAAATCAACCGAAAGATATCCCGAGAGGCCTGCCGTTCTTACGACAGGCCTCTTTCTTTTTGGCGCTGACTGAACAGAACAATCATCAAAAATACAACGAAATATGAAAGCTAAAGACATTTTCAACAGGTTGCTGAACCACGAGGAGCTCACTCGTGAGGAGACTAAGCAGATTCTGGTGGGCATTACCCGCGACGAGTTTTCAACCGAGGAGATTACCGCTCTGCTCACTGCTATCCAGATGCGGGGCATCACCGTAGACGAGCTATTGGGCTTCCGCGAAGGCATCTTGGCCACAGGAGTGCCCGTGCCGTTGGATTGTGACCGCTACATCGACGTGGTTGGAACGGGCGGCGACCGCAAGAATACCTTCAATATCTCTACTACGGCCTGCTTTGTCATAGCCGGCGCAGGCTACAAGGTGGCCAAGCACGGCAACTACGCGGCAACTTCAGTGAGCGGAGCGTCGAATGTCATCAAGGAGCACGGCGTGGTTTTCACCGACGATATCGACAAGCTGAACCGCTCACTCAACGAGGCAGGCATCGTGTACCTGCACGCCCAGCTCTTTGCCAAGGCCATGAAGTTCGTCGGCCCCATCCGCAAGGCGTTGCCGTTTCCCACGTTCTTCAATCTTCTGGGCCCCATCATCAACCCTTCGAAGCCGCAGTGCCAGCTGCTCGGCACGGCCAATCTGGACCAGATGAGGCTCTACAACAGCGTTTATCAGAAGATAGGAATCGACTACGGCATCGTGAACAGCATCGACGGATACGACGAGATATCGCTCACGAGCGACTTCAAGGTAACCACCAACCAGTATGAAAAGGTCTTCAAGCCGGCCGATTTGGGTTTTGAACTTGCCAAACCCGAAGAGCTGGTGGCAGGAGCAACCGAGGAGGAGGCCGCCGGAATATTCGACGCCGTACTGGAGAACCGCGCCCTCGCGGCACAGAAGAACATCGTGCTGGCCAATGCCGGCTTCGGCATACAGGTCATGGAGAAAGGCCGCAAGCCCATAGAAGAGTGTATCGACATGGCCCGCGAGAGTCTGGAGAGCGGCAAGGCGTACGCTACATTCAGGAAATTTGTTGAACTGAATTCATAAACACGCATGGATATACTCGAAGAAATAGTAGCAAACAAGCGCCGTGAGATGGAGCTGCTCCTGCAAACCAACTCGCTTGAGCAGCTGTACAGGCTCACGGAACCCCTGCTCGCCGAGCCCGTGCCGTCCATGCGCGAGGCGCTGATGCAGTCCGGCACGGGCATCATAGCCGAGTTCAAGCGCAAGTCACCGTCAAAGGGATGGATACACGAGGATGCCAATGCCGAGAAAGTTCCATTGAGTTACCAGCACAACGGGGCAGCTGCAGTGAGCATACTGACCGACAACCGCTACTTCGGAGGCCGCGATGAGTACATCAGCACGGCCCGCCGGTCGGGCGTCACGCTACCTATATTATATAAGAACTTCATCGTCCACGAGCTCCAACTCTGTCAGGCGCGCCTCTGCGGAGCGTCGGCCGTGCTGCTCATAGCCGCCGTACTGCCCCTTGAAACCTGCCGCGAGCTGACACAGAAAGCCCATAAACTGGGCTTGGAAGTGCTGTTGGAGATGCACGGCGAGCACGAGTTGGATTACGTGGAGATTGCTCCCGACATGTACGGCATCAACAACCGCGACCTGGGAACTTTTCACACCGACGTTGAGAACAGCTTCCGCCTGGCCAGCCGGCTGCCCGCAGCTGCGTGTAAGGTGAGCGAGAGCGGCATTGGCAGCGTGCAGACGGTGCTCCGACTGCGCGAAGCCGGCTTCCGGGGGTTCCTGATGGGCGAGCATTTCATGCGCTCCGCAATGCCCGGAGAGGCGCTGGGCGACTTCATCAACACGCTTTCGGCAGTCCCGAAAGACGGAAATTGAAGCGAAAGACCTGATATTTCAGGAAAAAGAATTACCTTTGAAACAAAAATACAAAACAGCAAATGAAACGAATGATGATAAAGGTATGCGGCATGCGCGAGCGAGACAACATTGCCGCCGTGGCCCAGTTGGATATCGACATGATGGGTTTTGTGTTCTGGCCGCAGAGTCCCCGCTACGTCAGAATGATTTCTTCAGCGGCCGGCATCATACCCGACTACTCCGAGGAGCGGCTCCGCCGGAGCCGGGGAGAGCAGCTGCGCGACGCCAGCCGGCAGCCTAAACGGGTCGGGGTGTTTGTGGACGACATGCCGCAGAACATCGTGACGCGCGTCTACAGCTACCGTCTCGACTTCATCCAGCTGCATGGCGACGAGCCGCGGGAGACCTGCGAGAACCTGCGCAGCACCCTCGACCCTGACATCAGGCCCGGCATAGGCATCATCAAGGCCATCAGCGTGGCCTCGCCGGCCGACCTGCGCAGGTGGAAGGACTATGCGGGAGCCGTTGACATGCTGCTCTTTGACACGAAGTGCAGCGGCAAGGGCGGGAGCGGGAACAGGTTCGACTGGAGACTGCTGAGCGAATACGACGGCGACATACCTTTCCTGTTGAGCGGCGGGATAGGGCCCGACGACGCCGAAAGCATCCGCTCCGTGGCCCATCCGATGATGGCCGGCATCGACCTGAACAGCCGTTTTGAGACCCAACCGGGCCTGAAAGACGTGGAAAAACTAAGAAATTTTATTGAAACAATCAGACAATGAACAAGATAAACCAGCTTTTCAGCAGCAACAGAGACCGCAAGATCTTCTCCCTGTACTTCTGTGCAGGCTGTCCGGAGGCCGACATCACGGGCCCGGTCATCAAGACTCTCGAGTGCCGCGGGGTAGACATGATAGAAGTGGGCTTCCCCTTCAGCGACCCGCTGGCCGACGGTCCTGTCATCCAGAACGCTGCCACGGTGGCGCTGAAGAACGGCATGACGCTCACCAAACTCTTCTCCCAGCTCGCCGAAATCAAGGCCGACGTGCACATACCGCTCATCCTCATGGGCTATCTTAACGTGGTGATGCACTACGGCATCGAGGCTTTCTTCCGCAGTTGTGTGGAGAGCGGCGTCTCGGGAGCCATCATCCCCGACCTCACCTTCGATGATTACGAGGCGGTGGTGAAGCCCGTCGCCGACCGTTACGACGTGCGTGTAATCATGATGATTACGCCGGAAACGTCGGAAGAGCGCATCCGCTACATCGACAGTCATACCGACGGCTTCATCTACATGGTGAGTTCGGCCGGCACAACGGGCACCCGCCAGAGCTTCGACGACGGTCGGCAGGCTTACTTCCGCCGCATCGACGCCATGCAACTGCGCAATCCCCGCATGATAGGGTTCGGCATCAGTAACCGCCAGACGCTGGAGAGTGCCCGCCAATATGCCGCCGGAACCATCATTGGAAGCAAGTTCGTAACCCTGCTCAACGAGACTCATGACGCCGACCGGGCCCTGGATTTGCTCCAAGACGCATTGAGCTCATAATCAGCAACTTACATCCATCGCAGTAAAAGCTATCCTTCAAGGCCCTTGAAGCATACCTTCAAGGCGCTCGGAGCATAGCTTTTGGAGGCTTGAAGCATAGCTCTTTCTGATAAGGAGATGGCCTCCTTACGATAAGGAGATGGCCTCACTACGATAGTGAGATGGCCTCCTTACGATAGTGAGATGGCCTCACTACGATAGTGAGATGGCCTCACTGCAAGTAATACATTAATTAAGAATAGCAAATGAGTGATTTTTTAGTAGACAACAAGGGGTTCTTCGGCCGTTACGGCGGCGCCTACGTACCCGAAATATTGTATAAATGCGTGCACGAACTGCAAGATGCCTACCTCCCGATAATCGAAAGCAAGGAGTTCAGAGACGAGTACCATCAGCTGCTGCGCGACTATGTGGGCCGTCCGTCGCCGCTCTACGAGGCCCGCAGGATGAGCAGCAAGTACGGTTGTCGCCTGTTTCTGAAGCGCGAGGACCTGAACCACACGGGCGCTCACAAGATAAACAACACCATCGGACAGATACTGCTGGCCCGCCGCATGGGCAAAACACGCATCACGGCAGAGACCGGCGCCGGCCAGCATGGTGTGGCCACGGCCACCGTATGCGCACTCATGGGCATGCAGTGCGAGGTCTTCATGGGTCAGACCGACGTGCAGCGGCAGCACACCAACGTAGAACGCATGCGCATGCTCGGCGCCACCGTGCATCCCGTAACAACGGGTAACATGACGCTGAGCGATGCTTGCTCGGAGGCGATACGCGACTGGTGCAGCCATCCTGCAGACACTTACTATCTCGTGGGCTCAACAATGGGCCCCCATCCTTACCCCGACATCGTGGCCAGAATGCAGAGTGTTATCTCCGAAGAGATAAAGTGGCAGCTGCTGGAGAAGACGGGCCGCGACTATCCCGACTACCTCGTGGCCTGCGTGGGAGGTGGAAGTAACGCCGCGGGAACCATTTACCATTACGTTGACGACGACCGCGTGAAGATTGTCCTGGCCGAGGCGGGCGGTCACGGAACCGATACCGCCTACACCGCAGCCACCATACACTGCGGCACGGAGGGCATTATCCACGGCGCGCGGACGCTCGTCATGCAGACCGATGACGGCCAGATAAAGGAAGCCTTCACCATTTCGGCCGGGCTCGACTATCCCGGCATTGGCCCCATGCACGCCAACATGGCCGACAAAGGCAGGGAACAAGTGCTCGCTGTGAACGACGATGAGGCCATCTATGCAGGCTACGAGCTCACGCGCATGGAAGGTATCATCCCCGCCATAGAGAGCGCCCATGCCGTGGCTGCACTGGGTAAGATGCACTTCAAGCCCCAGGATGTGGTCGTGCTCACCGTCTCCGGCCGCGGCGACAAGGATGTGGAAACTTATCTGAACAACAAACCTATGGCTAAAGAGTATGGCAACTTCTAATCAACTGTTCAGCTTCCGGACCGCCTCACGCACCGTGCTGGCCGACCTCCACACGCCAGTTGGCGTCTACATGCGGCTGCGCGACCTCTTTCCACAGAGCGCGCTGCTCGAAAGTTCCGACTATCACGGCACCGAGAACAGCCGTAGCTTCATCTGTATTCATCCCCTTGCATCGTTCGCAGTGAGTCATGGAGAGGTGCTGACCACGTTTCCCGACGGCTCCGTTGCCACCTCGCACCTGCCCGCTGCAGGTTGCAAGGAGGCCGTAGCCAATGCGCTCGATGCCTTCCTGCATGCCTTCAGCATTACGGGAGAGGGCAGCCGGTTCTGCGGAATCTACGGTTACACGGCCTTCAATGCCGTGCGCTACTTCGAGAACATTGCTGTAAAGGACACCAGAATGGCTGAAAACGATGCGCCCGACATGCTCTACATTCTCTATCAAGACCTGATCGTGTTCGACCACTTCAACAATCGCATGCAGCTCATCACGCTCTCCGACGAGGCTCATCTTGACGAGCTGGAGCGGCTCATGGCCCGTGCCAACGTGCAGCCTTTCGGTTTTCGTCCCGTTGGAGACATCCGCAGCACCCTCACCGACGAGCAACACAAGGCCAACATACGCCGCTGCGTGCAACATTGCCTGCGCGGTGACGTGTTCCAGATTGTTGTTTCGCGCCGGTTCATGCAGAAGTTCGAGGGCGACGACTTCAAGCTCTATCGTGCCCTGCGCTCCGTTAATCCAAGCCCGTACCTGTTCTATTTCGATTTCGGAGGCTTCCGTATCTTCGGTTCCTCGCCCGAGACGCACAACCGGATTGTGGGCAACAGGGCCTTCATCGACCCCATTGCAGGCACTACCAAGCGCACGGGAGACCCGGAAAACGACCGCCGGAACGCCGAATTCCTGCGCAACGACCCCAAGGAAAACGCCGAGCACGTGATGCTGGTGGACCTGGCACGCAACGACCTGAGCCGTAACTGTCATGGCGTAAAGGTCGATTTCTACAAAGACATGCAGTTTTACAGCCACGTTATCCACCTGGTGAGCCGGGTGAGCGGTACGCTGAATGAGGACGCCAAGCCCGTAGCAGAGTTCATAGACACCTTTCCCGCCGGCACGCTTTCCGGCGCTCCGAAGGTCAGAGCCATGCAAATCATCAGCGAACTGGAACCCCACGACCGCGGCGCCTATGGCGGTTGCATCGGCGTGATAGGCTTTAATGGCGAGCTGAACCAGGCCATCGTTATCCGCACTTTTGTGAGCCGCAACGGCGAACTGTGGTTCCAGGCCGGCAGCGGTGTGGTGGCCAAGAGCAACGACGAGTACGAACTGCAGGAGTGTAACCATAAACTGGGAGCCTTGGTGAAGGCCATCCGCATAGCCGAAAAGATATGAAAGTAGTAGTGATAGATAATTACGATTCCTTTACCTATAACCTCGTACATCTTGTAAAGGAGCTGGGAGCGCAGGTAACTGTGTTCCGCAACGACAGGTTTGACCTCAATCAGCTGGACAGCTTCGATAAAATCATCCTTTCGCCCGGCCCCGGCATTCCGTCGGAAGCGGGCCTGCTGCTCGACGTTATCCGTGCTTATGCCGGCCGCAAGCCCATCTTGGGCGTCTGTCTGGGCCATCAGGCCATCGGCCAGGTGTTCGGGGCAAGGCTCGTGAACCTCTCCGAAGTGTATCACGGAGTGGCCACTGAGGGCCGACGGTTGGGCAATGACTACATCTTCAGGGGGCTGCCCGGGCGGTTTATGATGGGCCGATACCACAGCTGGGCGGTAGAGCGAGAGGGGCTGCCCGACTGCCTCGAGGTTACTGCCGAGAGCGATGACGGCTGCATCATGGCGCTTCGCCACAGGCAGTACGATGTCCGCGGCATCCAGTTTCACCCCGAGAGCGTACTCACACCCGATGGAAGAAAGATAGTGGAGAACTGGTTGCAGGGGCCCGGTGCTGCCTGCATGGCTACTTCCTGACCGCTTTCCGCCCGCCCGTGATGTAGATGCCGGCAGGCAGATTGCGCCAGGGGGCGGTCTGGCGGATGCCCTGCAGATTGTAGACGGCAGGCTCCGAACCGGCTTCTTCCGGGCCTGCAACAATTGCATTGAGGACTTCGGAGCCGTTCACCATCAGCCTGACAGCGTTTTTATTGGCCTCGTCAACGGCCACCATCCATTTATAGGGTTCTACCGCCACGTCGCTTTTAAGCTGCGTGCAGCGGTAGAAACCGTCTTTCCACAGTATATAATAGTTGCTTCCACCTACGTTTTGCCTGCCGTACAGGCAGTGAATAACCACGCTGCCTGCCGCAACCGGTACGTCGGCATCGGCCTCGTTGTGGCCGAAGTTCACGCCGGTTATCGTGTAGGGGCTCTTGCTGAAGGTTCCCCGAAGTAAGTAGGGACGGTTTGCCCGCAGCGGTTCATGGGGCGCAACTTCCACGAACGAGAGCGTCTCTGCCGTGGCCTGCCGCAGCTGGTAGGCCGTGGTGCCGGTGCCGAACACCTGCCGGTAGTCCTTCACATCGAACGGCAGGACGAGCGTGTTGTAGTAACCGTCGTAGAAAGTGCGCACGAACGAGACGCTTCCCTTGAAGTTTTCTACTCCCGGCAAGTCCTCGTTTTCGTTCAGCGTCATGGTCTTTTCCGGTTCTCTGGCTGTGCCCTTGTACAGTTCAATCTCCTCTTCGGCATCGCATCTAGACTTCAGCCGGTAGCCTTTCGACTGCTCCTGATGCACCAGATACAGTCCTCCAATCTTGATGAACAGTCCGCTCGGCCGTTGCTCAAACGTAACCGTAAAGTCTTTGTTGTCAGCAGCCTCGCTGCTTTCTCTGAAGAGGTTGAAGCATTCTGTGTGCCTCTCGGGCACCTTAGACACGCATCCCACGTACTTTCCGCTGGCCACGTTACGCATCAGCCAGCGGCTGTCGGCCTTCTCGAAGCGAAAGGTCGTCGTGTTGCCGATGAACTCTGCCGAGACTGCAGGGTAGGAGGTGTCGGCGAAACCGTTGCTGTCGTAGACATGGATGTCGGCCGAAAGCTCCTCGTTCCAAAGCCGCGGCACGAGCGTGTGATAGTATTGGTCGGTACGGAAGGTGATGACGAAGGCGGAGCTGTCGTCTATTTCGCTTGCCGTAGCTACGCGGTGCCACTCCAGTTCCTGCGCAGGGGCGAGCAGACTGCAAAGCAGCGAGAGGAGGAGCAGATGGAGATGCAGTTTCTTCATGGATGGTTCGTTTACACGGCAAATATAACACAAATAGCTTGAAGTATCAAACAAAGCGGACAAATTAACGTTATCAGACGTGCTGAAGCAGTGCTTCGTGAACTTTCGACAAGTGTCGCACATGAATTTGACACTTGTCGCACGATTGTTTGACAAGTGTCAAAAGTTCCTCCCTGTTGCCGATAATCTCCCTGCAGCAGCCTCAACTGACCCTTAGCAGTAGCCATTCAGGCCTGCCGCGGCCTCATGGTACAAAGCAAGAAAAAGGAAAGAAAGGGGGCAACGGCCGCTTTTTTGAGCTTGCTAAATTTGGTTTTTCAGCATAAAATCATTACATTTGCATCATATTTAGCATACTGTATGGACTTAAATCCAGACAAAAATACAATTAGAGAGCAAAATACGGACAGCGAGAATCCGCTGTTTACCGCCGAGATAGCAGACGACAACTGTACTTGGTATGCGCTGCGACTGTTCACGCTAAGGCTGAAACAGGTTGCACAATACTTCAAGGACAAAGGCCTAACTTATTTTGTGCCAATGGAATATACTGATATCGTTGACCCAAAGGAACAGAAAATAAGGCACGTACTGCGCCCCGTAGTGCGCAATCTGCTGTTTGTGAAAAAGGACCGTGACGAGCAGTTGCTGCGTAAGGTGATAGCCGATGCACCGTTCAAGTTGAGCGTTGTCCGCAAGTCGAAGGACGACAGCGACTTTTATGAGATACCTGCCAAGCAGATGTACGAGTTCCAGGTGATGTGTAATCCGGAGATAGAGATGCGCAAGTACTTGCGTGAAGACGAGGCAAAGCTCAAGTCGGGCACGCCCGTCTTGGTGACACACGGACTGCTGAAAGGCCTTACGGGCAAGCTGGTGCGTTCCAGCAAGAAGTATTATCTGCTGAAGGAAGTGCCCGGAATGGCGGTGATGATAAAGGTTTCGAGATGGTGCTGCGTCCCGATTGAGAAGCAGCAAAGCGGAAAAACCGAATGAACTGAAAGGTTCCTCTCCACAAGGAGAATTTTAGCTCGCAGTGAGCTAAAATTCTGATGTAAAGTGGAACTTAATATGCTTGAAGTCTTGCTGGGCCATGCTCAGCACGTAGCCCGAGTCGGCCAGGAACACATCGCGGCCTTCGGTGTCCTTGGCCATGTACTGGTACTTGCGTTTCTTGAAGTTTTCCAGCTCGCTGTCGTCGTCGGCTTCAATCCAGCACGCCTTGTAAAGGTGCACCGGTTCCCAGCGGCATTTGGCGTTGTACTCGTGCTCCAGGCGGTATTGAATGACCTCGAACTGCAGCTGCCCCACGGTTCCTACAACCCTGCGGTTGTTGAACTGGTTGACAAACAGCTGGGCAACGCCCTCGTTCATCAGCTGCTCCAGCCCCTTCTGGAACTGCTTCGACTTCATGGGGTCGTCGTTCTCAATGTATTTGAAAAGCTCTGGCGAGAAGCTCGGCAGTCCGCGGAAATGCAAGTCTTCGCCTTCGGTGAGCGTGTCACCAATCTTGAAAGTGCCTGCGTTGTCGGGTAGTCCTACGATGTCGCCGGGATAGGCTTCATCGACCGTGCTCTTGCGCTGTGCCATGAACTGCGTGGGTGAGCTGAAGCGCAGCGTCTTGCCCAGGCGGACGTGCTGGTAAGGCTGGTTGCGAACGAACCTGCCCGAGCACACCTTGCAGAATGCTATGCAGCTGCGGTGGTTGGGATCGATGTTGGCGGTAATCTTGAAGATGAACCCCGTGAACTTGGGTTCTTCGGGTTGAACCATCCGCTCCTCGGCCTTGGTGGGCTTGGGGCTGGGAGCTATCTCCACGAAACAGTTGAGTAGCTCCTGTACACCGAAGTTGTTGAGGGCCGAACCGAAGAACACCGGAGCTACTTCTGCCGAGCGGTAGCTGTCTACATCGAATTCGGGATAAACGCCGTCAACAAGTTCCAGGTCGTCGCGCAGCCGCTTGGCATAATCTTCGCCAACGTGTTCTTCGAGGTCCTTGCTTTGGATGTCGACCGCAACTTTTTCGGTTACGCGCTGCTTGTTGGGCGTAAAGAGGTTGAGTTGCTGCTCGTATATGTTGTACACTCCTTTGAAGCGCAGACCCTGTCCGATAGGCCAGGAGAGCGGACGGACCTTTATCTGCAGCTCTTCTTCAAGCTCATCGAGCAGGTCGAAGGGGTCGCGGCCCTCGCGGTCCATCTTGTTGATGAAGATGATTACAGGCGTATTGCGCATGCGGCATACCTCCATCAGCTTGCGGGTCTGGGTCTCCACGCCCTTTGCTGAGTCCACAACGATGATGGCGGAGTCAACAGCAGTGAGCGTGCGGTAGGTGTCTTCGGCAAAGTCCTGGTGTCCCGGCGTGTCGAGAATGTTGACTTTATAGCCCTCGTAGTCAAACTCCATGACCGATGTTGACACCGAGATGCCGCGCTGCTTCTCAATATCCATCCAGTCGCTGGTGGCCGTCTTGCGTATCTTGTTGCTCTTTACGGCTCCTGCAACCTGTATCTGACCACCGAAGAGGAGGAACTTTTCGGTCAGTGTTGTTTTGCCCGCATCCGGGTGAGAGATAATGGCGAAGGTTCTTCGCCGCTGTATTTCGTTCATTGCCTGCTCAAATGCTTTGGTTTGCTTTCAGTTTCCCGATACACGTGTGGAGTGAGTCGGTCCAGTAAGGTATCTTGATGCCGAATGTTTCTTTTATCTTTGTCTTGTCGAGAACGGAGTAGGCAGGGCGCTTGACAGGCGAGGGAAACTCGCTGCTGTGGCAGGGTTGGATGTCGCATGTGGTGTTTCCGGCCTGGCGGGCAATCTCTTTCGTGAAGTCAAACCATGAGCAAACACCCTCGTTGGAGAAGTGGTAAATGCCGGTGTTGTTCTCGTATTTCCTGTTCTCAACGATGTTGTAAATGGCTTCAGCCAGGTCGCCGGCGTAGGTAGGTGTGCCGCATTGGTCGAATACAACTTGCAACTGGGGCTTGGTTTGGGTGAGGTTGAGCATCGTCTTGACGAAGTTGTGGCCGAATTCGGAGTAGAGCCATGCCGTGCGGATGATGATATGGTCGACGCCGGTGGCCTGAATTTTCTGTTCTCCGTGCAGCTTCGTCAGTCCGTAAACACCCGTTGGCGTGCCCTGCTGGTCTTCTTTGCAGGGCGTATTGTAGGGATCTCCGCCGAATACATAGTCGGTGCTGATGTGTACGAGCAGGCCTCCCACTTCCTTCATGGCAATGGCCAGGTTCTCGGGTGCAGTGGCATTCAGTGTTTCCACGATGTCACCGGCCGTTTCGGCTTTGTCTACATTCGTATAGGCAGCACAGTTGATGATGCAATGGATGTTGTTTTCGCGTACCGCGGAGCGTATGTCCTCTATCCTCGTAATGTCCAGAATGGTGGTCTGCAAGCCTTCGGTAGCAACGACGTCGGTAAAGAGATAGTGGTCTTTAGACTTGCTGCTGACGAGCCTGATTTCGTTTCCCAGTTGCCCGTTGGCGCCTGTTACTAATATATTCATATTGCTTTAAGTTTATGACTGTTGATAGTTAGCCGAGCTCTCCCCAGTCAAGACCCTCCTTGTGGTCCTTGATGTAGTAGTCGGAAAGCATGCCGATGAACGTCGTTATTTCCTGAAGGGCGTGCTCGGTCTCGGCCGTAATCTCCTTGTGTTGTAAGCGGAGCATCATCACACCGTACAGAGCATCGAAGCAAGTCTCTATCTCGTTCACCTCACTGTCGCCCTTTTGGCGCAACTCGACGATAAAAGGCAGAACCTTGTAGTACTCTGCGTTGTAGTACGGAAACTTGGGTGATTCGAGCAACTGGATGTGTAGGTCGATGATGTCCTGTAGCAGCACCTGGTTAATTTGCAGGTGTCCTTTCTCCCGTTTGCCTTCCTGGTTCATCATGGTAACCATGTTCCCGAACCAGTCTGCTTCCTCTTCTTTCTGTTCTTCGGTATAGTCGAACCGGCTGATATACTCCCTGCGAATGCGCGTAAGCGAACAGTCGTAGGCGCGGATGACGTCTTCTATCTGCCACATGTAGAGCAGATATTCGGCTATTGATTTCTTTCTTAGTTCCTGAGCAATGTACATATATTGGCAAAAAAGCTGATGAATGGCAAGCGCACCGGCCGTCCTTAATAATGGAACGTGTAGAGATTGAATATCGTTCCTACGAGAATGATGAGCGATATCAGGATAACGACGCTGCCTATAACCTTGTTGATAATCTGAATACCGAAGTTATCGAACTTTCCCCGCACCTTGTCAATGAGCCAGGTAAGGCCGAACCACCATACCAGTGCGCCGATGATGATGCCCAGAAAGCCAAACCCCATCTCCACCGGGCGGTTGGGTATCACGAAGCCTAACTGTGCAAAAGCGGCCATGAAGAGAAAGATGATGAGGGGATTGGAGAACGTCACAAGGAAAGCCGTAATGCCGTTGTGCCACAGCGAGCCTTTCTTCTTGCCACTGATGTGCATGTTCTTCGTCGGGTCACTTCTGAAGCAGTAGACTCCGAAGAGCAGCAGAATGACGCTGCCGGATATCTTCAGCCAGAAGAAGTTCGTGGGATTGGTAATCAGATCCATCACGAAGCTCATGCCCAAACCCGTTATCAGGGCGTAGATAATGTCGCTCGCAGCGGCTCCCACGCCCGTAACAAAGCCATACCATCGGCCTTTGTTCAGCGTTCGTTGTACACACAACACACCTACAGGACCCATTGGGGCAGACGAAATGATGCCGATGAGCAGGCCTTTGAAGATGATGTCAAGTATGTCTATATGGATAGGAAATGGCATGTCTTTGTTCTAATTCGGCTGCAAAGTTACTCAATTTACCCGAGAATAGATAACCGGAGGATGAAAATAATGGATTAGCAAGTGAAAAAAAGCGTAATAAAAGTTTGGTTTCATCTACTTTTTTGTACCTTTGCCTGACATCTATTAATTCTAAACATAGTAAACATGGGAACAGAAGAATTGAAGCCGTACGTTATCGGCTTGGATCTTGGAGGAACCAACTCCGTCTTTGGAATTGTTGACAGTCGTGGTGAAATCAAGGCAACTACGGCCATCAAGACACAGGCTTATCAGGATGTGAACGACTATGTGAATGCTTCGGTCGAGGCACTCCAGGCCATTATAGACATCGATACCGTAGGAGGCATTGAGAACATCAAGGCCATGGGCATTGGTGCTCCTAACGGAAACTACTACAGCGGCACCATAGAGTTTGCGCCGAACCTGATATGGGGACACAATGGAGTTGTTCCCTTGGCCAAGTTGTTCTCCGATAAATTAGGCATTCCGGTGGCCCTCACCAACGATGCCAATGCAGCCGCAATCGGCGAAATGACCTATGGCGTGGCGCGAGGCATGAAGAACTTCATCATGCTTACATTGGGAACGGGCGTTGGCTCGGGCATAGTTATCAACGGGCAGGTTGTTTACGGCTGCGACGGCTTTGCCGGCGAGCTGGGCCATGTGATTATGCGGCGCGAGAACGGACGCCCCTGCGGCTGCGGCCGTACGGGTTGCCTGGAGGCTTACTGCTCGGCTACGGGCGTGGCACGCACGGCTCGCGAGTTTCTTGCTACACGCGATACAGACTCGCTCCTGCGCCAACTGAAACCCGAGGACATAACTTCGCTCGACGTCTCCATTGCCGCCGGCAAGGGCGATGAGCTTGCAAAGGAAATCTACGAGTTCACAGGAGAGATGCTGGGCGAGGCTTGTGCCGACTTTGCAGCTTTCTCCTCACCCGAGGCGTTCATATTCTTCGGCGGTCTGACCAAGGCCGGCGAACTCATCATGGAACCCATCCGCCGCAGCTATCAGGAACATGCACTGAACATCTTCCGCGACAAACCGAAGTTCCTTGTTAGTGGTCTCGACGGCTCTTCGGCAGCAGTGCTCGGTGCATCTGCCGTGGGTTGGGACCTCTAACGCCGTAAGCAGCAGGCGGACTGCGCTCTTGCAGCCCGTGCGCAGCGGTGTTTTCAGTTGCACAAATCCCGGATTTCAGTCCGTAAGTATTCTGATACGACGGACTGAAATCCGGGATTTTGCGTTTATGCACGTTGAGAATCGGAGCCTAAAAAGAGCAGGGAATGGTAGAATACTCATGCCAGCCAGGTGTTCGATGGCCTCCGTTTTTAGTCTCAAAGCTATGCTTCGGGAACTTTCGACAAGTGTCGCACATGAATTCGACAAGTGTCACACAATCGTGCGACAGGTGTCGAAAGTTCCTGACTGCCACATTCCGCACCTTTAAATCTGCCCTGCTGCACTCTGGCAAAGGGCGTACTGAACCGATAAAGGGGGCCGATGCAGTGGCATGGGCGGGCGAAACTACTCGGCAGAGTAGTCGGCTACGAGCTTGCGATACATGGAGTACATGCGCGTGCGGGATATGTAACCTATCATTCTGTTGTCCAAATCGACAACGGGCAGATAGCTCGCGTTGGTCTTCTCAAACTTTTTCATGGCTTCTTCCATCGGGTCGTTCACGCCCAGTGTGGCCGGTATTTCCGTCATAACCTGCCGGACGGTGAACTTGCTGTACAGCTCCGTGCGGAATACGATGTGCCTTATCTTGCGTATGTCGACTTCTCCCAGCAGCGTGCCGGCGTGGTCCAGCACCGGCATGAAGCTGGTGTGGCTGTCGCTGATGGCGTGAACGAGTTTGCCGAGCGGCATTTCCGGCGTTACCGATGAGTATTCGCGCTCTATCACGCTGTCTAAGTTCATGAGCGTGAGGATGGACTTGTCCGTGTGGTGAGTTAGCAGTTTGCCCTCCCTGGCCAGTCGCATGGCGTAGATGCTGTGAGGTTCGAAGATGCTGATGGCCATGACCGAAACCACGCTGACAATGATGAGTGGCATGAAGAGCTGGTAGCCGCCCGTGAGTTCGGCTATGAGGAACACGCCCGTGAGCGGCGCGTGCATCACGCCGGCCAGCACTCCGGCCATGCCTAAGAGGGTGAAGTTCTTCTCCGGAATATAGACGCCTATCTGCTGCATGTTCCAGATGCGGGCGAAAAAGAACCCCGTAAAACCGCCTACGAACAGCGACGGCGCGAAGGTTCCGCCGCAGCCACCGGCGCCGTTGGTGGCCGATGTGGCAAATACTTTGGTTAACATGACGAGCCCGATGTAGACAATCAGCAGGTTGCCGTGGCCGTAGAAGAGCGAGTTATTCATCACTACGTTCCAGTCGGCCTCCGTTTTACCGTTCAAAAGAATGCCCAGCGTGTCGTATCCTTCGCCGTAGAGAGAAGGGAAGAGGAAGATGAGAATGCTGAGAAGCAGACCGCCCGAGATGAGCTTGAGATAGGGATGGCGCTTCATGTTGGCAAAAACATTCTCGCAAGCCGTCATCATCCGCATGAAGTAAAGACCCGTAATAGCGCAGAAAATGCCGAGCAGAATGCTGGCCGGAACACGTTCCAGCACCCATGCGGAGTCCAGGTGGAAGGAGAACATGGAGCTTTCGCCCACGAAGATGTAGGTAAAGCAGGTTGCCGTTACGCACGCCGTGAGGATAGGAATGATGGAGGCCATGCTCAGGTCTACCATCAACACTTCGAGCGTAAACACCATTCCGGCCATCGGGGCCTTGAAGATACCGGCGATGGCGGCCGCTGCTCCCGCTCCCACAAGCAGCAGGAGCTGCTTGTTCTGCAGCTTAAAGAACTGGCCCAAGTTGCTGCCTATGGCCGAACCTGTGAGCACAATGGGAGCCTCGGCACCAACGGAACCGCCGAAACCGATGGTGATGGCCGATGCGATGACCGACGACCAGCAGTTGTGAGCCTTCAGGCGGCTTTGCTTGGAGGATATGGCGTAGAGCACGCGCGTAATGCCATGAGAGATGTTATCCTTGACAATGTACTTGATGAAGAGGGAGGTCAGGTAGATTCCTACAACCGGGAAAAGCAGATAGAGCCAGTTATAGGACGTGCTGGTAAAGCCTGCCGTGAGCAGCATCTGTATCTGCCTGATAATCCAGTGCAGGGCATAGGCGGCCACGGAGGCAAAGAAGCCGATGAAGAAAGACAAGATAATCGTCATCTGTCTGTCCGACAGATGCTCCTCTCTCCAGCTTATAATCTTTTCAATCATAGTGACAGGCAGGTTTCAGAGATGCCCTGCAGACAGGCCGGCCCCCTCCGGATGGCCTGCCGGCGGTACGTTCTCTTACTTGCGTATAATCTTAATTTCGCCGTCTTTCGCCAGTTTGATAATGGTAGAAGGCGTGTGGGGCTTGTGTTCCTGGCGGCGTGAAAAGCACACGTAGTCTACCGCCTCGAGCAGTTCCGGGCTGATGTCGCTGTAGTTGGAGGCTGCAGGTTGGCCGCTGATATTGGCACTCGTGCTTACGAGGGCTTTCTGGAAGCGGTAGCACAGCTCCTTTGAGAAAGGCTCGTTGGTAATGCGCAAGGCCACGGAACCGTCTTCGGCAATCAGATTAGGCGCCAGGTTGACGGCACCGTCCAGTATGACCGTCATGGGTGTTACGGCCGCCTCTATCAGTTCCCACGCCACATTAGGCACGTTGCGCACGTATCGCTGCAGGCGTGCATCGGAGTCCACCAGGCAGATAAGAGCCTTGGAGTCTTCGCGCTGCTTGATTTTGTAAACCTTGGCCACGGCTTCCGCGTTCGTTGCATCGCATCCTATGCCCCATACAGTGTCGGTAGGGTAGAGTATTACGCCGCCTTCTCTGAGCACTCTGACGGCATTCTTTATATCTTCAGCTTGATTCATGTCTCGTTGTTTGACGCAAAAGTAACAATAAAATAAGTATTCCCCAAATATTCAATGTGTATTTTCTCGTTCCTGCTTGTTTTTTGCGTCATTCTCACCGGCCTGCTTTCGGGCGGGCAAAGGCCTGCTTTCAGTAAGTGCAGGCTTTGCTCCCGGGGGATTAGGAAGCGTTGCATCCTGTTATAGACGAATGCCGTTCAGGAAGTCTTTGGCATCCATGCGCTTCTTGCCGGCCACCTGCAGGGTTACGATTTCGAGCCATTCGTCGGCACAGGCCACCAGTAACTGGCGGCCTTCAGCCTGCAGCGTACCGGCCGGTGCTTGGGTTCGGAGACCGGTCTTGCGCGTTTTGAAAACCTTGAGCATGGTGCCGGCTTGCGATTTGGCTATCTGGCTGCTGGTTACATTGCACCAGGCGCCGGGGTAGGGGCTAAGTCCGCGAATGAAGTCATAGACCTTTTTGGCCGGCTGTTGCCAGTTTATTTCGCAGGTTTCCTTGAATATCTTGGGGGCTGGTTTCAGGTTGTGGGCATCTTGCTGGGCCATAGACGGCACGTTGCCGTCGGTCTCTATAACCCTGTCTACGGTCTCTTTGCAAATCTCGGCGCCCAGATACATGAGCCCGTTGTACACGTATTCGGCGTCGGCATCATCGGGAATGTCGAACGTCTTTTGTGCAATAATTCTGCCGGTATCTATGTTC
Organism: Prevotella sp. kh1p2; assembly: GCF_900111525.1. NCBI lineage: Bacteria > Pseudomonadati > Bacteroidota > Bacteroidia > Bacteroidales > Prevotellaceae > Prevotella > Prevotella sp. kh1p2. The sequence continues at coordinate 52,030 of NZ_FOHY01000014.1, forward strand.
TTATCCAAAAAGAACGTAGTTACGCCGGTCTGCTTTTCGCCATTAATGACGGCCCAGTTGATGGGCGCCGCGCCACGATACTGCGGCAGCAGGGCTGCATGCACGTTGAACGTGCCGAAACGGGGCATGGCCCACACCACTTCGGGCAGCATGCGGAAGGCTACAACCACCTGCAAATCGGCCTTGAAGGAGCGCAGTTCTTCGATAAACTCTGGGTCTTTCATCTTTTCGGGCTGCAGTACGGGTATGCTGTGTGCCTGTGCATACTTCTTCACTTCCGAGGGTTGGAGCGTGTCCTGATGTCTGCCCACGGGCTTGTCGGGCTGCGTTACCACGGCCACAACGTTGTATCCACCCTCTACAAGCTGCCGCAATGACTCTACGGCAAACTCGGGAGTGCCCATGAAGATAATTCTTAAATCTCTTTTTTCCATTCTTTTCCTGTTATGGTGTGACTGCCTGTCCAGCCGTGCAGCCGTTGTGTGTGCCTCTATATAATATAAGGTGTGAGGTGTTGCTGTCTTTTTCAGCACTCTCTCCTGCTTTCGGCAATGGTTCAGAATACTTGTATCTTGTAGCCTACCGTCAGCATGAAAGCTGAATGAGTGGCGTCTCCAAGGTTATGCTTGGCCATCTCGGTGTGGGCAATCTTGCGTGCAGAGAAGTTGTATTTCGCGTCGATGGCCACCTTGCCCACTTCGTATCCAATGCCCACCGGCACGCCAATGTCGCCGCCATGAACCTCATCACGTATGTCGCGGTAGTTAACCTTGAACCATGCAACATAGGCTCCGTGCAGCCCGGAGAAAAGACTTAGCCGCGGTATGCTCCTGATGGGGTAGAAGCGAAACATGAAGTCGAAGTTCAGCAGGTTTACGCGGGCATCGTTCTGCATCTGCGTTTCCGGGTTGATATAATTGTGGGAACCCTGGTGGGAGAATGAAAGCTCGGTATCGAAAGCAACCGCCGGCGTGATGAAAACCTCTAAATTGGCTCCACCGATGAAGCCTAATTTGTATTTGCCACCATCAACGCCCCTGAAGTTAGAATACGTGGCGCCTACTTTCGGGGTAATGTAAATATCCCAAGGTTCGTGTTGTGCCATCGCGTTTCCTAACGAGGCAATGGCAAGCAACAATAAAAGCAGAGTTTTTTTCATTGTCATTAAATTTGTTGCAAAGATACTCTAAAAAGAACATAATAACAAATAAAAAAGCTGAATTTTCTGCTTCGGCGCTCTCTGTTTTGTCTTGTGTCCGTTGTTTCTGTACGGGTTTTGTGTTTTGCATGCCATGAGTAAGGACGTTGACTTGCTACATGATTTCTCCATCTATCAGTTGCGGAGTTGGCAATCAATTACTGTTTGCCTCACGGCGTAGTCGAAATCGGCTGACGATGTACCCATGCGGCCCCGCAAGATTGTATTCCGCTTCAGACAAGGCTGGTTGTCTGATGGGCGTTTTGTCAATATATAATGCCTGAAAAACGTGCTTCATTTTCTTGTGAAATAGAAAGCAAGAGAACTATTTTTGGCCCCTTGTGTCTCTTTTTTTTGTATTCTAAACTCCTGGAGCTATGCTTTGATATTCCCGCAGCATAGCTTCGGAAGCCTTGAAGCATAGCTTACAGCGGCTGGTTCAGGTGCTTTTGTTTTCTTTTTAAGGGCCTTCTCGGCCCTTGAACGGCAACTCCAAGAGCCTCGTATAATGTAAGGAAAATATAACGAACTGGTTATCAGTTCTTTACATGACGCCTCAGGATTTGCGTATTTTCGGCCGATAATACACCTGATTGAAAATATCGTAGTCCTTAAAAGCAATTTGTCAAACTATCTTATAGCCGTTTTTACCCTTTCGTCTTGCTCGCTTTTTATCCCTCCAGGCCATCCGTTTCGTTACTCATTGCTCTGGATTTACCATCTAATTTTGCTTTTCCAGCTCGTGCCCATTTTCTCTTTGCACCCTCGGTTTGAATAAGCCGGATGTCCGACTGGACAAATTCTTTTGCCTTCATTCCGTCTTTTCCGCCTCTTTTTATTTCCAATTTAAATATTTTTTCGTAATTTTGCGCGCGTTAAAGACGTTTGTCGAAAAATAGTATGTGGATGTAATTGAAGCTGCAAGCTGTGCTTATAGGCGGACTTTCGGTTATTTTCCTTTTTAATTCTGCATTTACTGTTTGTGCAGAGAGGGAAAACATAACTGTAAAGGAAGGCTTGTATTTTATTCGACATGGTTCTGTCTAGTCCGTTTTTGTCTATATATGCAGTTTTGTAAAATAGGTATGAAATCCTATTTCTGTAATGTTAATCGTAGTTAATTTGTAATTGAAGTCGATTGGTAATAATAGATTGATAGCAAAGAACACTCTGCTACTTTATGTGCGGATGTTGCTGACGGTAGTGGTTTCACTGTACACTTCCCGCATAGTACTTAATGTGCTGGGTGCTTCTGATTACGGTGTGTACAATGTCGTTGGCGGTGTGATAGCCTTATTCACTTTTGTAAATACTGCCATGAGTGGTTCTACCTCCCGTTTTCTTACATTCGAAATTGGAAAGGGAAATAAAGCAGCATTGCGCGATACTTTTAACAGTACTTTAATCATTCATATCTCAATCGCCTTAGGTATCTTTGTACTTTCCGAAACAATTGGCTTGTGGTTCGTTCTGAACAAGTTGGTTATACCCGAAGGCCGCCAGGTAGCCGCATTTGTAGTGTATCAGGCTTCGGTGCTGTCAATGATGGTCGGAGTTACTCAGACCCCATATAATGCGTGTATTATTGCACATGAGAAGATGGACATCTATGCCTATGTTGAACTTCTCAATGTTTTTCTTAAATTAGCGATAGTTTACATGCTGCTGCTGAGTGATGTTGATAAATTGATATTGTATGCTATTCTGACTTTAGCTGTTTCTGTCATCATCGCATTGATATATCGCATTTACGGTATCAGACATTACGAAGAGTGCAGGTTCAAATTCGTATGGCGCCCTGAGATGTTGAAACCAATGTTGTCCTTTTCGGGTTGGAACCTGTTTGGCAATATTAGTGAAACAGTAAACCTACAAGGTTGCAGTATATTGCTCAATATGTTCTTTGGTCCGGTTATGAATGCTGCGAGCGGAATAGCCAACACGGTGCAGGGTGTCATTAAAGGTTTCGCTTTCAATGTAGTGACTGCGTTCAGGCCTCAAATCGTGAAAAGCTATGCGGGCAATGATATTGATTATATGCAGACACTTGTTATCAATGCCTACAAATATACCAATGCCCTGTTTCTCGTTCTCGGTATTCCCTTGTTTATAGAAGCAGACTATGTTCTTAAATTATGGCTTGTCAATGTTCCGGAATACACAGTCTGCTTCGTGAAACTGTCGCTGATAGCCAGTCTGATATCAAGTAATTACGGATTAGTGGGTACTATTGTAGGGGCAACGGGTAACATAATGTGGCTGAATGTAGTGTCGGGCGTGCTGAATATTATAATGGTGTTATTGGTTTATATAGGTTTCAAAAAAGGAATGAATCCTTCGTATGCATATTATCTGTTTATTCCGATTTACTTATCGATTTTCCTATGTAATCTAATCATACTCAAGAAATATATAAAGAAATTCAGTATAGCCAGAATATTTTTAAAGTCCTTTCTTCCGAATATTGTAGCTATCCTGGTATCTTGCATGTGTAGCTACCTTATTCTGGAGGAGTTTAATGAATCGTTTGCAAGATTATGCTTGATAAGTGTGAGCAACTTAATGATATTTTTACTGTTGTTTTATGCTGTTTTTTGTGATGCTGCCCAGAGGAAAAAGATACGGACAGCTGTATACGCTTTTATTTGTAGATGATGAACATGAAAGACATAATTTTAGACATCTCTGAATTCGGGGTGGGCTATGCTTTGAAAATAAGGATACTGCCTCGCATGTGTTCTTTATTTAAAAAGGTCTCTTACAATTACACTTATAATCTTATAATCTGTAAGTATTTAAAGAAATCTCTCTTTCCCATTATAGCTAAATATAAAAATCATGATGCAAGAGTGGTGCGGGAAAAATCCAGATACGTATGGTTGTGCTGGTGGCAAGGCAAAGACGAAATGCCAGAATTGGTGAAGAAATGTTATCAGTCGGTAATTGAGAAATTTGCAGGGTGTAACGTTGTTGTGGTTACTGCTCAGAACTATAAGGGTTATGTAGATATACCTGATAGTATAGATGAAAAATGGCATAAAAAGAAGATTTCTTATGCTCATATGTCTGATATATTACGATGTTCTCTTTTAGCAAAATATGGAGGCTTGTGGATAGATGCAACCTACTGGGTTGTTAAATCTCCAAATGTAACCTTCTCCCCGTTTTTTTCTACTAAACAACATTATGACAAAGATTCGCTTGTCTCAGGATGCAGATGGACGGGATCCCTTATGGGATGTGATGAAGGATACTATGTATTCGAGTGCTTACGAGAATGTTTGTTTGCTTATTGGGAACAGCATGAACGCATCATCCATTATTTCTTGATGGATTATATTATGAATATTTTCTACCATGAGTTCGCTGATTTTAGACAAGCAATAGATCAATTACCATATTCTAATGAGGAGTTGCATGTGATGAAGCACATATTCAATACACCATTTGATGAGAACAGATGGAAACTGCTGATAGCAACAAACGATTTCTTTAAGTTGTCCTGGAAAGAAAAGTATTATACGCATACAAAGCAAGGACACTTAACTTATTATGGTTATTTCATGAGTTAATATAGCTTGTCATGAAATTAATAGAATGCGAAACTATTGCCCACAGAAATTCAAATATGGAACTATTGCGCATCATAGCAATGTTTCTGGTAATGGTATCCCATGCCAATTTTTGGATTTTGTCATTTCCTACAACTTCGGATTTTGCCGTTTCACCGTTGGCAACATTGATGAGAGTTCTTTTGGAAACCCTCTCTATTGTGAGTGTAAATGTTTTTGTGCTCATATCAGGATGGTATGGCATGAAGTTGAGAAGAACAAAGCTCCTCTCTTTTATATTCCAGATATTATTCTTTAATGTATTAATATCAGTGCTATCCTCACTGTACGCAGGTAAGGAGATTTATGTCATTGATATAGTCAAGGCTTCACTCCTGCTGGATGGAAGTTTATGGTTTGTAAAAGCTTATCTGATGTTACTGATATTGTCTCCTCTCCTGAACATCTATATCCAGAATGTTGAGAGAAAACAATATAAATGTCTGTTGATCTCTTTCTTTCTGTTTCAGTCTGTTTATGGATGGCTGTTTCCGTATAGTACAGTATGGATATGCAATGGTTATTCTGTCATTTCTTTTGTTGCACTTTATCTGTTAGCTCGTTATATTTACATCTATAGACCCTCATTTTCTTGCAATAAGAGATATATGGATTTCATGGGATATATAGGTCTCTCTGTTTTTATCTTAGTGCTATATGTGTTATTAAGTAATTATAACCTGGAGCTCTGTCGCAGATTGTTTATGTATTCTTCGCCTTTGGTTATCCTTTCGTCCTTATATTTGCTATTTGCCTTTTCTAAGATGCAATTTAAGAGTTTATATATCAACTATGTAGCAGCTTCTGTCTTCTCTGTATATCTGTTTCATCAGAATACCGTGTTTGAATATATATTTAGAGGAGACGTATTACGTATTTACAATAATCATAGCGGTTTATACGTTATTTTGTATACAGGCTCTTATTTAGTATTAATTTATGCAACTTCGTTTGCAATAGATCAGATAAGAAGGTTCTGTTGGAGACATATAGTAAACAAACAATAAATGATCTTTATTAAGAAATTTTTGCTGGTATACTATTACAAGCTAAAAGTATATAAGAATGATATGTGCAGGAAGTTCTTGCGTAACATCCGCATTAGGAATTCGTGGGATACTGTTGAATATATCGTAGAAGCAAAATGTTCTATTAGTAGATTTGGTGATGGAGAATTTTATGCAGTTGGCGGCGACGGAAACCCTTTCCAAAAATCGGATGCTAACCTAACGCGAGTATTAAGAGAAATACTCACGAGCCCCATCCCTAACCATATTATTGGATTACCTTATAGTTACGTGGATACGAAACCATACGTATTTAACTCAAAACTATTTACTTATGGCTGGCTTGCGGCAAATTTGGAAAAGTGCGTAATTCCCTATGTGAGTTTAGATACAACATATTATGATTCTCTCTTTACTCGATTTTATATGTCGAAAAAGAATAAAGATTGTGATGCGTACATAAAACATTTAAAAAAAATATGGGAAAAGAGAGAAGTCTGTATAGTTGAAGGTGTTTATACAAGGTTGGGAGTTGGAAATGATTTGTTCGACAATGCTGCGTCAATCATAAGGGTATTGTGTCCAAGTAAGAATGCATTTGATATGTATGATGAAATAGTGTCAGCAGTTTCCAAATATGGACATGGAAAACTTGTTTTGATAGCATTGGGTATGACTGCAACTGTTCTTGCTTATGATTTGGCCAAGAGAGGAGAGCAGGCAATAGATATTGGCCATATAGATATTGAATACGAATGGTACAAGATAGGGGCTAAAACAAAAGTATTGTTGAAAAATAAGAATACAGATGAGGTCCCGGGTGATACTTCACACGATTCTTTTCATGATGATATGTATGAGAGCCAGGTAGTATTTAAAGTTTTGTGAATATGTTTAAGAGGTTTATAAAAAAAATATATAGATGTGCAAAACCTATTGTTGTAAATGGTACTGATAACAAAGTGTCTGTCGGGTGTAAGTATAGCGGTTTTAGACTAACTATCTTGGGAAATCATAATAAGGTGTCGGTAGATAAAAACTGTATACTGAATGATACTATTATTAATATACTGGGAGATGATGCAATAATAGAGATTGATAAAAATGCAAGATTATTGGGGCCATGCAAGATAACTATAGTGAATGGAGGAAAGTTATATATAGGGCAAAATGCTGGAGTAAGAGGTGTTGAGTTTGAATTGGGAGACGGAGCTGATATTTCTGTTGGGGAGTATTGTATGTTTAGCTATAATATAAACCTGCGTAACTTCGATTCACATAAGATTTATCAACAAGGCAGTGATATTGTAACCAATCCCGCCCAAAATATTACTATAGGTAAACATGTTTGGATATGTAAGAACGTCTCATTTTTGAAAGGGTCTTCTGTGGATGATAACTCTGTTGTAGGCTATGGTAGTTTGGTAACAAAGAAGTTCCCTTCCAATTGTGTAATAGCTGGTGTTCCTGCGCAAATTGTTAAAAGAGAAATTAATTGGGGATATTAATATGTTGGCGTTTCTGTTTAAAATCAAAAATGTTCTGTTCGGTACCCAATGGAAGTATTGTTTAACAAACTCAGCAGTTCGTCTTCTTGGTAGTTCTAAATTAAGCGTTGGTAAAAAATGCAGGATACTTCATTCTAAGATTACTTTGAGTAATGGCGCAACACTTATTTTGCATGATAATGTTTTATTAGATCATGTTAATATTTTTGTTGATAGTGGCTTTGTAGAAATTAATGAATTTTCTATTCTATCTCGTGGAAACAATTACATGAATCCTTCTTTCATTGTCAATACGGGCACACTAAAATTGGGGCATCATTCAAGATTGTCACCATATAGAGTTTGGATACGATATGGGGGCAAACTCACCATTGGCGATTACACATGTGTAAATGAGAATTCGGAAATTCGTGTAGACGATCAGGTGTCCATAGGTTCTTACGTTGGGATTTCTTATTATACCTGTGTCTGGGATACTAACACACACATGATATATACCCCAGAAGTGAGAGAAGGCTTGCTAAGAAAATATTTTCCTTATTTTTGGAAAGAAAAAGAAAAACCATCAACAGCACCAGTCGTTATCTGTGATAACTGTTGGATAGGAGAGCACAGCTCTATTTTAAAGGGTACGACATTGGGTAGAAATGTGATAGTTGGTTTTAATACTATGGTTATTAATAAAGAAATCCCTGATAACTCGAAAGTTGTTCAGGATATTAATCTCCGCGTTTTATGAATAATGCCTGCGAAAGAGATGTTAGAAATTCCGAAAGAAATGTGTTAGTTTCTGTCATCATTCCTATATATAATGCCTCTTCACATATAAATAAAGGTATACAATACATATTAAATCAGACTTATCAAAATATCGAGATACTTTTAGTTGATGATGGTTCGACTGATAATAGTGGAGAAATTTGTGATGCTCTAACCAATTTTGACAACCGGATTCGTGTATTCCATCAAACTAATATGGGGTCTGGAGCAGCTCGAAATTTAGGGTTGGCTAAAGCGCAGGGAAAATATGTCTATTTCTTCGATATTGATGATTCAGCTTCTCCTGAACTAGTTTCCTACTGCGTAGAAGAAATGGAGAAAAGAGAAGTTGATTTTCTTCTTTTTGGATTCAAGGCTATAGATGTGACAAATAATAATCGAGAAGAAAATATAGCATATAAAGAACAGGAAATTTTCAGTAATCAGCAGCTAAAAGGAATATATTTGGATACTTTTGTATTTCCTAAACATGGAAATGGATTCCCTTGGAATAAATTTTACCGTTTGTCCTTTTTAAATCAGCATAAATTGAGATTTGAAAATCTCAGGATTCAGCAAGATGAAGTTTTTAATTTAAATATTTACCCCCATTTGGACAAATCCTTTATTTCTTCTCGTGTTCTTTATACTTATTATATACATAGTAACGGTAATTCAAGAAGCCAATTTATCCCTGATAGATTTAATATTTATATTTCTGTGCGAGAGCATTTCGAAGCATTAAAGGATTTTTGGCATATTTCAAACCCTATATTTGATGATTATTTGATTAGGCGTTTTTACAATGGATTAGATGCAAGCATACGCTTTAATCTGTTTCATCAAGATTGCAAGTATGATATTCAAAAGAAAAAGCGACTTATGAAAGAAATCCTTGTTCATCCATTATCAAAGGAGGCTATTAGCTATATGGAAAATGTTAAATTGAATATGGAGAATAAATGCTATCTTCGAGAATATGTGCGGTGCAGCTTTGTTGGTATTAGATTTTGGAATTATTTGTTTAAACTGTTAAGACGAATCAAAAGAGTGTTATGAAAAAACGCATTTTTATTGCTATGCATTATATGGAGATTGGCGGTGCAGAGATTAGTTTAATAGGATTATTGCAGTCTTTAGATTATAGTAGATATGATGTTGATTTGTTTTTGTACAGTCACCGTGGTGAATTGATGAGCTTTATCCCAAAAGAGGTTAATATCCTTGAAGAAGTATCTGAGTACACTCAAATTGAACGTCCTCTCAAGAATGTGTTCTTGGATGGGCATTTACGTATTTTTTTTGCTAGACTAAAAGCTAAATATCATTTTTGGCGTTATGCAAGAAAGAAACACCCTAAAGATGGTTCGGCTATCTTGCAATTTGTTGCCAATTCAATAGTACACGTATTGCCAAACCTTTACCAATTGGGAGAATATGATATGGCAATCAGTTTTCTAACACCTCATAACATAGTGTTTGATAAGGTTAAAGCCAAACATAAAGTATGTTGGATACATACTGATTATTCCCAAATAGATGTAAATGTAAACATGGAATTACCTGTATGGCAATGTTATGAACATATAATATCAATATCGGAATCTGTTACTAAGTCATTTGTAGATAAGTTTCCAATATTAGCTGATAAAATTGTTCTGATAAAAAACATTCTTTCTGCTGAGTTTGTAAGACGAAGGTCTATATTAATTTCTGAAGATGAAATTCGTGTGGAAATACCTCGAATGAAAGAGGGATTTAATCTTCTTTCTGTTGGTAGGTTTTGTGAGGCGAAAAACTATGATAACATTCCTGAGATATGCCAAATACTAAATAATTCGGGATACAGAATAAAGTGGTATATTTTGGGATATGGCAATGATAAAATTATTCGCAAAAAAATAAAAGAGTTTAAAATGGAGAATTCTGTCATTATTTTAGGTAAACGCGCTAATCCGTATCCTTATATCCGAGTTTGCGACATTTATGTGCAGCCTTCAAGGTACGAAGGAAATTCTGTAACGGTGCGGGAAGCTCAGATTTTAGGAAAATTAGTTGTTGTAACCAATTATCCAACCGCGAGAAATCAGATCTTAAACGGAGTTGATGGGATTATCGTACCAATGAGTAACCAGGAATGTGCCAAAGGAATTGCGAATTTCATAAATGATGTTCCATTACAAAATAGAATACGAGAATATCTTGTTAAACATGATTTTGGAAATCAAGAAGAAATCAATAAATTATATTCATTGGGATAATGAAAGAGAGATTATATTCGTTAGATATTATTAGAGGAGTTGCATGTATGATGGTTGTTTTAATGCATGCACCTTTACCAAGCAAAGATGCGACTAGTTTTGTTGTAGCGAGTACTACTTTCTTTTCTGAACCATGTATAGGATTATTCTTTATGCTTAGTGGTTATTTGGTCTTACCTGTTAGAAAAGATGTTTTTATTTTCCTGAGTGAAAGACTACATAGAATTCTATTTCCTACGTTGATTTGGACATTTATATATTTGATAGGTTTTGGTATTATCTTCCATGATGATATAGTAAAAGTTATACTTTCTATACCCTTTCAAAGACAAGGTAGTGGAATCTTGTGGTTTATGTATGTTTTAATGGGCTTATATATTTTGGCGCCTATTATTTCGCCATGGCTGGAAAAGGCAAGAAAGAGAGAAATTCTTTTTGTCCTATCGTTATGGTGTATAACCTTGTGTTTTCCTTTGCTTAGTCCTTTCTTATATTTACCAGAAGGAACCTGGGGCATGTTATATTATTATAGTGGCTATGCAGGCTATTTCCTATTGGGTTATTATATTAAGAAATATGAGCCTAAATTACATGTGTTTACAATTATTTTAATTTATATAGTGCCAGCATTAATTATCTTATTAGCACGAATATATAATGTTAGTTTTATAACACAGTCATATGGATATTTATCATTATTTACATTGATGATGGCCTTAGCTTGGTTTCTTTTGTTACAAAAAATACCCAATAAGGCTATTGTAAATTGTCGAACCAGGAGTATCATAGTAAATTTTTCTAATTATAGTTTTGGTATTTACCTTGCCCACCAACTTGTTAAAAGCCAATTGGTATGGCGTCTATCATTCATCCAAGAACATGGCTGTGTTTTCCAGATTTTAAGCACTTTCCTCCTAACTATAATAATAACATATTTAATAGTGTTGCTGTTGACTAAGATGCCATTTTCAAAATACATAATAGGTTATTCTAATAAACGATGATTCCAAAAATAATTCATTATTGTTGGTTTGGGGACAAGCCATTGCCCCTATCTGCTTTAGAATGTATAGATAGCTGGAAAAGGTATTTTCCAAATTATACAATAAAGGAGTGGAATGAAGAAAACTTCGATGTCTCTATAATCCCATATACACGAGATGCGTATCAAGATAAGAAATATGCGTTCGTTAGTGACTTTGCGCGTTTTTGGATTCTTTATCATAATGGAGGAATTTATTTCGATACTGATGTAGAAGTGATTAAGCCTTTTACAGAAGTGTTGAAAAAAGGACCTTTCATGGGACTTGAGTCCGATGCAACATTACATAAGTCAGTAGCTGTGGCGCCTGGCTTAGGAATTGCAGCAGAAGCTAAAATGGAGGTCTATAGAGAAATCTTAGATAGGTTCCAAGAGTTGAGTTATTTCTCAGAAAGTGGAAACAGGAACGGGTATACTATGATACCAATGATTACAGAGTTGTTCCTGAAGTCTGGTTTGAAAGGGAATTCAACAATAGAACATATACGTGGTATTAACATCTATCCTAAAGAATATTTCAATCCAATGGATTCATCTACAGGGATTATACAAATCACGGATAAAACATTGTCCATTCATAAATATGATAGTTCGTGGATAGATCATCATACATTAAGATTTCAGCTTCATCTCCTAAAAAATAAAATCAATAATCTTCTTGGTTACAAGATAGTATCTTCTCTACACCGTTTATTTCGTTAAAGTAATTATATGATTAGTTTTCCACCTTCAATATATCACCCGGTCTATCTGTTTGTTGTTGGTCTCTTTTCTATTGTCTATTTCTTGCAATCCAACAAGAATATTGGCAGAAGTAAAATGATTACTTTTGGACAGTCATATGATGTTGGAATGTTTCTTCTTGTTGTGTTTTTGGTTTTGTTTCTTGGCTTACGACCTGTGAGCGGCGTGTATTTTGGAGATACTGCTACATATTCTGGAATATTTGAGACTATGCAAGAAAATGATGTCATTCTCAGTACAAGTGATCATCTTTTCGACCTCTTTACATACTATTGTACCAAGATAATGAATGTTAATATATACTTTCTTGTCATGGAGAGCATATATATAGGATTGATATATATAGCATGCCGAAAGTTAACGGGTCGAAATTCTGCGGTTTTAGTATTACTATGCCTAACGTCTCTCTCCTTTTATGCTTATGGAGTTAATGGTCTTCGTAACGGTTTGGCGTGTAGTATTATCATTCTTGCACTGACATTTATAGAAGGCAAACTCGTCGAAAAGGTTTTCTGTGCTCTGTTGTGTGTGATGGCTGCCAACTTTCATCATTCAACTTTATTACCTATAATCTGCATGGTCTTTGCGTATATGTTCAGAAATCCCAAACTTATGTATATTATCTGGTTGTCTTCATTTATATTAAGCCTGGCAATTGGAAATTCCGCTGCAGAGGTTCTGACCGGTTTAGGTTTTGACGACAGGCTTACAACCTATATTAATGAAAATGACAAGGAAACTTTAAGTTATTTTTCCAAAGTTGGGTTCAGATGGGACTTTTTGCTATATAGTATTGTGCCTATTGCCATAGGCTGGTATGCCATTTTTAAGCGAGGCTTTTATGATAAAACCTTTTTGTTATTGTTGGGTACCTATATGTATGCAAATGCTTTTTGGATAATTGTTATCAGAGCCCCGTATTCAAATAGATTTGCTTATCTTTCATGGTTTTTATATCCAATTGTATTAGGCTATCCTCTGGTAAAGTGGCCTATTTGGAGAACTAACAATGTGAAGAAAACTGGTTATGTTATATTGCTGAACTTCCTGTTTACTTTTTTTATGTGGATTATTTCATAATCATCAATAAATCAAATGAAAACATTAACAGTATTCACTCCAGCATATAACAGGGCAAATACGATAGAGAAGACATATCAAAGTCTTTGCCGACAAACTTGCAAAGATTTTGAATGGCTGGTCGTAAATGATGGCTCTACAGATAACACGAAAGACCTAATAGCAGGATGGACTAAAGAAGGGAAGATAAATATCAGATACATTTATCAAGAAAACCAGGGGATGCACGGAGCCCATAATACCGCATACAAAAACATACATACGGAATTGAACATTTGTATAGACTCTGATGATTACATGCCTGACGATGCAGTAGAACAGATAATAACTTTTTGGAAACAGAATGGAAGCCGACAATATGCAGGTATCATAGGGCTTGACATTACCAAGGATGGCCATATCATTGGTAAAGACTTTCCCGAAGGGCTTAAATGTACCACGGTAAGAAACTATTATGAAAAGCTGGGAGGTAGGGGTGACAAGAAAATGGTATATCGTACAGATGTCATAAACAGTTATCCTGAATACCCTATGTTTGAGGGCGAACATTATATAGGCCTTTCTTATAAATATCATCTGATAGACGAAGACTATCAACTGCTTGTTATAAATACCCCTCTCGTTGTAGTTGAATACCAAGATGACGGGTCTAGCAGAGGAATGTGGAAACAATATTGGAATAATCCAAAAGGTTTTTCCTTTTTACGCAAATTCGATATGGTACAGACGACTTCATGGAAGCGCAAGCTGAAAGATAACATTCATTATGTCTCCCATTCCTTAAGAAGTCGTAATAAACAGTTTATTAGGGAATCTCCTATGAAATTTTTAACCATACTATCTATCATCCCTGGAATAAGTCTATATCTGGTTAATAAAAATAAAGTCAAGAAAGGAAAACTGTACAGATAATATGAAGATACTGGAAGTGATAACCTCTATGCGAACTGGAGGTGCTGAAAAGATGATTTTAGATTTTATTCCAAAATTGGTCGAACTTGGCAATCAAGTTGATGTTGCTGTGTTTGACGGAACGGATTGTCCTTTTCTGAGAATTCTGAAATCTCAATCTGATTGTAATCTATACATGTTGGGCTATTCGATGAGGAATCCGCTTCATATCTTGAAGTTAATAAGAATAATGAAGCATTATGATATCGTACAGACACATTTGACATATCCGCAATTTTATGTGGCCATTGCCAATTTGTTTGTACACACGCATATCATAACGACAGAGCACAGCACTAATAACAGAAGAAGGGGAAGTCGTATCTTTTCCCGGATAGATAAATGGATGTATAACCGGTATGAAAAGATAATAACCATATCTGAAAAAGCAGAAGAAAAACTTCGTGAATATTTACATGATAACTCGTCTGACGACATTATTACCATTGATAATGGCATTGATGTGGCATCTTTCTATGAAGCCAAGGAGTCCAGAGAGTTGCGCAAGGGATCTGACAGGTTTGTTATGGTCATGGTAGCAAGCATGCACTGGCAGAAAGACCAGGACACCATTATCCGGGCAATGCAATATCTGCCGCAAGACAGGTTTGAGTTCTGGATTGTAGGAGTAGGCAACAGGAAACCAATTCTGGAAAAACTGGCTAAAGATTTACATGTAGACAGCCAAGTGATGTTTTTGGGAGAACGTACGGATATTGCAACAATCCTGCATACTGCCGATGTTGCTATCATGTCCTCTCATTTTGAAGGACTGTCTCTTTCGAGTGTCGAAGGAATGTCAGTGGGTCATCCTTTTATTGCGAGTGATGTTGATGGCTTACATGATACGGTGGTAGACGCAGGAATCTTGTTTCCACATGAAGATGCAAAGGCTTTGGCTAAGATAGTCATGCGCTTGGATTCTGATAAAGAATTCTATCATGAAGTGGCAGGCAAATGTTTGGAGAGAGCAAAACAGTATGACCTGCAGAAAACTGTAACGGCATATTTCAATGTGTATAATAAGGTGTATGCAACGAGTGCAGCTAAGTCGTAAGTGCTTCAGTAAAATTGGCGAGCAGTTTTTTGCTGTAAGTATCTGCAGCATTCCAAATTTAAAAGCTAAGCTTCAAGCCTCTTGAGCGATAGCTTTAAGAGCCTCGGACGATAGCTTCAAGAGTGCCAAAGCATAACTCTGTTACGCTGTTTGTAAACAGAGGCAAAAGTTTGCAGATATTCAGACTGTTGCCAAAAGAATGACATGAGGACTTGAAAGTATGTGGTCAGACAACAAAAAACTCTCTGCAAAATTCCCCGGATAGCTGTAATCCGCAGGACTTACGGTATCATATGATGTTATAAGAGGTTTACTTCCTGAACAATGATTAGTGTTATCATCCCTGTATACAATATATGTAAAAAGAAGTGCCAATTTCTTTCCGCAGTTCGTTCTATACAACTGCAGAGCACACAAGATTGGGAACTTTTGTTGGTCAATGACGGTTCTACGGATAAGACAGCACAAATACTCCAATCTCTTCAAGAGAAAGATAGCAGAATAAGGATAATCAGCAAGTCAAACGGAGGAGTAGAGTCGGCTCGCCGTGAAGGTTTGCACCAAGCGCAAGGAGAGTATATCCTGCACATGGATCAGGATGATGTCTATAGAGTTGATGCTTTGCAGATAATGACTGAAAAGATGAGTCAATCGCAGGCAGACGTCCTTATAGGAAATTATGCCCGGTTTATTTTTGATTATAGACTTACTTTCGGTGAATATCATTCTGAATCAATGAGTACTGAAAAATTGATTATCCGCGAAGAGTTTATGAATCGCTACTATAAATCCTTTTTCGGAATCAATGATTTGCCTGTGAATATATGGAATAAGTTATATCGTCGATCGTTTATTGAAAGTGTTCCTGAACCTCCGTTAACTGGTCAGATAATAGAAGATTTATCTTATAATATGCACGTTCTGCCTTACGCACAAAAGATTTACATATTGCCAGAGGTTCTCTATTATTATAGGTGGGGAGGTTTTACAAGCAGATATGATACTACTTTGGTGGATACAGCTTTGGTGGGTTATCAATTTAAAATGAACGAAATTAAGAAATATAACCTGCCTGAGCTGATTCGTTCGGTCTCTATAGAGTTCCTTAATTACATAAACAGCTACTTCTTCTCCATCGTATTGTATGAGAATGTGCCGACTGAAACCTTCTGTAGCAGGGCTGAAGCAATAGCTTTGCTTCCAGAGATGAAAGAAGTAGAACTTTATATGAGGGAAAACGAAATCCAGGCTTTAAGATTTGCGCATATCAATTATATGCTATCGCATGATTGGGCAACCCTTTATTCCTACGAAAAGCAACAGATAAAGAACAACCGGTTGAGATATCTGTTGAAGAAAATATTACTGAGAATCTAAGATATGAGAGTGTTAATTGTAGGTTCCCATTCATATATAGCTCGGCATTTCATGAGCTATGTAGGTCAGTATCACCCATCAATAGAATTAGGAACGATTACTGTAAGGGATGCAAATTGGAATAAAACCCGATTTGAAGAGTATGATGTAGTTGTTTATTTCTCTGCAATCGTCCATCATCCCGATATAACAGATGAAGGACTCTATGATGAAGTGAATGCAGAAATTCCCAAGCAAATGGCATCGTTAGCCAGACTGCAGGGAGTGAAACATTTCATTTATCTTTCTACTGTAGGTGTCTGGGGACTGGGACCAAAGTTCAATTATACTATTACCATCAGCAAGGATACGCCTTTAAAGCCCAATTCGTTGTACGGAGTCTCAAAACTCAAGGGGGAACAACAACTGCTGGCTATGGCGACAAACAGTTTTATAGTTACTGTGATACGATTGCCAAATGTATATGGCGAAAATTGTCCTGGTACCTTTTACCAACGTTTGCGTTTTTTATCTCATTTATATGTATTGCCAGTCTGTAAAGAAAAGAGACCTTTTTCGATTATCAGTGTGGGCAATGTGGCAAGGGCTTTGTTGAATACAATAAGCAAGGAACTGTCAGGCATAATATGCCCACAAGACCCCGAGATAATCAGTATTGTAGACAGAATCAGGGAAATGGCTCAAAATTCAGGTCGCCGGCAAGTTCAGTTTCGTGTAAATTCACAACTTTTATCATGGTTCTATAAAATGAACCCAAATAAGTACATGGATAATTTATATGGTGGATATTATATTGATACCAATTCATTCCCCAATATTTTATGAACCGGAGAAATAAAATCTGTTTTGTTGTCTCGTCGCCAATGACAGCCCAGGCTTTTCTGCAAGGACACATCTGCAGCTTAGCTAAAGATTTTGATGTTTATTTAGTTGCTAATTTTAAAAGCCATGATGAAATCTCAGAGTTGTATATCAAAGATGCTTTCCAGTTGGATATCTACAGAGAGATATCTATTAAGCATGATATAGCAGCTGTTGCCAAATTGTACTCATATTTCCGTCGTGAGAGATTTGACGCAGTTCATTCAATTACTCCTAAAGCAGGTTTGATAACGGCTCTCGCGGCGTATTTATCAGGGATTAAACATCGTATTCATATATTTACAGGGCAAGTCTGGGCAACCAAACATGGCTTTGATCGCTTTTTGCTTAAGAGTATTGATAAACTCATAGTCTTGCTGGATACCGATATTCTGATAGACGGAAAGTCTCAACGCCAGTTCCTACTTTCAGAGGGTGTGCTTTCTGCCCGGAAATCTCAAGTCTTTGGGGAAGGCTCTATTAGCGGAGTTAATATAGATAAATTTACACCAGACGATACGATACGGAATAAGGTCCGGAAGGAAATCGGTATACCCAATGACGATATAGTGTATATGTTCTTAGGCCGTCTCAATCGGGATAAAGGTATCTATGAGCTCCTTTCTTCTTTTAATAAATTGGCTGCAAATTATAAGAATGTCTATTTGCTGATAGCAGGTAGTGATGAGGAGGGGTGTTTAAAGCATTTACCGGAGTACCCGTCTATATCTGATAAAGAAAATTTTCATTATTATGGCTTTACAAAGACGCCGGAAATATTACTAAATGCGGGTGATATATTCTGTCTTCCATCTTATCGTGAAGGGTTTGGTTCAAGTGTTATTGAAGCATCAAGTATGGAGTTGGCTGTCATCTGTTCAGATACTTATGGCGTAATGGATGCTATGGTAGACAATGAAACTGGGCTTAGGTGTAAAGTTGCCGATATAGGCTCCTTGTATGATTGCATGGCTGCCTTTGTCAAGAAGCCATCTCTAATAAGAACTTTTGGTATGAAGGGACGGCAGAGGGTAATTGAGAAGTTTAGTGGAGAATTGGTAACTAACCATTGGGTCGACTTTTATCACACTCTTTTAAACGATAAAGTATAATAATGTATCAACATTTTTTTAAGCGCATATTTGATTTTTGTATTGCATTAATTGCCATAGTCTGCTTGTCACCACTATTCATAATAGTCACTGCATGGCTGTATTTTGCGAATAAAGGGGCGGGGGCTTTCTTTTTGCAGCAACGGCCAGGACTTCACGGCAAAGTTTTCAAGGTGATAAAGTTTAAAACTATGACTGATGAAAAGGATGCAGAGGGTAACTTGTTGCCTGATGAGAAGCGGTTCACACCTGTGGGCAGATTAGTTCGTTCTACTTCCATCGACGAGTTACCCCAGTTTTTCAATGTGCTACGAGGTGACATGTCGCTGATAGGTCCTAGGCCTCTTTTAGTACAATACCTGCCACTATATTCCCCCGAGCAGGCTCGCCGTCATGATGTGAGACCCGGAATTTCGGGCTGGGCACAATGTCACGGGCGTAATGCTATATCATGGACACAGAAATTTGAATATGATGTATGGTATGTTGACCACTGCACGCTACTTACAGATCTGAAGATTGTAGCCTTGACAATCAAGTCTGTACTGAAACGGGAAGGAATTTCTGAAGAAGGATATGCAACAATGGAAACTTTTAATGGTCATAACTAATAATGATAAATAACATATTGATAACCTCAGTCGGCCAACGGGTAACACTTACTGAGATCTTTCAAAAGACAGCAAAGGATTTGGGTCTGGATGCCAAAGTTTACACTACCGATATGGATCCTACGATGGCACCGGCCGGATACATTTCAGACAAGTGCTTTCAGGTAAGTAAGTGTACGGATTCTGGATATGTTGATGATTTGATAACAATATGTAAGGATAATGACATCCATCTCATTATTCCTACTATTGATACTGAATTGGCGGTGTTGGCAGAGAATAAATCTCGGTTCACAGAGGATGGAATACATGTGATGGTATCTGATATCGATTTTATTCGTACATGCAGGGACAAACGCAGAATAGCAACATTCTTGGCCAAACTTGGAATTCAGACACCAAAGCCGGCAGATAAGTATCATCCTGTGTTTCCTATGTTTGCCAAGCCTTATGATGGGTCTCTGAGTACAAACTTGCATGTTATCAGGAATGCGGATGAGTTGACACCTGAGATTTTAAATGACCCCAAGTTGATATTCATGGAGTATATCGACAAAAATGAATTCAAGGAATTTACTGTCGATATGTATTATGGCAAGGATCACTATGTGAAGGGTATTGTTCCTCGTGAACGATTAAAAATCAGGGCGGGGGAAATAAATAAGGGAATAACGCGCAAGAATGGTATTGTTGGCTTCCTGAAGCAGCGGATGAGTTACCTTCCAGGGGTGATAGGATGTATTTGTATCCAGTTGTTTTACCGTGAGTCAGATGCTAAAATCTTTGGAATTGAGATAAACCCTCGTTTTGGTGGTGGCTATCCTCTATCGTATTATGCTAAGGCTAACTTTGCGGACTATATGCTCAGGGAGTACGTTCTGCATGAGTCTGTCGGTTACTCTGACGATTGGCTTGACAACACCTTGATGTTACGATATGACAAAGATGTGATTGTATATGACAAATAAGGTTGTTGTCTTTGATTTAGATGATACTTTATATCCGGAGATTGATTTCTTGAAGTCGGCCTACCGGGAGATTGCTCTGCTGGCGAACGATGCCGGAGCTTATTCGTACATGATGGAATGTTATGCAAAAGGACAGAATGTCTTCCGTTGCTTTATTGATAAATATCATATAGGTATGACAGTTGACGATTTGCTTGATATTTACAGAAACCATGTACCACACATTCAGATGTCAGAAGACACTAAGCAAGCGCTTAGAATATTGCATAGAATAGCAGTCCTTGGTATAATTACTGATGGAAGAATTGTAACCCAGACCAATAAGATAAAAGCGCTAGGGCTTGATGAGTTCATTCCTATGGACAATATTGTCATTTCAGAAGCATTTGGCTATGAGAAGCCGTTGTCGGAACCTTATCTGTTTTTTGAGACTCGGTTCCCTGGTTGCCGCTATACTTACATTGGTGATAATATTTCCAAGGATTTCGTTGCTCCTAACCATTTAGGATGGAACACCATTTGCCTATTGGATAAAGGATATAATATACACTCGCAACGTATTGATGTAGAGCAATCTTCCTGCCCTCAGTCTTGTGTAGAAAGCCTTTGCCGAGCAGTGCAGTTGATATAGTATTTTGTAATTAATATTAAAATAAAATGGATAGGAAAAGAATCTTGCTTTGTCTGGCCCACATGAGTGGGAACGAGATGAAGTACATACAAGAGGCTTTTGACACGAATTGGGTTGTACCATTAGGTCCCAACGTGAACGCATTTGAAGAAGAACTGAAACATTTCGCCATATCGAAGCCCGATATTAATGCCGGTCAGGTCAGTGAAACGGATGATTCCGACAGGCTGTGGCCGCAGTCTTGGCCCGAGCTTCAGGACAGAGAGGTGGTGGCTTTGTGCTCCGGAACGGCAGCCGTACATTTGGCGCTGGTCGGCTTGGGTGTCGGTCAAGGTGACGAAGTGCTTTGCCAGAGCTTTACATTTTGTGCCAGCAGCCATCCTGTGACCTATGTGGGAGCCGTTCCTGTTTTTGTTGACAGCGAGAAAGATACGTGGAACATGAATCCTTCACTGTTGGAGGAGGCCATCAAGGACCGTATCCGAAAAACCGGTCGGAAACCGAAAGCCATCATCATCGTATATTTGTACGGAATGCCCGGCAAGATAGCAGAGCTGTTGGCAGTGGCTGATAAGTACGGCATTCCTGTTATTGAGGACGCTGCCGAAGGTTTGGGTTCGCGCTATGACGGTAGGGTAGTGGGCACGTTCGGATGCTATGGGGTGATGAGCTTCAACGGTAACAAGATGATAACGACATCGGGCGGAGGTGCACTGGTTTGTCCCGACAGGGAGTCGAAGAACAGAATTATGTTCTACGCAACGCAGGCTCGCGAGGCTTTCCCGTATTACCAGCATGAGCAGGTGGGTTATAATTACAGATTGAGCAATATCTGTGCCGGCATAGGGCGCGGCCAGATGACGGTTCTCGATGCACACATTGCCCACCATCGTCATATAGCCTCCATGTATGCCGAGGCTTTCGACGGAAGCCGGGGCATCCTCTTCCACGGTAATCCCGACAGTCATTGCAATTCCAACTTCTGGCTGAACACTGTCACACTCTCTCCCGATTTGCGTGTGAAAGGGCAGGAGCGGGCTTACCATGCAGCCATTCAAGGAGCCGTGGGGGGAGCAGCCGGAGTGGTGCATGCCACTGGACAGGTTCACACAGATTGTGAGCCCGGCGCCAACGTAGAAGCCATGCGATTATATCTTGATGAAGCCAATATCGAGAGCAGGCCCTTGTGGAAACCCATGCACAAGCAACCAGTCTACAAAGATTGCCCGGCTTACGTGAATGGCGTGTCGGAAAAATTGTTCAAGTGTGGCCTTTGCCTGCCGAGCGGACCGATGGTAACCGACGATGATGTACGGTACATCATCTCGCAAATTTATTCAGCCTGCGACTGCTGATGGTCAGACTGGGGGAATGGGCATGTGCACATCCTTTTTTTATACACATTCAAGCTCGAATTACTGTTTCCTTTGTATCTGACAAGCATGTTTTTTTTGTCCATAATTTGCAGGATATGATATTTTGCCGTATCTTTGCAAAATAAAATTGGAGAGTTTGAGTTTATATGAAGTTTATTAGGAATTTAGTTGATAAACTGCTCACTTGGTACTTCACCAAAAATGCGTTGCCATATTGGTGTGTGTTGATTGCCGATTGTTTTATCTGCTATTTGGCTGGTTTGTTCACATTTTGGATTTCGTCCAGCGCTTCCGCGGTTTTAGCCAACTTCGTCTATGTCTCTAAGACCATCGTCATTTACATGGTCTTCAATTTGATTGGTTTCCGCGTTTTCCACACTTATGCCGGTATCATCAGGTATTCATCGTTTGTCGACCTGCTGCGCGTGGCCTATGCCATGGCTTTGTCATGCGTAATAGCAGAGATAGCTCACTACGGACTCTACTATTGGAACTACGATTTCATGAAGTTGGACGCACGCCACATCTTGCTTATGTACATCTATGCTACCATTGGCATGTGGCTGTTCCGTATTATTCTGAAAACGGTATTTGACGTTATATTTACCTCCGACAGGGATTTGCGCACCTTCATCTACGGAGTCAAGGCAGGCGGTGTGGCCCTTGCTAAGAACATTCGGAGTGCAAAGCCTTCACGTTTCCAGCTGAAGGGCTTCATTGCCAACGAGAAAGGATACCACGGTCGGGTGCTGATGGGAGTGAGAGTCTACGAGGTAAGAGAAGACTTTGAGCAACTGCTCAAAACCCATCGTGTGCAGGCGGTCTTGGTTTCGCCTTTGCAGAACGAAGCGTTCCGCAGCGATGAGCGCTTGCAGGACATGCTCATAGCAGCGGGCGTCAAGATTTACATGTCGCCCAAAACGCAGGAGTGGAAGCCGGATGATGACATTTCTAAGGTTCAGTTGAAGGAAATCAGTATAGAGGATTTGCTGCCGCGCGACCAGATACAGGTCGACATGAAAGCTATTGGGAACCTGCTGCACGGCAAGAAGATTCTCATAACAGGTTCGGCAGGCAGCATCGGTAGCGAGATACTGCGCCAGATATGCGATTACCATCCGGCAGAACTCATGCTGATAGACTTAGCCGAAACGCCACAACATGACATACGCCTGATGATGTCGAAGCGTTGGCCTGAAATTAAGACCACAACCGTGGTAGGCTCCATTGCCAACCAGGAGCGCATGGAGATGGTGTTCAGCCAGTTCCGCCCCGACTATGTGTTCCATGCAGCAGCCTACAAACATGTGCCCATGATGGAGAACAATCCCTCGGAGGCTGTACAAAACAACATATGGGGCACCAAGATAATTGCTGACCTTAGTGTAAAGTATGGTGTAAAGAAGTTTGTTATGTTGAGCACTGACAAAGCCGTCAATCCAACCAACGTGATGGGGTGCTCCAAGCGCATCTGCGAGATTTATACCCAGTCGCTCAATAAAGCCATTGCCAGTGGTACTCTACAAAAGGTTTCCTCATTTTCTGCCGGCGTACAAACACAGTTCGTTACCACCCGTTTCGGTAATGTGCTGGGCTCCAACGGTTCTGTCATTCCGCTCTTCGAAGAGCAAATCAAGGCCGGAGGCCCCGTTACGGTTACCGACCCCAACATTATTCGCTACTTCATGCTCATACCGGAGGCTTGCAAGCTCGTGCTCGAAGCCGGCACCCACGGCAAAGGCGGCGAGATATTCGTATTTGATATGGGAAAGCCTGTACGCATAGCCGACTTGGCCAAGCGGATGATCATGTTGTCTGGGGCAAAAAACGTGAATATCAAATACACAGGCTTACGTCCCGGCGAGAAGCTCTACGAAGAGGTGCTCTCCACCGACGAGAACACCATTCCCAGCTTTCACGATAAAATTCGCATAGCCAAAGTTCGGGAGTACGATTATGATGAGGTGGAGAAAGAAATCGAAGAGCTCTACGAGATATCGAAAACCTACGACCCGATGGCCATTGTCAGGAAAATGAAGGAAATCGTTCCTGAATACAAATCCAACAATTCTGTATTCTGCACACTTGACAATGAGGCATAGCCAGTGCTTGCTTTGGCTTTATCGAGCCACAGAGATACCACTTTCAGTATAGTCGGCAGTGCTTACAGTAGAATCTTTTGCACTTTCTGCAACATTGACACGACGGAGACAACAGGCCTTCAGTGAATCATTACTCGCTGAGGGCCTGTTTGTTTTTCTATGTATCTCCAAACTTCGGTCTGGGGTAATGAAGGCCGCATAGATATCTGTTGCGGTTATGAGAGCTATGCTTCGGGAACTTTCGACACTTGTCGCATGATTGTTTGACAAGTGTCGTACGATCATGCGACAAGTGTCGAAAGTTCTACAGATAGCGATCGCTGCAAGCCGAAACCGGTAGTTTATAACCCGAATACAGCTGTTCGGAATTATTCATATAGTGGAACTGAATCTACAGTGGCCTGCAGAGTGGCTTGTTCTGCCATTTTTTGGAGCCCGACAGCAGCCTTTTTCATTAACATTCTGCAAGAAGCTTGCCCATTCTTGCGCCCTTTAAGTTAAAAACACTGTATTTAGCATGCAGATTAAAATAAAATTGTTACTTTTGCATCGTGTTTTCAAACATGCGTATTAATTAGGTCTGCAAGCCGCTCACTATCTTTCAACAGTGCTCTTTGCCATTGTGATAATGCTCTGAAACGGTGCGGCTTATTGGCGGAAACATTTAATGCGTAGAATCGTTCTCTACTTCTTCCCGTTTGGAAGGAGGAGGAGAAGTTGGATTTGACCGCTAACAGATAGCTGTCAAACTGATTTCCGGAGCGTTTCGCCGTTTTGTCATCATCATCAGGAAACAATAAGCATATAAATGAACATAGCAATAGTTGGAACCGGTTATGTAGGTTTGGTCTCCGGCACCTGTTTTGCAGAAATGGGCGTTGACGTGACATGCGTCGATGTAGATAAGGAGAAGATTGAGCGCTTGCAGCAAGGTGACATTCCTATCTATGAGCCCGGGCTCGACGAAATGGTGCTCCGTAATCAACGCGAAGGGCGCCTGCATTTCACGACAGAGCTGAAGAGCTGCATCAATGACGTGGAACTTGTGTTCAGTGCAGTGGGTACTCCGCCCGACGAGGACGGCAGTGCCGACCTGAAATATGTGCTCAGCGTGGCCCGTGAGTTTGGGCAGCTCATCAGCAAGTACACCGTTTTGGTAACTAAGTCAACGGTTCCTGTGGGCACTGCACGCAAGGTGAAAGCAGCCATACAGGCAGAACTCGACAGGCGAGGTGTCAACATTCCTTTCGATGTGGCATCTAATCCGGAGTTTCTCAAGGAAGGTGCCGCCATCAAGGACTTCATGAGTCCCGACAGGGTTGTTGTGGGTGTGGAGTCTGAACGTGCCAAGGAGCTCATGACACGCTTGTACAGACCGTTCATGCTCAACAATTTCCGCGTCATCTATACCGACATCCCTTCGGCCGAAATGATTAAATATGCAGCCAACTCAATGCTTGCTACGCGCATCAGCTTCATGAATGACATTGCCAATCTGTGCGAGTTGGTGGGCGCCGATGCCGAAATGGTGCGCAAAGGTATAGGTTCCGATACCCGTATCGGCCGCAAGTTCCTCTATCCCGGCTGTGGTTATGGCGGCAGTTGCTTCCCCAAGGACGTCAAAGCTCTGGTCAAGACGGCCGAGAAGAACGGCTATGACATGCAGGTACTGAAGGCTGTGGAGAGCGTAAACGCCCGCCAGAAGACGGTTCCGTATCGTAAGTTGATAGGCTATTACGCGGCCGACAGACAGAAAACTGTTGCCGATGAAGAGGTACTGAAGGGTAAAACGATTGCCGTTTGGGGACTGGCTTTCAAGCCAGAAACCGACGATATGCGTGAGTCCACATCACTGGTTACACTCGAACTGCTGCTGAAGGCCGGCTGTAAAATTCGCGTCTACGACCCCGTTGCAATGGAGGAGTGCAGGCGCAGAATGGGTAATGAGCCCTTTGCCGGACTGATAGCCCGCCATGGCGACATTTACTATGCCACCGATATGTACGATGCAGTGCTCGATACCGATGCCTTGCTGATGCTCACAGAGTGGAAGCAATTCCGAATGCCCAGCTGGGGCGTGCTCAAGAAAACCATGCGCGAGCCGCTCATCATCGACGGCCGCAACATCTACGACAAACATGAGCTGGCCGAGTATGGGTTTATATATAAAGGTATAGGGCAGTAAATTAAGAATTTGTATGATAAAAGAGATAAAGATAGAAGGATATAAATCCATTCAGTCTATGACTCTGCAGCTTCGCCCCATCAACATCCTGATAGGGTCAAACGGTGTTGGCAAGTCCAATTTTATCTCTTTTTTCAAGCTTGTAAATAACATATATGAGCAGAACCTCCGGAGGTTTTCCATGGAGCAGGGGGCTGACCGTATGCTGTATTATGGCCGTAAGTGTACGGACAAGATACATGGTTTCTTGGATTTTGGCGCAAACCAATATTCATTTAATTTGGGTGCTAGCATCGATGGAGCCTTGTATATACAGGAGGAGAGTTTGTATTCTGGCCGTACTGACAGTTATCCGAAGCGCAATATGGCAGAAAGTTCCATAAAGACTTCCAGCTATACCAGAGATCGCTATCTCAGCAGTCAGTTTGAGAATTATAAGATTTACCATTTTCATGATACCGAGGAGAATTCCAAACTACGTAGCGTAAGTAATGTGGATGATAACGAACGACTGAAGACCAACGGATCCAATCTGGCTGCCTTTTTATATTATCTCCAACAGGTGTCGCCAAAATCACTCCGACGAATAGAACTGAATGTTAAGAGCGTGATGCCCTATTTCGAGAGTTTTGTACTTGTGCCCCGGAAGCTGAATCCCAACGAGATACAGTTGGTATGGAAAGATAATTCAGACATGGAAGGATTCTTCACGGCAGCAGATCTTTCCGATGGCAGTTTGCGTTTCGTAGCCCTGTCGGCATTGCTTATGCAGCCAGAACTTCCGTATACCATTCTCATAGATGAGCCCGAGTTGGGCTTGCATCCTGTGGCGATAGCAAAATTGGCAGGAATGATAAAATCGGCAACAGAGCGAGGATGCCAAATGATAATATCAACTCAGTCAGTTGATTTGATTAACAATTTTACGCCCGAGGATATCATTACGGTAGATAGAAAAAACGGACAATCCGTATTCAATCGATTGACCCAACATGAATTAGAAAAATGGTTGGATGATTATTCTTTGGGAGAATTGTGGAATAAAGGTATCATCGAAGGCCAGCCGCGTCTATGAAAAGACTCATATTTATTGTGGAAGGCGAAACTGAAGAAGCATTCGTAAACAACATTCTGAGGCCATACTTTAAAACGGAATGCAACTTCTACAATATCGTTTGCTTTAAACTAAAACATTCGCGTGGGGGTGTCTCCAAGTATAAATATATTAAGAATGATTTGGTGACAGCTATCAACGAGTCAGATGCAGTAGTGACGACTATGATCGACTTTTATCAAATACCAAAAGATGTGCCTGGTTATGCCGAGTCTTTGCAAATTTTAAAGAATGAGCAGCGTGTAGCAGTGATTGAAGACAAAATAAAAGAAGATTTGGTTTGTCATTACGAAAAGGCTGCTACAACTTTCATTCCTTACATTCAACTACATGAGTTTGAAGCAATTCTGTTTTCTTCTGATAAGGGTTTCACTGAGTTATTTGATGCCAGAGAAGCTGATTTTGAAGAACTGCAGCGAATAATGAAAACTTTCCCCAATCCTGAAGATATAGACAATGGCTCAAATACCGCCCCCTCAAAACGGCTGATGAATTGTATAAAGGGTTATGAAAAGGTTCTTTATGGTTTTGCTCTTGCTGATGAAATTGGTGTCGTTGAAATAATGAGGAAATGTCCACATTTTAAGCAATGGATAGAGAAACTCAAGCGAGTAATTGATACATCTAATATCTAGTTAAGTAATTCTATGCAAAAACAATTTCTTTTTGTAATGCTTTTGGCATTGTTCGTCAATTGTATGCCAATGTTCTCAGAAGAGTATTCGCATAACTTTAGAACCAAAGACTTTCAACAAGGTATGAAGACCGTCGATGGGGTGGTGGAGTGGACTCTTGATACGGACGGCCCCTTGGCTGGTATTGATGATCCTAAACTGCATTGTGGTACTACCGATAAGGCCATCAGCTATCTTACACTTTCAACTTCAAGTATAAAAGGCGAGATTTCGTCAGTAAGCGTTGTAGCCGATTGTGCCCAAAGGCAGACGGCTACCTTGGAGGTAAAAGTGGGTGAGAAGGTTTTCACTTATCTTGATGAGCCTCGAGGCGTTGTAAGAGCAAATGATAAAGCAGATACGCTCTTTGACTTTAGAGGATCATCTTCCGGTGAAATTTCTATCAAACTATCTTACGCAAAGAAGACAAAAAACGCACTATATATAGGTAAAGTTGTGATAACCTACAATGATGGAACAGAAGAAGTTATCCGATTAGATGAAGCAGTAGATAATAGCACTGCAATTACGAAAGCTGTGAGTAATGGAAAACAGGCTGTAGAACTTCATCGAACCTTATCACCAGACTATTGGAATACGTTCTGTGTACCTTTTGCTATTTCTGCCGATGCAATTAACAGCACTTTTGGCGGTGCAGAGATACGTGAATTCTCTGGTAGAGTAGAGGGTGGCGTGATGATATTTACTAAGACTGACTCTATCAAAGCAGGTACACCATATCTCGTCAAGCTGGTCACGAGAGTCGAGAATCCCAAGTTCGTGGATGTACCAATCACGGAAGTTCAGCCAAGTGCTGTACAAGACGAAACTGGACTGTATGCGTTTGTTGGAATTTACAGCCCGTATAAGTTGAAAACCGACGGCACAGAGCAGTTTCTTGGTAACGGTGATTATCTTAAAATTCCAGAGTCCGAAGAACGTGCTACTATGAATGGCATGCGTGCCTATTTCCGTCTACTTGTAAAGCAAGATGGTTCAGGTGCCAAGATTTCTATAATAGATTCCACAACTACGGATATTTCCCAGCTTGCAATTTCACCCGGTAAAACAAGGAAGGGAGTTTACACCATAAACGGCCAGCATGTGGGCCAGTCGCTTCAAGGTTTGCCGCAGGGTATATATATTGTAGATGGGCATAAAATAGCAATCAAATAAGCCATGAAAAAGAAATACACACAACCTCGTTGCTTCACTATAACCGCCAGCACGACTATCTCCATACTGGCTGGCTCGCAAAACAATAAAGTATCTGAAACCGGAGAGGAAGTAACAACTGATAGAGAATCCGGTACAGGAGATGCCGGCTATGCCCATGCAAAATTATGGAGTTGTGAGTGGAACATAGAGAAAGAGACTTTGCCACAGTAGCAGTATCTACTATATAGAAAATATCAACCGAGTTGAATAAAACTCATCTCATGAAATGTTGAAAGGGTATAAGAGATTATAACCAATGGAGAAAAAAATGATAACAGTAACATCGCCATTACTACCTGACCTTGGCGAATTCAATGAGTACTTACAAAAGATATGGGACTCTAAGTGGATTACCAATAACGGACAGTTTCATCGTGAACTCGAACAGGCACTTGCCGACTATCTGAAAGTGCCTTACGTCAGCTTGTTCACAAATGGAACGCTGCCCCTAATAACAGCTTTACAGGCACTTCATATCACGGGCGAAGTCATCACCACACCTTACAGTTTTGTTGCAACGACCCATGCCTTGTGGTGGAATGGTATCAAACCCGTGTTCGTTGATATAGACCAGGCGACCGGCAATCTTGACCCAAACAAGATAGAGGCTGCCATCACCCCACGCACAACAGCCATCATGCCGGTGCACGTATACGGAAAGCCCTGCGACGTTGCTGCTATACAAGAAATAGCTGACCAATACGGACTCAAAGTTATCTACGACGCCGCTCATGCCTTCGGGGTAGAAGTAAACGGCAAAAGTATCCTTGAGGCAGGAGACCTTTCAACCCTCAGCTTTCACGCCACAAAAGTGTACAACACCATTGAAGGCGGAGCCATGATTATGCACGACGAGACGACCAAGAAACGCATAGACTACCTGAAAAATTTCGGTTTTGCCAACGAAACAACAGTCGTAGGCCCAGGCATCAACAGCAAAATGGACGAGATACGTTCAGCCTACGGACTCATCAACTTGCGTCAAGTAGACAAAGCCATTGAAGCACGCCATCAAGTAGCGGTAAAATATCGTGAAGCCCTGCGTAATGTCGACGGTATCACCTTCTTCGACGATATGCCGGGCGTGCGTCATAACTACAGCTATTTCCCCATCTTTGTTGAAGCAAAGAAATATGGCATGACACGTGATGAACTTTATTTCAAGATGAAAGACCAAGGAGTACTTGGTCGCCGCTATTTCTATCCGCTCATCAGCGAATTCTCAACTTATCGAGGACTCGAAAGCGCAGCTCCAAGCAACCTTCCTAATGCACATAAAATGGCCGATAGCGTGATTTGCTTGCCGATGCACCACGCGTTAAGAGAAGAAGATGTAAAGAGTGTTATAAATTGTATAATCAACAAATGAAAAAGAAACTCATGCTACTCGGAGGTATACGCTACCTCCTGCCTGTAATAGAGGCATCTCATCGTCATGGCTATTATGTCATTACTGTAGATTATGTTCCAGATAATATTGCACACAAATATTCTGATGAATTTCATAATGTAAATATTTTAGACAAAAATGCAGTTTTACGTCTTGCTCAGGAACTAAAGATAGATGGTATTCTTTCCTTTGGAGTTGATCCCGGAGTAGTGACAGCCGCTTATGTAGCTGAAAAGCTGAATTTACCATTCCAGTGTTCTTACGAAGTTGCGTCTATATTACAAGATAAATCTAGTTTCCGAAAGTTTCTCAAGGATAATTACTTCAATGTTCCCAATGCCAAAGGCTATGTTTCAAAAGAAGAAGCCTTGAAGGATACCGATTATTTTAATTGGCCTATTATCGTGAAACCGGTGGATTCAGCAGGAAGCAAGGGAGTGAGTCGTGTAGATGCGAAGGAACAACTTGGGACAGCAATTGATTATGCATTGAGTGAAAGTCATAATGGACATTTTATAGTTGAAAACTTCTTGGAAAAGGAAGGTAATTCATCTGATTGTGATAGTTTTACCGTAGATGGAAAACTTGTTTTCTGCTCTTTTAACGACCAATTGTTTGATGCCGACGCAATCAATCCATATACACCTGCAGCTTATACTTGGCCATCGACTATCCCAGAAGCAGCTCAATTGGAGTTACACAGTGAATTGCAGCGTATGATGACATTGCTCAATATAAAGACAGGTGTATTCAATATAGAGACCAGACTTTGCAAGGATGGTAAGCCTTATATAATGGAGGTGTCACCTCGTGGTGGCGGCAATAGGTTATCTGAAATGATGAAATTTATTTCTGGACAAGACTTAATCGATAACTGCGTACGTGCCGCAGTAGGTGATAGTATTGACGATATACACCAACCAGAATATAATGGTTATTGGGCGGAGATTATCTTACATGCAGAAAATGACGGTGTTTTCCAATCTCTTGAGATAGATAAAACCGTAAAAGAAAAATACTTAGTAGAAAAGGATCTTTGGGTTCGTCAGGGCGATAAGGTGCATGGATTTACAGGAGCTAATACTACGATTGGCACATTGGTGCTGAGATTCTCTAATTTGCCAGACTTGAAACAGTATCTTTTAGATCCAAGTTTCTGGATTACGGTCATTACTAAATGATGGTAAATTGAAAAGCTATGTTAAGCAAGATACATATTAGACATTTGACAGCTTTTGTAGAACTAGAATTAGATTTTTCAAGAGGAATTAATGTTTTATAGGTGAGAATGGTACGGGGAAACCCCATGTGATGAAAGGTCTCTATTCTGCTTGTTGTGTTGTCGACACACGTGTTAATACGAGCTTTGATCAAAAACTACAAAATGTTTTTCTTCCAAACACGATAGGACGCCTGGTAAAACGAGGAGTTGGGCGTTCAAAAGGTAGTTTGACGGTAATCGAATAGATGAGGATGAATCCGTACATAGTATAAAATGCGAGATTTCAACATTAAATAGTGTATCTGTAACTAGTAAAAACTGGAAAAAAGATATGCGCAACGCTTCTACTTTCATTCCTGTTAAGGATATGCTTGCAAATGCTCCAGGATTCAGGTCGCTCTATGCAAATAAGAATCTGTATTTTGAAGAGATATATTCAGATATTATAGACAAAGCTTTACTTCCTGCTGCGAAAGGCAAACAGTCCAAGGAAGAAAAACGGCTACTTAAAATCCTAAGCGAGGCAATATCAGGTAAAGTAGTGGAAAAAATGAACGCTTTTATCTTAAAAATTCTTCTGGTAAATTGGAGTTTCCCTTGTTAGCAGAGGGATATAGAAAATTGGGACTATTGTACTCTTTAATTCAGAACGAAACTTTAACTAAAGGATGCATACTTTTTTGGGGACGAGCCTGAGGCTATTCTGAATCCGAAGCTTCAACAAACGGTAGTGAAGATTCTTCTTGAATTGCAGACTATGGGTGTGCAAATATTTGTAACAACTCATAATTATGTATTTCTAAAGGAATTAGAATTAGCAATGACTTCCAAAAATGACATTTGTTTTTATTCCATGTATAAAATAGCTAATGACATTCATTGTCATACAGCAAAAAAGCTCGATGAACTTGAGCCTAATCTCATTGACGAGACCTATAACGATTTACTTGATAGACAAATTGTGAAGGATTTTTAGTGAATTATGACAGTAACAATAGACAATTTTGAATTTGATATACCTCAGGCTATTCAGCTTTATAAATTTGATCAATCTGACAAATTATCTCCGAATTATCATGGAGTTAGTGTGCTAAAGGCTGTTGACGTAATGATAGAGATGCCAGAATTCTACGCCTTTATTGAAATTAAAGAGTATGCTAAACCTGAAATATCGAATATGTTGGAACATAAATGGATGGGAAAATGGTCGTCAACCAACTGGCTAAAGAATAATTTACTTCACAAGTATAGAGATACATTTCTTTATAGGTTTTGTGAAAACAAAATAGATAAGAAAATCAAGTATATCTGTCTGTTGAATTTTGATTCTGCTTTACTTTCCCAATTTAAAAATATTTTGAAAAAAGAAATTCCAGTAGGTAATAAAAACACCCATAGATGGTCAAAGGTGTTATTAGATCAATTAATAGTTACTAATGCTGATGGTTGGAACAGAAAACTGACAACTTTTGGTCTAGGAACTTGTAAACATCTATAATTGTCCTTAAACATAAATAAGAAAAATATAAAATGTTTTCGATAGGTGGTTACTTCTCTTTAGAATTATCAAATGCGCACAAAAAAGAATATCACAATTTTGCTACAAAGCTAAATTCTGGGCGTTATTGTTTGGAATATATTCTAAGAGCAAAGAAATACAAGAAAGTATATTTACCGTATTATGTGTGTGATGCGGTATTACAGCCAATCCTTAAACTTAAGTTGCAATATGAATTTTATCATATTGACGCACAATTTCATATAGCTGAGGAAATTAAACCAGAAATAGATGGAGTCGTTCTGTATTGCAATTACTTTGGCTTGATGAATGATTATGTAAAGGAGGTCGCAAATTTATATAGTCCCAACGTAATTATTGACAATACGCAGGCTTTTTTTGCGCATCCCCTTGCAGGAATTGATACATTTTATACCTGCCGCAAATTCTTTGGTGTAGCTGATGGGGCTTATTTATATACTGATACAAAGATAGAAGAACCTCTTTTACAAGATTATTCTTCTGAGCGGATGATATATCTTCTAAACCGAATAGATAAATCAGCGGAAGAAGCTTTTTCCGAATACCATATTAACGAAAAAAAATTTGAAGATAATGAGATAAAACAGATGTCAGAAATAACACGGCGCATAATGCAGTCTGTCGATTATGCTGATGTAGCCAATCGTCGTATTGCTAATTACCATTTATTGGACAAAGCGTTATCTCAAAGTAACGTTCTTCAAATCAACCTCGGCAGTGATGAAGTTCCGATGGTTTTTCCATATCTATGCAGAGATAATAGATTACGTAAAAAATTAATTCAAAACAAAGTTTATGTGGCAACATTTTGGCCGAATGTAGAAGAATGGGCTGGAAATAAATCTATAGAACATCAATTGGCTTGTAATTTACTGCCTTTACCAATTGATCAAAGATATGGAGAGAAAGAGATGAATATAATATTAAATTTAATTTACGATACTAATGAAAGATAAAATTAATGTACTGATATTTCCTGCTGAAGGGCAAAATGCTTACGAATTGCATGATGCATTATCGACGTGCGTTAATATTCATCTAATGGGAGCGACCTCAGTTGCTCGACATGGTGAATTCATTTTCGAGAATTATATTAAGGATTTACCGTTTATATCAGCTTCTGACTTCTTAGAAAAATTCAATAAAGTAGTGACAGATAATCATATTGATGTGATTTTTCCAACTCATGATTCTGTAGTTCAGTATTTGATCAATAACGCAACTCATATTTGTGCAAAAATTATAGGGGGCAGTAAGTTCACATCCGATGTTTGTAGGAGTAAGATTTTGACTTATGATACTTTTCAAAAATATGGCATATTACCAAAAAGGTTTTGCGATGTAGCTGAGATTGAGTATCCCGCATTTTCAAAACCAGATGAGGGGCAAGGAGCTGTTGATGCCAAAATAATAACCTGCAAAGAGGAGGCTCTAAATATAGATTTTACATCACATCTTGTCACTGAATATCTTCCCGGTAAAGAATTTACGGTAGATTGTTTCACTGATAAAGAAGGGAAACTTCTGTATGTTTCTCCTAGATCTCGCCAAAGAACTATGGCAGGAATATCAGTTAGAGGCGAAAGCGAAGAAGTGACACCAGAGATAGAGCATATTGCAGAAGTGATAAATGCAAGGCTTTCTTTTTTGGGTATATGGTATTTCCAAATTAAACAAGATTCTGATGGAGAATTTAAGTTGATGGAAATTTCCACCAGATGTGCAGGTTCTATGTGTCAGACAAGGGCAAAAGGCATTAATCTTCCTTTGCTTAGCGTATACACCGCTATGGGATATGATATCTCTGCATCAGATAATGGTTATCACGTTGTTATGGATAGGGCTCTAATAGGGCGATATAAATTAAACATTAATTATAATTATGTGTATATTGACTTTGATGATACAATAACAACACGCGAGAAGATTAATCTTAATACTATTCGGTTCTTGTATCAGTGCCGTAATCAAGGAAAGAAAGTAATACTTATAACTAGACATGAAGAGGATCTCAATACCACATTAGGTAAATATGCCATATCAAAGTCCTTGTTTTATAAAATAATTCATATACATTCATTTGAGACTCCAAAGTCTCAGAGCATCCTTTATAAAGATGCAATATTTATCGATAATGCATATAAAGACAGAGAAGATGTTAAAAATACCTGTCACATTCCTGTTTTTGATGTTGATCAAGTTGAATTTCTTTTAGATTGGAGAATATGATAGGCTATGTAGGTCCATTTGGTGACACCAATTTCGGTGATTATGCTATGCTTGTTAATGATGTATACGACATAGATGAAAAAGATATAAAATTGTTTACCTACAATCAAGAGGTAACTGAAGATATTTCTTACCGTTATTTTAAAGATTACAATGTCACTGTTGTCCCGGTTCATATAGCTTGGACGTATGAAAAAATCAAAGAAGGCACAACCGCATCACATAGTCTTTGTAACCATTTATATGTGCCCTCAGAAATTATTGATATAATCCAAAACAAAGAGCATGTAGAGTCAGAGTTGGCCGATTTAGATACGCTTGTCGTTACAGGAGGAGGTTATTTCAATTATTACTGGACAGCTAACACAAGAATGCCAAAACTACTTTCTATATTTGGTGTTTTGTTTATGGCTCAGTCCTTAGGTAAGCGAATTGTATTTCTTGGGAACACATATGGTCCTTTTGAAGTTGCTACTGATTTTTTTAGATTTTGCCTTGGACGATTACAAAACGCGAAAATAATGGCACGGGACAGTCTGTATTCATGTCTTTATATGAAGACTTTGGGAATAAATAATGTTTGTAGTTTGCCGGATGATTTGTATTTTGTTAATTATAGGCTACATTCTTCGGGGGGGGGGATCAAACACCCCTATGCGATTTTTGAAACATGCATTTCAATTAAGGAGATTGAAGAAAATGCAAGCCACATTAGAAGATTCATGGATGATTTAAAGAAGAATCTTAATGTAGATATTTATCTGCTTCCATTAGATAGCCGTTATGGCGGATATATCCAAGCAGAAACTATTAATCGTTTGTGTCCTGATACAAAAATAATAACAGAAGTTAGTAATAAAGGCTTGTTGTCGATAGAGAATGCTTTATACTATGTAAAAAATGCACAATTTATTTTGTGCCAAAAGTATCACTTGTTCACATTTGGTATAGCTAATAATATCCCAACAGTTCAATTAGTTCGTGGTATTTGGGGTGACAAGAGATATACATATATGAAGAGTATAGGTATGTTAGATAATACTTTTCACAATCAACTATATGACGAAACTCAGTTCTTAATTAACGACTTTGGTATACTTCCCAAATTAAATGTCCAAGCAATAATTAATTATCAAAACACTCTTTTTAATAGCAAAAAAAAAGAGCAAGAACAATTGATGTTGGATCAGAGGAAGGCATTTATTGAACAGTTTTGCAAGGGCTCTCCATCTAATTAGTTCCCTTCAATCATGAAATAGATACATACTTAGGTGAGTAATTATATTTGATCATTTGCCTATTTGGCTGAAAACTATGCATTTCAGCTCTTTCTTATCCAGAGTATTTTTGAAAGGTTTTGAAGTGTGTAGGGAGATATAATTAATTATAGATGTTCAAGATGGTAGAATCTCTAAAACATAAGACGAGTAGGGGACTTTTATGGAGCAGCGTAGAGCGGTTTTCCAATCAGGGAGTACAGTTCTTATTCTCTATTATCCTTGCACGCATTCTTACGCCGAGCGATTATGGTATTGTTGCAATGATAGCTATTTTCTTTGCCGTAGCTCAGAGCTTTGTGGATAGTGGATTTTCGAATGCACTGGTTCGCAAAACCGATAGGAAAGAGGAAGACCTCTCTACTTGCTTTTATTTTAATATCGTGGTGGGAATAATCTCATATATCCTCTTGTTTCTGATTGCACCATTGGTAGCTGGCTTCTATAATCTGCCTATTCTTTCCTCTATCATTCGTGTCACCGGGCTCGGTATCATTCTTAATTCGCTATGTGTGGTTCAACAAGCACTTTACACCATTAACATAGATTTCAAGTCGCAGGCCAAGGTCACATTGACAGCAACAATTTTATCAGGAATTGTTGGCATTGTCTTGGCATATCGAGGTTTGGGTGTATGGTCGTTGGTATGGCAGGGTATAGCAGGGTCATTGGCGAGGATGGTCTTGCTATGGCTGATGTCTAAATGGCGACCAAGGACAGGTTTCTCGAGAGAATCGTTCAATTATTTATTTGGTTACGGTTCAAAGCTTTTAGTATCTGGTTTGTTCGACACAGTATACCGTAACATATATCCCATTATCATTGGGAAATTTTATACATCTGCGCAATTGGGTAACTTTTCTCGTGCGTTAGGTTGGGCCCAATTGCCATCGTCAAACATCACAGGAGTTTTGCAAAGAGTTACATTCCCAGTGTTGAGCACGATTCAAGATGATTTACCTCGTCTGCAAAGCGACTACCGACGCTTACTCAGAGCGTCTGCTTTTGTCGTATTCCCCCTTATGGTTGGGCTGGCTGCCATAGCGTCACCGCTCATTCGCGTTGTACTTACGTCGAAATGGGACGGATGCGTTATGTACCTACAAATAGTTTGTTTTGCGCTCATGTGGTATCCCATCCACGCTATCAATCTGAATCTCCTACAAGTGAAAGGCCGCTCTGATTTGTTCTTGAATTTGGAAGTCATCAAGAAGATTATAGGAGTATGCATCATGTGCGTTACTATTCCCTTAGGAGTGGTCGCTATGTGTGTGGGAATGATTTTCTCTTCTATGTTTTCACTCATTATAAACACATATTATACAGGGAAACTTATTGACGTAGGTTATCTGAAACAGTTGAAAGACTTGCTACCCATTTTTCTTAACTCTGTATTAATGGGAGTGGTTGTTTATTTCTGTACTCTGACAATTGATGGAGAAATTTTTAAACTTATCACCGGAATGTTCCTTGGTTTTATCTGTTATCTCGGAGGGTCTTTCCTCTTTTCTCGTGAGGAACTGAGAGAGTGCAAAGGTATGTTCAAAAAATAGTATTAATGGAAGAAAAAGAAAATCCGGTTGTTGTTGCTATCCAGTGCTTAGTTTATAATCACGAACCATATCTTCGGCAGTGTCTTAATGGTTTCGTAATGCAGGAAACAGATTTTAGGTTTGTTGCCATTGTTCACGATGATTGTTCCACAGATGGTTCTGCTGATATTATACGAGAATACGAGCGAAAATATCCAGACATTATCAAACCAATATATGAAAAAGAAAACAAGTATTCCAAGCATGACGGGAGTCTAAGGAGAATTGTTAATGACGCAATAATGGCTACTAAAGCTAAGTATATTGCTTTTTGTGAAGGTGATGATTATTGGACTGATGCTAATAAATTACAAATTCAAGTAAATTTCTTAGAATCTAATCCGCAATATGGATTAGTATATACAAATTTCAATATCTACAATCAAAATTTAGGGATGCAACCATCTCCTTATATTAAAAATAAACCAATACTCTCTTTTGAAGAACATTTACTGAGAGCAGGCTATATCGCTCCAATGTCGTGGTTGTACCGAAGAAATTTATATAAATATATGGAGTATGGATCTAAAAATGGCTACATAGATGTTTCGTTTGCTTTTGCACTTGAAATTTTCAAGAATTCTCGAGTACATTACATGGATAAAATAACTTGTGTTTATAGAATTCTTCAGGAAAGTGCAAGTCATTCAAAATCAGACAAAAAAGTATTTATTTATAAAAAAGATCTGCATAGAGAAAGAATAGATTTTGCATACCGATATAACGTTTCTCAAGAAATTAAAATAGAAATTGATAGACAGTATTATCGCAAATTCTATAAACATATTTTTGCATTTGGAGAGAAAAGAGATATAAAAGAAATGAAACTTTTTTTTCTCTCTTATAAATTCACTGATTGTAAGTCAAATTTATTGAAGATTCTAATAGTAACTCCATTGTTGAATAGTTTATTAGCATTAATCTTTAAAAAAAATCTTAAGTCTTAATCGGAAAAATAGTTCCGTATTAAATATGCTTTGTTAAGAGGCACCCCAGCGAGTAGGTCAATAGTTTCAATTTTCATTGGGTATTATAATGTGACTGTAAAACCTGTTGGAGAAGTCTTGGCAAGAGAGCGAAGAATGTCGTTACTACGGATAGATGAATAACAAGATATATTAAAGATGAAATTTTCTGTTACAATACCAGCATATAAAAAGAAGTATTTTAAGACTGCTATTAGTAGTATTCTTAACCAAACGTATGGAGACTTTGAACTAATTATTGTTGATGATTGCTCACCTGAAGATCTTAAGTCAATAGTAGATTGCTTCATTGACGAGCGAATAAGATATTACCGCAATGAGCGGAATTTCGGTGCTGAGCATGTAGTAGATAACTGGAATAAATGTTTAGAGTATGCTACAGGAGACTATATTATCTGTATGGGCGATGACGATATGTTGAGACCAAATTGCCTTCAAGATTTGGAAGAACTTATAGACAGATTTTCTGGAAAGAATGTTTATTATTCGAGAACGGAACTGATAGATGAAAATGATAATGTCATTGAAGTTACTCCTTTAAGGAAATTAGAAGAATCCGTATATGAGATGATTTTTAATCGTTGGAACGGAGGAAGTATGTTTATAGGTGACTATTGCTATCAGGTGCATGCTCTTCGGCAGCATGGGGGCTTCTACTCACTCCCCTTTGCTTGGGGATCGGATGCAATATCTGCTTATGAAGCAGGAAAAAAGGCAGGTATAGCTAATACTCAAGAAGTGGGGTTCCAGTATAGAGTGAATCGGCAGAGCATCAGTAGCGCAACCAATAATATTGAAGGTAAAATCAAAGCGATTAAAGCTGAGCGTAAATGGTTTGAGGATTTCTTTGTAAAGGAACCAGAGTCATTTGCTGACAAGGAAATCCTCTATAATTTGCGTAATTCTATTGATGAACATTTTGTTCATATGTATAGTGCAGATATTATCAGCGGTATTAAGGCTTGCCCTTTAAACCAAACAAGATACTGGCTTTCTAAGCGTAAGGAAATCGGCATGGGGCGATGGGATATGCTGAAGTGTATAATTCATGGCTTTTGTGGAATATGAAAATAGGTATTATTACTTTCCACGCTTCTTTCAATTACGGTTCCATGTTACAGGCATGGGCCTTACAAACTTATTTGGAAAAAAAAGGCAACCAATTAGAAATTGTAAACTATAGATCCCATATACAGAAAGTTATCTATCATAAACCAATAAGTTTTGCAAGGAAGGATGTCTTTTTTGCTACGCTTAAAAGGTTTGTTTTATATCCAAGTTCTATAAAACCTCTATACAAAAAATGGCATCTCTTCGACACTTTCTTACATGAAAAACTAAATACATCAAAGGAGTATTCCACTATCAAAGATTTGGAAACTGCAGAATTTGATTATGATATGTTGATATGCGGTAGTGACCAGATTTGGAATGCAAGTGCTCCTGATGCTACAGAGGCATATTACGGAAATTGGTTTCACGGGACAAAGATAGCTTATGCAGCCTCAATGGGACAATATCCAGAGAAAAATGCTATTGATTATTATAAAAGACAAATAAATAAATTCGCGGCAATTTCTGTTCGTGAAGAGAAAGCCAGGAACATTCTTTGTAATAAGATAGGAGTAGAAAGCGTTGAGGTCGTTTGCGACCCCACATTATTACTTAATGGAAGAGATTATGGTAGATTGATAACTGATGAGCCTATTATAAAGGAGTCATATATATTTTTCTATACACCTGTGGGATTGCCATTTAAATATTTTAGTATAGTAAGTAAGCTGGGCAAGGAATTGGGGTTAAAGATTGTTACGGAGAAAGCCTATTATTCTAAGGATATAAGGAAATTCGATATTGACGAATATGTTCCTACGGGACCAGAAGAATTTCTAAACCTCATCAAGAATGCTACGGTTGTCTGTGGTGGCTCTTTTCATTTGCAGGTATTTTCTATTCTTTTTCATAAGGATTTCTACTGTATCAATGGTGACAAAGATGCTAGGACTAATAATCTACTCACGAAGGTAGGATTGCAGGATAGGATAATTTCTTTGGAGCATCCAAACGAGCGTTGCCAGCTACATATTAATTATACGGATGTAGATAAGAAATTGGTGGAATACAGAGATTCGTCTGAGAAATGGCTCTTGAGGCAGGTTAACTGTCATTATAGCATACAATAGTTTGCAGTATATTATTGATAACTATGCAGAGAGGATTGTGAGTTTGATGTTTTATAAAAGGTGGTATGCTGCACGTGAGTACAAATGTGTAAGGATGGTAGATAGGGAGAACTGCTAAACTGCTGATAACAGAGTGTTCCTTTTCTAAGGTTTTGCCCCCATCTTTCTAAGTGTCCCTTTATTTCATCGGATTAATGATTCTAACATTCTGGTTTACAGAGATTTCCAATTGATAATATTCTCTTGTGTTTTTGAACTATGCTCCGACATACTTGGAGTTATCACTCAAGGCTCCTGAAGATATCTTTCAAGTGCCTTGAAGTTTAGCTATACAGTGAATGTTAACATACGGTTTTTATGGCTACTTGGATTCGCAGCATATACACATGATTAAAAATAACCAATAGCAACAATAACATTGGATAATAATACTAGTAAAACATGTGCAGTCAGCGTTATTGTACCTATATATAATGCCGAAAGTTCTTTAGCGTTATGTCTGGAATCATTGGTAGGTCAGACTTTTACTGATTTCGAGGTGCTGATGATAGACGATGGCAGTCCCGATAATTGTGGAAAGATAATTGATGAATGTGCATCGAAATATCCTCACTTCAAGGCTTTTCATAAAAAAAATGGAGGTGTTTCGTCTGCCAGACAGTTTGGTATAGACCATGCTCAAGGAGAATACACCATTCATGTCGACCCAGATGACTGGGTTGAACCAACTATGTTGGAAGAACTATATAAAAAGGCCAAGGATACCGATGCAGATATGGTGATTTGCGATTTCTTCGAGAATAGTTATAAGGGTCAGAAAATAAATAAGCAAAAGCCATCGTCATTGGATCATCTTGTCGTGCTTAAAGAGTTGTTTTCAACCATTCACGGATCCACATGCAATAAACTGATAAGATTATCCTGCTATCAGAAACATGATATCCATTTCCCAAATGAATTATCATTTTGTGAGGATCAATATGTTGTAGCTGCATTACTAAAAAGCAACCTCAAGGTCTCTTATCTTAATAAAGCCTTTTATCATTATGTTAGGGTTTTGAATCAGAATTCTCTTTCCAAAAGATATACTAATGCTACCTTAGAAGAAGATTGGAAAGCACGCAATTTGTTCTACGAATTGCTGAAAGGAACAGGCTTTGATGATGATGTGTATAACAAGAAAACTATTGATGTAATTGCAAAAGCATTCTGGTGGGGTAAAGAGTTTTATTCTTCACGGGCTTTTAAGAAGGAATTCTATTGTTACAGGCACAATGTGCTGAATACATACAACCATAAGAT
This sequence comes from Prevotella sp. kh1p2, assembly GCF_900111525.1. Classification (NCBI taxonomy): domain Bacteria; kingdom Pseudomonadati; phylum Bacteroidota; class Bacteroidia; order Bacteroidales; family Prevotellaceae; genus Prevotella; species Prevotella sp. kh1p2. The sequence continues at coordinate 95,198 of NZ_FOHY01000014.1, forward strand.
GGAACGATGGCTTCTTTATTTATCATGTGTAGGATGGTATCAACCTGTCATACGGGTAATAGGCATGGGTCTGAAAGTGAAGCATCTGTTAAAATAAACCAATGGTAATCGTTTTTGCCTTATTCTATATAATTAGCATTGTCTTAGTATATCAGAAATATACGAAGATAAATCAATTTCTGATAGTATCTCTGTGCGCTTTGACTTTCATGATTGGCATTCGTGATGGATGGCCTGATGAAATTGTCTATCAAATGGCGTTCGACTTTGCTCCTTATCCATGGGAGGCCTGGAATACTGACCCATTTGGATATAGCGAACATGGATATCTTTTTATAGCTTCGGTTATTAAATTTGTCTTTAATAGTTCACGTTTTTATCTGTTCGTAATGGGGGGTATATCCATGTATCTGCTCTACAAAAACCTACAGAGATATTGTCTTATTCCGTTGATTGGGCTATGTGATTATATAGCTCGTTTCTTGTTGAATAGAGATTTTATCCAGATGAGATCATCATTGGTAATTTTGATGATACTTCTGTCGCTTGACCTGATCAGAGAAAAGAAATTATGGTTGTATCTGTTAGTTATTTTTGTTGGCTATCAATGTCACCACATGGCATTGATTGGCCTGCCTTTATACTTCTTAGGGCAAATTAAGATAAAAAGGGTGCATATTATAATAGGAATTATCCTGACTATGGTGTTGTCCCAGACTTTGGCAGGTGCTATTTCAGAGACTGTGGATACTTATAGCGAAGACCTGCAATATGAAACCTACACAGAAGGGGATTATACTGAGGGTCAAGGGTTGGCAAATCCTATGATTTATTTCCAGACTTTTATTTTATTGATATTTACCTTTTATGAATCAGCACTTAAAAAGAAATATAACGACTATTACTTGATGAGGACTGCATATTTCTATTCCACCTTAATATTAATTTTCTTTGGCAATTATACGGCATTGGCGAGCAGAACGTCTACCATGTTCGCAACTGTTGAAATGTTTATCCTCCCTTGGATTGCTGCGGCACTATCCAAACCGAAGCAAATAGTTTACTATGTAGTATTAGGTTTTATTTTTGTATATTTCTTTAATGTTAAATATAACGATGCTCAACAAAGGATGAGTGAAACCCCAGTGTTAATAGAAGTACAGTAATAGTTGATGAAAATTTTTATAGTTCAAGGGCAACTATGTAATGGTGGAGCTGAGCAAGTAGGGGTACAACTTGCTAACGGGTTTTCTAGACGAGGTCATCAAGTATATATTATAACAAATCTCCATGAGAGAGAAGAATTTCAGGTTGACCGAAATATTGAAAAAATGCAGTTAACTGGAGATAATAGTTACAAGCTAATAAAATGGGGAGTAGGAATTAAGTATCTTCGTAAATACATGAAAGAATATAAACCACAAGTTGCTATTTGTATTTTAGGTGTCACTTCGCTGATTGCAAAGATTGCTTCTTTTGGTCTTGATATTGAAATAATATCAACAGATCACAATTCTTTTGAAAGACCTGTTGATGCGCCGTTAACTAAAGTACATTACATTTCTAAGTTTTGGTTGAATAAAATTTACAAGAATGTAACAGTACTAACAAAAGCAGATAAGAAATATATTGGTAAAAGATTGAAGCATGTCACGGTAATGCCCAATCCTCTCTCATTAGATCCTCTTTCAATCGAGGATAGAAATCGTCCATTACCAAATGAAACAAAGATAGTTTTAGATTCAAAAGAGAATATAATATTAGCAGCGGGAAGACTTGATGCTTGGTTTGTAAAAGGATTCGATTTGTTGATTAAAGCGTGGGGTGAATTACAGGAAAGATACAAAAGTGAAAATAAAATATTAGACTGGAAACTTCAAATTGCTGGCAAAGGATCAGAAAAATCTCTAAGATTTTTGAGGGATATTTGCAAGACTTGTGGCGTAATCGATTCTGTAGAATTTCTCGGTTTTCAGACTTGTATGGAAGAAATATTTAAAAAAGCTTCTGTTTTTGTATTGAGTAGCAGATATGAAGGTTTCGGACTTGTTCTTATAGAAGCAATGAGTCAAGGATGTGCATGTATTGCTGCAGATTATAGGGGGAGACAATCTGAAATAATAACTAATTCAGGTGAGGGAATCCTTTATGAACCGAATAATCAACACACTCTCACCAATAGTATAGAAAAACTTATAGAGAATTTAAACTATAGAAAGGAACTCCAGGTTGGGGCTATTTTAAGATCAAAATACTACACATTAGATAAAACCATTGATAGATGGGAAACGTTCCTAAATAACTTTATATGATTTAATTCTTAAAACAAGGCTAGCAGGACATGATAAATATGTATATTAAAATAAAAAGTTATTTCTTTAAACTCTTTTATTCGTTAGATAGGCAAGCAATCCAAGATGGCGTTACGTTAGGTAAAGCAAATTATATTGAATCAAGATTCTGGGGCTCAGAAGGTTATTTGATTACAATAGGTGACCATTGTCAAATTACAACTGGAGTGAAAATGTTTACACATGGAGGTGGTCAAGTACTACGGTATGAATACCCGAATTTTGATAGCTTCGGAAAAGTTGTAGTTGGTTCGTATGTATATATAGGTGCGCGGTCTCTTATTATGCCAGGTGTGACAATTGGCGATCATGTGCTTGTTGCTGCAGGAAGTGTAGTTACCAAATCAATTCCTTCTAATGTCGTAGTAGGAGGAAACCCCGCCAAAATTATCTGTAGCTTGAAGACTTTCGAAGAAAGAAATTTATCATATAACCTCAATTCAAAGGGAATGAGTTACATAGAAAAAAAGAGAATGCTCATGAAACTTTCTGAAGATAAATTCATCAGAAAAGAGATGATAAAGTAAAAAAGTTAAATGAAAATATTTTTTATACTTTCAAGTTTAGGCAGTGGAGGTTCTGAACGAGTAGTGTCCCTCTTAGCAAATAAGTTTGCTAATACGTCCGATTTTGGAAGATCTCATGAAATGGCCTTCCCAGCACAATGCGAGGTAGAGATAGTTTGTTTGCTTTTTAATGATTACTACTATAAGGTAGATAAAAATGTTAAAGTAACATTTTTGCAAAATGTATCTTCTCCAGAGCGGGAAAATGAAGCAATAACTGATAATGAATTACAGAGCTCTAAGGGGCAGATTAATATTGTTAGCGATACTATGTGCACCTTTAAAAAGATGGGATGGCTACGAAAGCATGTAAAAAAGGAGAAGCCGAATGTAGTAATTGCTTTCACAGAGGGTGTATATTGTTTTACTATAGCGGCTTTGGCAGGCATAAATACAAAGATTATTTCATCAGAAAGAAATGATCCGAAGTTTATGAATTGGAAGAGAAATGCGTTAAAGAGAATTTTCTTGCCTTATACAGAGTGGTTAGTTGTACAGACTGAATCTATCCGAAAACAATTTGTGTGGGGAGGGCTTAAGCGTAAGACATCTGTCATTGTTAATCCTGTCAGAGATGAAGTGTTTAATAATGGTATGGCAACTTTTGTGCATACCAAGTCTCCAAGCAATTTACCTCAGCAATTGCCAACAAATAACATAATATCTGTTGCCAGATTATTTCCACAAAAGAATCAAACAATGCTGATCAAAGCTTTTTCAAAAATATCAACTAAATATCCTAATTGGAATCTTGTTATTTATGGAGAAGGACCGGAAAGAAAATCTTTAGAAACATTAATTAATCGTCTCCAATTAAACGAAAAGATAATGCTTCCAGGGACTTCAAAAGGCATTATCCAAGAGATGAGGAAATCTCAGATTTTTGTTTTATCAAGTAATTATGAGGGCATGAGCAATTCCATGATAGAGGCTGTCTGTTCTGGACTACCAGTAGTAACTACAAAAGTATCTGGAACAGAAGAACTTGTGAAAGAAGGTGAAAATGGATATGTGGTACCAGTCGGCGATGTTGACGCATTTGCTAGTGCTTTAGATAAATTAATGAGCAATAATGAACGCTTGCATCAATTTTCCTTGAAAAGTCTTGAATTGGCTGAAAATTTTAGAACGGACAATATAGTGAAAGAATGGGTGAATATTATTTTAAAAATCACTAGAAAATAAGTTTTATTCAAAATCCTTCTTATGCATTTAATAGAAATTTTTTATAGTTGGGGATAGGTAATAATAATAACATCAATTACAAAAAACAAACAAATGAGAATATTAGTAACAGGTGCAGCTGGTTTTATAGGTTCGAAAGTAATGTATGAACTTGCTAGAAGGGGAGACTTTGTTGTGGGAGTTGATAACATTAACGATTATTACGATCCCAAACTAAAATATGCACGATTGCAGCGGTGTGGCATCTTGTCAAACGAAGCTGCTTGGGATTCGAATATTGTTAAAAGTACACTATTTGATAATTGTTTGTTTATTCGCATATCAATAGCTGACAAGCCTGTTTTAGATAAACTATTTGCTCGTTATCATTTCGATAAAGTTATAAATCTTGCAGCGCAAGCCGGGGTTAGATACTCTATCACTCATCCATATTCTTATATGCAGAGTAATCTTTATGGATTCCTTAATATCATGGAAGCATGTAGAAATTATAATATCAAACATCTGATATTTGCTTCTTCAAGTTCTGTATATGGCATGAATTCTAAAACGCCATTTAGTGAAGATGATAAAGTAACCACTCCAGTAAGTCTATATGCTGCAAGTAAAAAAAGCAATGAATTAATGGCTCACTGTTACAGTAAATTATATGGTTTTGCTACAACTGGATTGAGATATTTTACTGTATATGGTCCTTGGGGGCGACCAGACATGAGCCCTATGTTATTTGCCACTGCTATTTCAAAAGGTGAACCTATTAAAGTTTTTAATAATGGAAACATGATGCGTGATTTTACCTATATTGATGATATAGTAGAAGGAACAATTCGTGTAATAGATTCCGCAACAGATAGAGGAATTTATGAAAACTCTGTTCCCTATCGTATTTATAATATAGGATGTTCTCGTCCCGTAAAGCTAATGGACTTTATACATGAGATAGAAGCGGAAATGGGCAAAGAAGCTCAAAAAATATATTTACCAATGCAGCAGGGCGATGTATATATGACATATGCGGATACAACACGATTAGAAAATGAGTTAGAATATAAGCCGCATGTCACACTACATGAGGGTATAAGAAAATTTGTAGAATGGTTTAAAAGCGAAGACAATCCTTTGGACTTATAGTCTACTATAAAATATTCGGAATATTATTAATTTGTTAAGAATATGGAAAAAGATATTAATATTGCTGTAGCCGGAACTGGCTACGTAGGTTTGAGTATTGCTATTTTGCTTAGTCAACACCATCATGTGACAGCTGTGGATGTGGTTACCCAAAGAGTAGAAATGGTAAACAAACGGGTGTCACCAATACAAGATGAATATATAGAGAAATACTTTGCAGAGAAGAAATTAGATCTTACAGCTACAACAAATGGAGAAGAGGCCTATAAAAATGCAGACTTTGTAGTTGTAGCAACACCGACTAATTACGATCCAGAAAAAAATTTCTTCGATACTAGTCATGTTGAAGAAGTGCTAGATTTGGTGGCTAAAGTTAATCCTGCTGCAATCATAGTACTTAAATCTACAATTCCAGTAGGATATACAGAATATGTTCGTGAAAAATATAATTCTGATAATATACTCTTTGCACCAGAATTCCTACGAGAGAGCAAAGCTCTTTACGATAACCTTTATCCCAGTCGCATCATTGTTGGTAGACCCGAAGATAACCAGCGTATGGACGAGATTGCTCATAAGTTCGCAGCATTGCTGCAACAAGGTGCTATAAAAGAAAATATTGAGACTTTATTCATGGGGTTATCTGAAGCAGAGGCCGTGAAACTTTTTGCTAACACCTATTTGGCTTTACGTGTAAGTTATTTTAATGAGTTGGATACATATGCAGAAATAAAAGGGCTAAATTCTATGAATATTATAAAAGGAGTTTGTCTAGATCCACGTATTGGAGGTTTTTACAATAATCCTAGTTTCGGTTATGGAGGATATTGTTTGCCGAAAGATACGAAACAACTATTGGCAAACTATAAGAATATTCCAGAGAATCTAATACAAGCTATTGTAGACAGTAACCGAACTCGCAAGGATTTTATAGCTGGGCAAGTGCTCAAAAAGGCTGGATACTATACAAATAATAGTAGCTACAATCCGGATACTGAACATTTATGTGTAATTGGAGTTTACAGATTAACTATGAAGTCTAATTCGGATAATTTTCGTCAGAGCAGTATTCAAGGTGTGATGAAACGTATCAAAGCAAAAGGTGCCGCTGTTATTATTTATGAACCAACACTCGAAGATGGATCTACATTCTTTGGAAGTTTAGTGGTAAACGACATTAATGATTTTAAAAGAAGAAGTCAAGCTATTATAGCTAATAGATATGATTCATGTTTGGACGATGTAATAGAGAAAGTTTATACTAGGGATATATTTAGTAGAGATTAAAATGCATATTGAACATGAATGAAAAAATACCATTCTCGGTAGCAATGTCTATTTATAAGAATGACGATCTAGAATATCTGGAAGATGCTTTGGACTCCATTGTCATAAATCAATCGTTGAAGCCGGATGAGATCGTAATAGTAGGAGATGGTCCGCTTCCACAATCTCTTATTAGGGTAATTGAGCAAGAAATAAGAAAGACGCACTGTGCCAATATTCCTACGAATATAGTCTTCCTGCCCCAGGAAGTAAACCGCGGCTTGGGCGAGGCTTTGCACATTGCATGTGAAAACTGTCGGTATGATTATATTGCCCGGATGGATTCTGACGATATATCTTTGCCCGACCGCTTCGAGAAGCAGATGCAATGTTTTGAAGAAGACCCGGAATTAAGTATGGTGGGAGGCATGATAACAGAGTTCGTTGGCGAACCGGAGAATATTGTTTCCAAACGATTGCTGCCGCTTGACAATGAAGGTATCTATAAGATGATGCAAACCCGATGTGGTGTGAATCATGTGACGGTTATCATGAAGAAGGCCGATCTAATGAGAGCTGGCAACTATTCGGGTAAATTCCGTCAGGAAGACTTCTACCTGTGGGCCCGCATGATGAAGAGCCATTGCAAGTTCCGCAATATTCCCGATGTGGTGGTTAATGTGCGTTCTGGTGCCGACCAGTTTGCACGGCGTGGCGGTCTTGCCTATTTTAACCAACACATGAAGGTTTTCAAGTTCATGTACCATGAAGGTCTGATTTCATATCCAGTTCTACTGAAGAACTATTGTCTCAGGTTTGCACAGGTAACCTTTCCCACTAAACTGCGGACATGGATATATCAGTATATCTTGAGGAAATAGGCTAATTCAACAATAATGAAAACGACGGAGATAAAGTTCCTGCAAATATACAAGTTGGGCCTCTACCAACCGTCACCGGATTCAGAGATTTTTCGGCAGTTGATAGAGGCACTTCATGGAACAAATGAGGAAGAATGGGCAGAGATAGTAGATATAGCGCTCATACAAACCGTGGTAGGACAGGTTACAGATGGCATGATGTTACTTCCTCACAACATGCAGCCGTCACGGAACATCTATTTTAGCTTGCTGAAAAAAGTCTCTGACGTTGAAACGGAGAATAAGCGGATGAATGCCTTTGTACCAATTTTGATGTATAAATTGATTGGCAAGGGGTGTCATTGTTTGCTTTTAAAGGGACAAGGAGCAGCCGTAAATTATGCAATGCCGCTTCATAGACAGCCGGGAGACATTGATTTGTTTTTTCCTCAAGATGATGATTATCAGCAAGCTAAATTATTGTTGGAACAAGTTTCCGACAGAGTAGGAGGAGAGAAATCTGGTAGAAAACATTCAGATTATGATTGTGCTGGTTTCGTTGTCGAGTTACATGGAGACATACATAGTTCTATATGTAGGCAGTGTGACAAGCATCTAATGGATTGGGCGAAAAGAAGAATAGAACCGATACAGAAACTATCGATAACCGAAGCTGCTATTTCGGGAAAGCCAAGTGAAATTTTAATAGCGTCAGACAATTTTAATGTGCTCTTCATTTTCATTCATCTGCTGAACCACTTTATGAACGGGGGGATTGGTCTTCGACAGATTTCCGACTGGATGATGTATATGGACAAGAATTATACCAAGATAAATACAAAGTTGCTTGAAGAGGACATCAACATGCTCGGTGTCAGAAAATTCTGGTGTCTGTTTGCTGTGTTGGCGGTAGAGTTTTTAGGTTTCCCCAAACATCACATGCCATTTTATGAGACAGGACAAGAGGAAAAAGCTATGCAACTGATGGAAAATGTTCTTAGTACAGGTAACTTTGGAGCCAGACAGAAAAAGAAACAATTGCCAGTTAATGCCAATCCTATCTTAAAGAAGCTGGTTACTTTCGCCGGACAAATACCGGTGTACAGTCGCAATGCAAAATTGTTTCCGGGTGAATCTGCCTATTGTTTCCTGAAATTCATGGGTTCGGCTGTGCGGGACATTTAACCGATTTCTTCATTACGCCAAGTTTGGTTTTGCCGATAGTTATTTCTGATAATTAAGGTGTTTTTTTTATTAGTTTTGAGAGCTTTATATCAAGATGAACGGATTAATTACATGGCGTATTGCCATTTTGGGAATGCTGATGCCCTTTGTGGTTTCAATGATGATGGTATGGGTGATTCACCCGGTGATTGTAAGGGTTGCTTTGATGAAAGATATTGTCGACAAGCCCTGCTACCGAAAGTTGCAGCGAAAGCCAGTACCGGTATTGGGAGGCATGGCTGTCTATTTTGGCATTGTTGTAGGTGCCGGAGTGGTGAGTGTATTCTTTGACTCGTTTGCGCTGTTCACGTGCATTGTTGCCTTAACTATGATGCTCTATGTAGGGCTGATGGATGATATACTCGGCCTGAGTCCGGTGGTGAGGCTTGTTTTGGAGGTTGCCATGATTGCTTTTGTGGTCAAAATGGATCTTACGAACATGAACGATATGCACGGTATTTTTGGTATCGGAAAGTTACCTGTCTACCTTTCGCTCCCACTGAGCGCCATTGCCGGTTGCGGTATCATCAACTCTATTAACTTGATTGACGGCGTTGATGGTCTTTCATCTGGCTTCTGCACGATGGCCTGCATTGTTTTCGGTATCGTATTTGCCTGCTCCTTTGACGGTACAATGGCTATCATGGCTTTCCTGGCAGCAGGAGCTTTGGTGCCGTTTTTCCTGCATAATGTGTTTGGAGTTAAAACCAAAATGTTCATAGGTGATGCCGGTACACTGATGTTGGGCATGCTGATGGTGATATTCTGTCTGCATGCAATAGACAATACCTCGAAGGTGCAGGCACAGTTTACAAACATGAGTGTGGTTGCTTTCTGTCTGAGTGTCTTGAGCATACCGGTATTTGATACCTTGCGGGTAATGACAGCCAGAATGATAAAGGGCGTTTCACCTTTTGAGCCAGACAAGTCACACCTTCACCATCTGTTTATAGAGATGGGGTTCTCACATGCCGGCACAACCTTTATGGAATGTTCGTTGGGTTGTGTCAACATGCTCGTGTGGTTAGTTGCTTACCAACTTGGAGGGAGTGCGACAGTCCAGTTCGTTGTTGTGGTGCTTTTAGGGCTGATGACTACATGTGGCGTTTACTACACCGTACGACGTCTGAACCGCAACCGGCTGCCCTATAGAACACTGAGATGGCTGGCGCGGAAGAGCCATGTAGAACATGGAAAACTTTATTTATGGATAAGAGATTTTCTCGATCGTCATTGAGTTTTGCACAGGTTATTTGATGAAGTTATATTCCTGACCGACTAAAAAGATAGTCCCGGGAAATTTGAAGGATGCTTTCCATGCGCATGGGGAGCATCCTTTTCTATTGGTGTTAGCTTGTTTCTTCAAATATACAATTCGACCTCGAAGCTGTCATGTCTCCTATTTCTCATGTAGGTTGTCATTAACTTGCTTCGAGGTCGAATTCCTTTTTTTTGTTACAAGTCGAAGAAAACGGGAGCTAAAACTGCCACCAGTGTCTCTTCTTTGGTGCTTCGGTAGCCTCTATGCCCTGCTGTCTGGCTTCGTTTAGCAAGTGCCGGTATGACACGTGGTCGTGTATCATGTGATATATTTGCCCCCAGTCGGGCAGACCTCCCAAATTGCGGTCGTCAATAAAGATGTCTGCCTTTATTTTGCGTGAGAAGTGGTTGTTGTATTCTACCATCTCTTCCGGGTAGTCCTTGTTTACGGCGTAGAATTCTACACCGCGTTTCTTGCACCAGTTCACTGCGTCTTCCAACAGCTGACCTTCGCGCACACTCCACAGAATCAGCCGGTGGTGCTCCTTGATGAGCATGCGTAGGGTATCTGTTGCAAAGGGCACTTCTTCGCCAATTTCTGGATATCGGTGTTCAACAATCGTTCCGTCAAAGTCTACGGCAATTATCATAGCGTATCTTCGTTCTTGTTAGTAAGGATAAATAGATGTAGCGCGTTATTTAGGCACACCCGTCAAGCGCATGTTAGCGCTTGATGGATGTGTCGTTCTTGTCGCCATAGTGGCTTTCGGCATAGTTACCGTAGCTGCCATAGGAACCGTAAGAACCATAGCTGCCGTACTTGCCATAGTGACCATAGCGGCCGTAGCGGCCATACTTTCCGTAACGTCCATAGCCATAGTAGTAGCCGTATTTCTTCTTTGACATGTCGATGCCATTGATAACTACCGACATGTTGGGCAGCTTCTTCTCTGCGGCGAGACCGTTAATGAGGTTGAAGCTCTCCTTTGGTGTATAGTCGGCACGGCACATGTAGATGGTCGCATCAGCAACGCGGCCAATCTGCAGGGTATCTGTAACCAGACCAACAGGTGCGGTATCTATCAGCACGTAGTCGTATTTCTCTTTCAGGATGTCAATTACCTTGTCCAGTGAAGTACGTGCAACCAATTCCGATGGGTTAGGTGGAATGGGGCCGGCCATAAGCAATTCGAGGTTGTTGTTGATGCCCGAAGGCAGAATCTGACTTTTGACATCTTCCCACGTAGGGTCATCCTTTATTAAAATAGGTGTAATACCATGTTGGTGGTCGTTAATCTCGAAGAGTTCGGCCAGGCGGGGCTTGCGGATATCAAGTCCCACAAGGATTACTTTCTTGCCTAACAGGGCAAAGCTGACGGCAAGGTTGGCAGCATTGAAAGTTTTGCCTTCGCCCGATGTGCTGGAAGTGAACATGATGACCTTTTCGCCTTCCTTCATCATGAACTGCAGGTTGGTACGCATGCTGCGGAATATTTCTTCCATTTGGTTGTTCTGGTTTTCATGTACAACAATGTCGGCTTTGGTCTTCGCTGTGTCGCTGGCAACGGCAACATCTGCGAGGATGGGCAGCTTTGTGAGCTTGGCAACATCGTCGTGGCCTTCAATCTTGTAGCGGAAGAAGCTGATGAGGAATAGAACCAGTGCAGGGATAATGAGACCTAAGATAAGTGCTGCCAGCATGATGATGGAGGACTTTGGGCTGATTTTGCCTGCAAAGGCAGGGTCATCGAGCAGCTTACCTTTGTCGGCTGTAGCTGCCAGTGAGATGGAGTTCTCTTCACGTTTTTGGAGCAGCATCAGGTACAAGCCCGATTTCACTTCCTGCTGGCGGCCTATCTGCGTCAGCATGCGCTCTTGTTCAGGCGATGCTCCAACCTGTCCGGCGTATCTTCCGTATTGGGCTGCCACGCCGCTGCGCTGAATCTGCAAGCCGCGTCTGGCCTGTGTCATGGCACGGTTGATACTGTTGTTCAGGTCGTCCAACTGCGAAGTAAGCGGAGTTACGGTAGGCGACGACTCTGATGCACTGCGCAACAGGCGGTTGCGTTCGAGGGCTATCTCATTATATTTGTTAATCAGACCATTGACCGTAGGGTCGGAGATACCAACATTGGCGGGTAGTGTCTGGTATTTCTCGCCACTCTTCATGCTCTCCTCAACGCTGTTGATTAAGGCAACCTGTGTGTTGGCTTCCGTCAGTTTCTGACTGTACTCATTCTGTCCGGCCAGCGCCTGCTCGGCATTCATCTGCAACTGAACCATGTTGTTGCGCTTCTTGTAGCTTTCCAACTGGCCCTCAGTGTTACCCAATTCGGCATTGATTTTCTCCAAACGGCCATTAATGAACTCTTCCGTACGGACGGCAATTTCGTTCTTGTCCTCGTTGGCCTGGCGATTGTAGCAAATGGCCAGCTGCTTCAGGTAGTCCATGGCGCGCTGGGGAATCTCATCGGTCAGCGTGAGCTGAGCGATGCTTGTGGTCTTTGAGGTTTGGCTTATAAGGAGTGAGCCTACATATTTATAAGAAGCTCTTTTGGGGGAGGTGATATTTACGTTCAAAACTGAGCCATCGACCATGGGAATGGCACCGTTGCTGTTGAAGCTGATGATGCCGGCACGTGTGCCGATGGTGGCGGGCATGCTCTGGAAGGTCTTGTCAATGTTGTACTCCTTGTTGCCGGCATAGTAGGTGCTGGTGACATGGTAACCGTTGCCCTCGCGTACAATGCGCAGTGCGATGGGATTGTCGAGCTTCTCCAGGTGAGCCGGGTCAATGTCTACATTGATGGGCTGGTTCTGGTAGAGCAGTTTCTTACTGACCCGTCCCTCAGAGCTGTAGGTGATGTACAGCTTCAGGTCGCGCACGGCTTGCTCGGCCAATGAACGCGAGGAGAGGATTTCCATCTCGTTGTCAAGGCCGTTAGAATTCGATATCATGCCCAGCGTGTTGGTGTTCATGATACTGTTGCTTCTCCGGCCGCTGTTGTCGTCGTCCTTAATCAGCAGCTTCACTGTTGCCTGATAGCGAGGCGTCGCGTAGCGAAGGTAAATTGCAGCCAAGCCGAGGCAAATGATGAGAGAAAGCACGAACCACTTCCAGTTGAGGATAACCGTCGTGTAAATGGTTTGGAAGTCAAAAGCCGATTTTTCTTCTTGCTCTTGAATGTTTTCCTGTTCTAAGTTTTTATTTTCTTCCATTATTGCATGTATTATTTATTTCCTTATTTCTTTATTTTTTTGTTTGTTCACTTTCCTTCTGCCAGACGCAACAGGTATTTGCCATAGTCGTTCTTCTCCATAGGCTGTGCAACTGCTTTCAGCTCATCGGTGGTAATCCATCCTTTCTTGTAGGCTATCTCTTCGAGGCATGCCACCTTCAGTCCCTGCCTCTTTTCTATCACTTCTATGAACGTGCTGGCTTCGCTGAGGCTGTCGTGCGTACCGGTGTCCAGCCAAGCAAAACCGCGCTGCAAGGTCTCAACCCTCAGTTGCTTACGCCGGAGATACTCCTGATTAACAGTCGTAATCTCAAGCTCACCCCGGGCACTGGGCTTGATATTCTTGGCTATTTCGACAACGCTGTTCGGATAGAAATACAGTCCTACTACCGCATAATTGCTCTTTGGGCAGGTCGGTTTCTCCTCAATGCTCAGACAGTTGCCCTCTGCATCGAATTCTGCTACGCCGTAACGTTCCGGGTCGTTGACATAGTAACCGAACACAGTGGCCTTGTCCTGCTGTTCAGCGTGGGCTACACTCGACTTCAGGAGGGCCGAGAAGCCGGAACCGTAGAAGATATTGTCGCCCAGAACAAGGCATACACTGTCGGTCCCGATGAATTTCTCGCCGATGATGAATGCCTGGGCGAGACCGTCGGGACTTGGCTGTTCGGCGTATTCAAAATGTACGCCGAGTTCGTGGCCATCGCCCAAGAGGCGGCGAAACCCAGGCAAGTCGAAGGGAGTTGAGATAATCAGAATGTCGCGTATGCCGGCAAGCATCAACACCGATACGGGATAATAAATCATTGGCTTGTCGAAGATGGGTATCAACTGCTTGCTGATGCCTTTGGTAATAGGGTAGAGGCGTGTGCCGGAACCACCTGCTAATACGATTCCTTTCATATCTTTAATTTCTTTGAAGTTTCATAGCTAATTGTGCGTTTCTGTCTTCATGATGTTGACAATTACAAGCTCTTAGCTCTAAATTCCCATAAAGCAGTATGCTAAATTTAACTCCTAATTTTATTATTAAATAACTCCGAACCGCTTTGGCTCTCCTGCGAGCGCGCTTGTGAGCCATTCCGATATCTTTGTTTATTTTAACTTTAATTCGCGCGCAAAGTTAATAAAAAAAGAGGAAAGCCGAAAGAGAAAAAGGAAAATAATGTAAATAAAATGTTGTTTTGTAACTTCAGAGCTTCCGATAGAGGAAAAACAGGGCCTAAAAGCGATGCCGAGAGGCTTGGTCGAAGTCTTCCGGCGATGTTTCTCCCTGCATTTGGAAACACAGAAACATAAGGTTAATAAGTGATTTGTTTTGAGGTGTTGCAAGATCAGGTGTACCTGCTGTATTCAGAAAGAATTTCCTGCCCCTGATTGTGGAGTGAAACGTAGCCGCCCCGAATTTTCTTCTACGCTTTTATAGTTGCTGAGTGACCTGTACTGAATAAGTTGACAGTTTACATCAAGCAAAAAAAGTAAAAAGTCATGAAACAGTACAATGAAATCGAAAAACTGGAGTTATTACG